>JBKPCR010000533.1:0-32819 GCA_046727435.1 bacterium | reverse complement strand
TTGACAATGGGAAAGTCGGGGGCAAGCGCGCAACCAGCAGATGACCTGGTATGATACAATGACAGCGATGTGGCAAATCGACGCTACATAGGCCAGTGCATCATCATTCCGGTGCGGCTCGCGAAGGATATGGGCCGCCTTGAACTCACAGGGCCTGCATCGAGCCCAGGTGCATCACCGCGCGAAAGGCTCTCACGATGGGCGAAGACTACACGATCGAGGAATACCTGGATCACCTTCGCGTACGTATTCAGGTCAAGCTCGCCCAGGGCGGTGCCCCGGCTGATCCCGGCACCCTTCGCCTGGTCTGCCTGGCAATGGCCCTGCGCGTGGCTGACCCCGCCGGCCTGCAGTTACTGATGAAGCCCCTCTCACCTCAGCTGTATCCTGCGCTGGAGACCATGCTCGCCCAAGTCGATCGCGATTTTGGCGACGAGATCGCCGAACTCCAAGACCTCATCGCCGATGCCCAAGAGGACCCCGTGTGGCTTGAGGCGGTACAGCAGGCCATGCAGAGGGGGGCCGTCTCGGTAGACAAACGTGTGCAGGAGCATATCACCTATTTGATCCTCGAGTTGTTCGTCGATCTGTCCGGTGAATCGGAGAGCCATCCAGAAACGCCGGAGGGAGGAGAGGGCAAGACGGCTTCCTCCTGAAGCCGCTACGCCTCATGCGTGTCTCAATCCTCCCTCCTGTCTGTCTAGATTGAACCATCATGTGCAATCATGCACAGCGTGTGAACCCCTCTGTCTATCTCAGTTTTCCCAAATCATGGCTGGCTGGATTGGTCCCTCGCTGCGTAATCCTGGACATGTGCCGAATGTAACTTCAGGGGCCTTCAACACAGGAGTTGTCCAGCATTTCAAGCGCTTCCGCCGAGTGTCCAAAGTCGGTATGGCTCTTGCTCCTAGAAGCCAGTCACGGAATCGGAACCATGGCGCACAGGGCCAAGGGGCGAATGTGAGCGACACGATGGCTCAGCTCCCGCATCCCTGTGAAGTATGACAACACAGATACTGTTCCCCTACTGGAGGTACGACCATGAACGAGAACGGAGGACGACTTCGCGAGGCTCTAACCATGATCGCCGAGGTGGCCAGCGCGGCAGTCAGCGACAGCGAGTATCAGGACGATGCGTACGACAATGACCACGCTTTGGAGCATGCCCCGCAGCAGGATATGCTCGCCTGCACGCCAAAAACCCTTCCCAAGCGACTGCTGATCAAAGCGGCCAAGACTGCCATGAAGATCTACCCAGTCAACGCGCCGGCGTTCGGGCCACTCGCCGATGTGGCTCCAGGCTTCCCACTCGATCCCATGCACATCGCGGTGTTAACGTCGAAATACTGGGGCCCTTCGGCGCGCCGGCTGACGGTCAGCTTTATGGAGCGCACAGCGGCCAACCTGCGGGCGCGGATCCTCAGCCACATGAACGCGTGGAGCCAAGTGGCGGGTATCTCGTTTGTTGAAACGCAAGGGACCGGCGACGTCCGGATCTCCCGGGGGACAGGTGGGTACTGGTCGTATCTCGGGACTGACGTGCTGCTCATCCCGAAGAATCGCCAGACCATGAACCTGCAAGGGTTCACGATGAACACCCCCGAGTCGGAGTACAAGCGCGTCGTCCGGCACGAGACGGGGCACACCCTCGGCTTTCCGCACGAACATATGCGGAAGGAGTTGGTTGAGCGTATCGACCCCGCAAAGGCCTACGAATACTTCCTCCGGACGCAGGGCTGGGACCCGCGCACGGTGGACCAGCAGGTCCTCACCCCGCTGAACGAGCTGTCGCTGATGAGCACTCCCGCCGATCAGACCTCGATCATGTGCTACCAACTACCCGGATCGATTACCCGTGATGGGAAACCGATTCTTGGTGGTGTGGACATCAACCAGACGGACTATGCGTTTGCCGGCGGGATCTACCCGAAGCCCGGGGGAGCACAGATGTCCGCGTACGAAGATGAATGGGAAGAATCAGAAGATGTAGAAGTGCCAGTTTGACCCACCTGGGGGTCATGAATGGCCCGGTGCGGTATAGGGATCCTTAGGGTTGAAGCACCATGGCTAGGCTGATCGAAGTCCAGCATGCGCAGGGTTTTCCTCCGAGCCTGACTATTCAAGTTGGCGACGTGCTAGCATTCGGGGCGACTGGCGGTCACGTTCAGTCCGGCGCGAACGTGATTGAGCTCTTGGGCCCTTTCCTCCCCGCTATCCTGGGGGACAATGGCGACATCTTATCTCCGATGGGGGCTCCTAACGCGGTATGGTTCCTTGCCCGCCGCCCCGGTCGAGCGACGATCGACGTGGTCACCGGCGACCCATGGCAGGCGCCCCAGACCACCACACTGGACATAACCATAGAGCCGTAAGGTGCGACGGTGGGCCGGGGCAAAATCTTCGTGCCTCGGTCTCCCGTCGGCGTCGTCGGCCCCTCCCAAGGGACTCTGCATAAGTAGTACGTTTGACACCCCGCTGTTCTGCAGCTATCCTCATCCACTCAGTGACAATTGGGAGTGATCCCCACCTGCGTAGTAGCGCACCATGCCTAACTCATATGAAGTTTCTGATTGTCAAGAAGCCCATGGCTCCCCCAGCGCTATGTTACCAGCCCCAGAGCCCTGGCGAAGCCTGCATCTGATCGCGTATGTTAACTTGATCCTGGCCTGCAACGTCGAGACAACCCACGCTCTCGGCCTCCCGATGACTTTATCTCTCCTCTTCCGAGTCGATAAGTTCATCCTCCTGGGCCGTCGAGGCCCCAACTTTCCGGCTCGGCACCTATAGTATGTGTACGATCTTCGTTAACGAGATCTATTCGGTGCCTAAGGGTGACTGGGTGAAGACGCAGCAAGCATTGGGTCATCGCCACTTCGACAGCATGGTTCGCTGGCCGTGCGCTGCGGTCGAGTTCGACGTGAGAAGTCTGTATGTACTATGATGTACGGGAGACCTTCATCGTCGACCGGACCGTCGAAGATGTGTGCTACAACACTATGTTGTGTGAAGGCGGCAAGGTGGTGGACTGGCAATATAGTTAGTGGAAGAACACCGGCAGAAGGGAGATGTATGACTCTTGTGAGATGGATCATGACGATAATGATGTTCTGCCTGGTTATTGCGAGTGCGGCCGATGCCGAAGAGATCGGCTGCGTCAGCACCACCTGGCGGGTGTGGGCTGATGACAAGATTTGTGTGAGCGCCTTCGATGACCCCAAGGTCCCCGGTGTCACGTGCCATCTGTCGCACGCGCGCACGGGTGGGTTCAAGGGGACGGTTGGGGTGGCGGAGGATCGGTCGCGGTTTTCCATTGCATGCCGACAAGTCGGGCCCATCACGGTGGATCTGACCACGCTGCCTAAGGAGGAAGAGGCCTTTAGCGAGCGGACGTCTCTCTTCTTTAAGGAAACACGCGTGGTGCGTCTAGTGGATCGGGCGCGTCGGACTCTCGTGTACCTCGCCTACAGCACAAAGATCGTCGAAGGATCCCCCTTTAATAGTCTTTCGTCCGTTCCAGTGATGCCGTGGCAGGGGCCATAAGGAGGGGCACATTGGAGGAACAAGAATTACGAGCATGATTGGCTAGAAGTTGCCATCGGGAGCATTCCCTCGGGATGGTTTGCTGGCGTCTACAGGCCTAGTGCATATACTGGTGAGTGATACAAAGTCATGGGCATCGACAGCGATATGATCATCACTGGGAGTGTTAACTTCACGCAGACCACCCAGGAGATACAGGTGGACAACGTGCTGCCCATCCACGATCAGGCCCTGGCCGTGCAGTACACGCAGATCGGAGAAGCCCATCGGCAGCATAATCGGCCATATGTGGGCCGAGGGGAGCGCCAGTGATGTCGGGGCAAGTGGCAGGGGTCACTCGGGGGCGACTATGGCTCTGGGTCCTGTTAGGGTGGGCGGTGGCATCTGGCCTGGGATGTGACAGGTTGCTCATGTCGAGCGGTCCGAGCGACCGTAACCTTCAGGCCATGATCGACCGGAACACCCGCAATCTTCTCCGCCTACAGGTGGACCTGTTCGAGGAGTACGTCTTTGATATCATGGGGCCACCGCAACGCGTCGAAGGCTATCCATGGGGCATAGTATGGCTCTACCGCACGGCATTGACCAAAGGAGCGCGGACCACACCGGAGACCGACTTTACCCCGCTCGTCTTCGACCGTCGGAGGATCCTCTTGGGATGGGGGAGAGACTTCTTAGCGATGCACCGCAATAGCCAGCCATACAGTGGAGAAGGGAAACGGCCGTGAGGGCCGGTGGTAAGTATCGTGAGGGGTGTGAAGGCTTCGTTGAAAAATGGCGCTGTGCTGCAATGTTCGTTAGCTGTCAGTGAGCGGTTCTGCTTGTGGCAATCCGGCTTCGCTCGAGGCCGTATGAGGATGCAGCTACGATCATCTTCGCCCGGCAATGACTCGCTTCTGGCGAAGCCGATCCAGAACCAGCAATGGCCTCAAAAATCCAGCATCCGAAACAATCTCCGCCTTTCTTCACTCTGGAGTTTCAAGATGCCGTCGCGTGATTGTCTAGAGTTTTGTCAGTCAACCAGGGCATGACCCTCAGACACGACTGACCCCTACTGGAGTCGAACCATCGCTAGGCGCGCTCGCGTACTTGGATTTCAGAAATGGGTTCCGTGATCTTAAGTTCGGAGACGCCCTTACCCAGGGTATAAGGCCATTCAGGGAACGATGGGACCACCCCTCGGGATGACAGGAGTCCTATGTCTCACCGCTCATTCTTTGGACGTTTTGCCACCAGCAGCGCTCGGGCCATGGGCCATCCGCTGGCCTTCCTTCTGGCTGTGATCGTCATCGTGGGCTGGGCCGTTACTGGGCCATTCTTCGGGTTTAGCGATACCTGGCAGCTGGTCATCAACACCAGCACCACGATAGTCACCTTCCTGATGGTGTTCCTGATCCAAAATACCCAGAACCGGGACAGCACGGCGGTGCAATTAAAGTTGGATGAACTCATCCGGGCCATTGAAGGGGCCCATAATTCCCTGCTCGACCTGGAAGAGCTCGAGCAGGAGGATCTGGAGCGCTTGCGGGCCGTCTATGAGGAGCTGGCCCGTCGGGCACGTGAACATGGCGTGCCGGGGCTTCTTGACCTGGAATCCCCCGAGAGGCCACAGGAGGGTTCGGTATGATGGCCAACCGTTGCGGCTTTCTGGCAATGACGATCTTACGGTGGCGCTGCTCCCTCGTGCAGGTCATCCTAGACAAGAGCCAGCGCACGGAGAAGTACTCGCCTGCCGATTTCCTGGCGAATCAGAGGGTGCCGATCATGATCGATGCGGAACACGCCATTGCCCGTAGCAAAATCATCATCATTGACGGCGAAACCATCATCACTGGAAGCTTTAACTTCACCAAAGCGGCCCAAGAGAACACCGCCGAAAACCTCCTGCTCATCCGCTATCAGACCCTTGCCGCCCAGTATACCCGGAATTGGGAAGCGACTCGGCAGCATAGTCAGCCATATGTCAGGCAAGGGGTGGTCCGGTGAGGGAACGAACTCGGCCGTCGATCATGCGTCGCCGTGCCCTGATCACCATGGGGGTTTGTGCCCTTGTGCTCGTGATCTGGTGGGCCATTCGAACCCCCGAACCACCGACGCCGCCAGCGGTCCCGTTCGGCCCCGGGGACGCGCTCAGAGCGCAGGTGCTCAGGGTAGTCGACGGCACCACGATCCAGGTGGACATCGAGGGCGGACATGAGCCTGTACGTTATCTCGGTATTGAGCCCCTGGGCCACCTGGCTACTGAGGCCAACCGGCACCTGGTCGAGGGCAAACACGTCTGGCTCGAGCTGGACGTGCCGCTCCGGGATCGTGATGGTCGCCTCCTGGCTTACGTCTATGTGGGTAACCTCATGGTCAATGCCGAGCTCGTGCGTCAGGGCTATGCGCAAGTGACCACCGTACTGCCCAGCGGGAAGTATGCCCACTTGTTCCAACAACTGCAGCGGGAGGCGCGGGAGGCAGGACGTGGGGTGTGGGGAGCCAAATGATGGGTACCATGGTGTACGCAACACTGGCTGGACCGTACAGGCCGAACTGGGACACTCATCGGCAGCACAGTCAGTCGTATACTGGCAGGGGAGACGTCAGTGATAGGCCACAGACACCGCCGTGCCACGCGGCACGCGCGCTACAGAGAGGAAGCATGGTATGAAACCATCCTGGGGTGCCATCGGCTGGCTCCCGTTCATGCTGCTCACCGCCTGCGTTGCCTCTCACACAGGCGATCGCCAGGCCGGGACTGTACGCCCTGCGGTGGACCGGCTCTTGAACCGAGGAGACATCCAGGTCGCGGAAGCGCATTTGCAAGACTTTGGGTTTGACCCAGGCCCCGTCGATGGCATCTATACGGCTCAGACACAGGCCGCTGTGCGCGCCTACCAGGCCCGATATGGTCTCCCGGTCTCGGGCCTGCTCGATTACGCAACCCGCCTGCAACTGCTCCCTGGCCTGCAGTTCGACAAGGCGGATCGGTAGCGAGGCGGGGTAAGCCCGTTAGTATCCTGGGTAGAGAAGGTGTGATGATGCAGTCGCGAGCACGGAAGCACGACCGCGGCCGCTTCTGTGGCGCCATGCGTCCGACCTGGCGAGCGTCTGACTGATCGAACTCTACCGCGTAACTTGAAAAGCTCATGAAGCGCGCATGGGTGAGGGGTTGGCGGACCTTTTCCAAGGGGTTGGTACCCCTGATATGACACGCAGGTTCAGAGCGGAGGGGGGACAGACGCGATAATCTCTGGAAGGAACAACGCATGAACCAAATACAAGAGCACGCGAGCCAAGTCGACCATGGTGAGCGACGGTGGGGGAGGGGCGAATGTGTTGGGCAGGACATACCTGGTGATGTACACCGATGGACGCGGACAGGCGCAAACCGAGCGGGGGAGTCTGGTCGCGCTGGACCAGGATGGGTTTGTGTTGTTGGAGGTGAACGGCAAGCACCTGCTCATTCCCAAAGCGCGCATTGATGCATTAGTCGAGGTCGAGTAACAGGGCACGTAGGGGGATCAGGATACCAATAAGGGCCTGGCGGGCGCTGATCAGTGGCGGACTGTGTGTCCTCAGTTGACTATATGGGCGCCTCAGTCGGCCGCAAGTTTCTGCATAGCGCTCGTGCTTTTGTCACTTATTGAAGTATTTAATCTCTTAATCCTAATAGTGCCGAAGAGAGGACTCTACCGGACCTGTTTTGCCTGGTGATGCGGTCTCCTTCTGGTATTGTCATGTCCGGCCTGACGAGGGTCTATGGTGTTATCGTGTACATGGAAAATTATCTTGTGGTGGGGAGTTCGTTAGCTATTCGTTAGCGGCTGCTCCTCTTTTTCGAGTTCTTGGTCGTGATCCTTCCCTCCTTCGAACGTTTCCGCGAATCACGCATTGCATCCCGAATCGGTGCACCATCGGCACGGCACTTATCGCAATAACGTCGCCGATTTGGATTTCGGCGCCGCAAGCCAGGGTCAAAGATTCTCCCGCAAGTCGAGCAGATATCCCATCCAGGCCCACTTACCACTGCAAGCAACTGCAGTGCTAACGCCCCAAAAAGGCCATAGCCATCAAGAGTAATTGTTGGGTGCTTCTTCGTGGACCACGCGAGGCTCGGTTGCACGGCACCGTACGCTAACCATCGGTTTACACTATTGTCTATAAAGTCAACTCTTGGCAATCAATTAGGAGGGGAATAGATCATGACCCCAACAAAGAAGTTTCTGTGGCCCCATGAACTTGGGCGAGAGGTAGGGATCAGCTCCGCAACTGTTCGGCGATTGGCGGACTCTGGCGCGGTGGAGGTTATTCGCGATGCCAAGGGCCGCCGTCGCCTTAAGCTAGAGGCGATCGAGATTCTCCGCAGAAAGCTTGGCTTAGAGGAGGTGATCGAAAGTGCAAAAGCCAATCATGGTCACGCCCCGGACGCCGCTTGAAGATCTGCCGCAATTCTTGACGGTTGAGGAGTGGCGGACGTTCATGCGGATTGGGCGATCGTCGGCCTATGATCTGATCCGTCAGGGCATTGTGCCGGTGATCAGATGGGGAAGGACCGTTCGAATTCCTCGTGAGGCTGTACAGAAATGTGTCAATCAGGACGGGAAAACAGAGGGTAGCGCCACCCCAGGGGACCAGCCCGTGGTGGCGCGCGACACATCAGCGCGACGGCGAGCGCTTAATGATGGAGCTGAACAATGAATGTATCAAAGTCTGCGTCAGAAAACAACCAGACGTCCTCATCGACGAAGATTCAGGTGCTCGCGATCAGGCGCATTGACAAAGGGGCTGTGCGCGCCATTGCGGATGTTGGGTTGGGACCTTCGCTCACACTCAAAGAATTTAAGATCGTTCAGCAACCTGGCCAACGGGCCTGAGTGAGTCCTCCAAGTCGGGAGTGCCAAGGTACCGATGGCACGCGGCATTTCGCTCCCCTAGTCGAGTTGACCGGATCGTTGAAGAAACGAGTTGAGCCAGCCGTCCTGGAGGCGTGGGAGCATTCCGAAGGAGGGCATGCTCATGAGTAACCGCAGCCTCCCGCATGAAAGCACTGCATGCCGTTTCTGTGATGATGTCCCCGTGGATGCCTACCGCCGCCATTGGAAGCATGAGGCAAAAGCCGGCGTATGGCACGCCATTGCCGATGCCCCCAATCTCATGGCTCGGCTCCCGCGACATGCACATTTTCTGACTGTGCTCGCCTATCGATTCGGTCCGGAGAGGGAGCCGCACTATCAAGGCCCGCTCTACTTCGAGTTTGACAGTCATCATCCTGCTGATGCCCTCTCTGAACTCCGTCGATGTCTCTCGATCATCGAATTGGAGTATGGCTGCGCAGTCGAGGCGCTGCATGTCTGGCTCTCGGGCGGCCGTGGCTTCCATGTGACCACCCCCCCAGCGTGATTGGCTGTGAGGCAGGGCATCCCCATCTTCCCCACATCTATGAGGCCATGATTGCTCGACTCTTCCCGCCGAGCGTGACCTCGCTCCTTGATCGGTCTGTCTATAGCGGTGGGAAAGGCCGGATGTGGCGCTTACCCAATCGCCAGCGTACCGATACACAGCGGTACAAAGTCCCTCTCTCGATGCGTGAGGTCTTGCATAAGTCCTATGCCGACCTCGACGCACTCACGCTCCACCCCCGCAAGGGGATCTTCTGGCCGGCCGACGAGGATCTCTCGCCCTGCCAAGGATTGGTGCAGCTTTGCGCAGAGACCGCGGCAGCCATTGAGCAAACCTCCTCGCAACATCCCACCAGAGGGTATGTGGAATCAGGGGCGGGAGGGGATGTCGACGTGCTACTGAGCCGATGTGCCTTCGTCCGTCACTGTCGAGACGACGCACCAACCCTCAGCGAGCCGGAATGGTTCGCCATGGTCAGCAATGTATCTCGGTGCGCCAATGGATCGGCCACGGTGCATCGACTGTCCGAGCCCTATCCTGGCTATACCAGGCAAGAAACTGACGCCAAGATCGCCCATGGGCTGCAGGATACTGGACCACACACCTGCGCTGTCATTCAGGCCATGGGATATCAAGGATGTCCTGCCGGAGGCTGTGGGGTGAAAGCCCCGATTGGGCTCACACGTCATCGTCCGCCTGCCTATGATCCATTGTTAGGACCGCGAAGCCACTGGCATGGCGTGCCTGCCCCGATCTGGAAGGAGGCGGCCCTGTGACCGACCAGCCAATTATGGAGTCCATTCCCAGCGGGTACCGCTGCAATTTCCCTGATGAGACGTCCCTTGAAACCATCGACGTGGAGCAGGACCGGTCCGGCCGGCTGTTTGTCACACTCGCGGCACTCCATGAGGGGCAGCTGCTGCACCGGGCCCGCTTCAATCTGTTGGATCAAGGGGCACAGCGCGACTTTCATCGGGGAGCCTCAAGCCTAAATGGTCACATTAATTGGCGGGCTCGGATGACGTCATTAACGGATGGGATCTTACAAGCTGTGCGGCAGCCAGACCCATCTACCGAGGAAGGTGACGATGCGCCCGACCCGATGACGGACCTGGGGCCAAGCCTGCATGCGAATGCCCTCCACGGGCTCGCTGGAGTGCTAACCCTTGCGATTGACCCCTATACCGAAGCCGATCCGGTCGCGGTGCTGCTGAATATCCTGACAGCTTTTGGCAATGTCGTGGGGTCACACGCACACTTCCTGGTCGAGCATACGAAGCACCCGTTTCGTCTTTTCGCTGCACTTGTTGGCTTGACCGCCAAGGGGCGCAAGGGGACTAGTTGGTCAACGCCTCGGTATGTCTTTGCCGCCATCGATGAAGGATGGGCAAAGGATCGAGTGACCTCAGGACTGAGCTCGGGCGAAGGCGTCGTCTATGCCGTCCGCGATGAACGCTGGGAGAAGCAACCAGTCCGACAGAAGGGGCGCGTCGTGGACTATCAACGGGTTCTTGTGGATGAAGAGGTTTCCGATAAAAGGCTTCTGCTCGTCGAAGAGGAACTCTCACAAGCCTTGAAGGTGATGAGTCGCGAGGGAAATATCCTCTCTCCAATTTTGCGCCAAGCTTGGGACACCGGCGTCCTAAACCCTCTCACCAAGAACAACCCCATCCGTGCCACGAATGCCCATATTAGCATTATCGGCCACATCACCAAAGCTGAGCTCCTGCGCTACCTCGACGACACCGAGATGGCCAACGGCTATGCCAACAGGTTCCTTTGGGCCTTGACCCGCCGCTCGAAAAAGATCCCCAACCCGACCGGCGTCCCAGATTCACTCCTCAATCCACTGATTATTGAACTCCAGAAGGCCATCAATGCTGCGAAAAACATTGGTGAGATGCGGCGCGATGTGGAGGCAGAAACTTGGTGGACAGAGTTCTATGATGACCTTTCCGAAGGCCAACCAGGACTCTTCGGGGCAATCACCGCCAGGGCGGAAGTGCAGGTGATGCGCTTGGCTGCGATCTATGCGGCTATCGATGGCGTCTCACTGATCGAAGTGCCGCACATCAAGGCAGGTCTTGCTGTGTGGCGATACTGTGAAGCCTCCGCTCGCTACATCTTCGGCGATAGTACAGGTGATCCGACGGCCGATCGGATGCTGTCGGCTCTGCAGGAGCATGGGGAGCTCGACCGGACGGCCGTACGCGATCTCTTTGCGAGGAATATGCCGGGTGCTTGGATCGACCGAGCCCTCACACTCCTGATCCAGGCTCAACGGATCACGGTGGAGAAGATCACCGACTCGAGAGGTGGATGCCCCCGTACTGTGATACGACTCTTGGATAGCACGACCAAAACGACCAAACCCCAATGATCACCATAAGCAGTGGATATTACGGTTATTTCGCGCTCATTGCGGATACGACAAAACTAGGGGGATGTACGACCAAACCCCCTGGATCGCAGGTTTGGTCGTCCAGTGACCGCGCGTTTTGTCGTCTCTGTGATGACTGCTAATTGATGGAGAATAATGATTATATCTCTGGAAACTGGGGTTGTGTCGTTTTCGTCGTACACAAAAGACGCATTGGTATAGTCGTGAGGTGGTGGAAGGGGGAGGGGTGGCGGTCAATGAGGACTAGGAGGTCTAGATGATCGACGTCACGGTGCGTGACGGCCTCTACATTGTCACCTTACCGAAGGCGGTCCTGGTGCTGACCAAGGCAGAGGTCGAATTTGCGGAATTTGTAGAGGCACATTCGCGTGCGTGGGGAGACCCATGCAAGCGAGGCATAGCATCCCAGTAACTAGTTAACAAAAATTAACGTTGCCAGAGACGTCTTATGAAGGGGGGTAACAGTATGACAACCGTGTCTGAAGACAGGCCAATGGTGGGCTGACGGGCTGACATACGCAACACAGGCAGAGTCGATACCTCATGGAAGGGCAGAGGGCGGACACCCTATGGCGACACTCGAAAGCGAAAAACGGTCGGAGCGCCGGCGAAATCAGAAGTGGTGGGAACAGCTGAACCGTGAACCTGAGGTCATCGCCCTCCTCCGTGAGATAGCCAGGCGCCAGAAGTACCTGCGGCGGCATCCCTACGCAGGCCACCCGACCTTGGCCTACATGCATTGCGTCTACATGGGGATCCGGTTCGGCGGCCGCGCGCGGAAGGGCCGTCGCTGCACGAAGCGGCTCGGCACGCGGCTGTGCTGGAACTGGCGGGCGCCCGGCATGGATCGATGTGTCCGGCATCGTCGAGGTCAGAAGCAACCATGAAAGCTAGCACGAACCACAAAACTCCACGAAACGCCACATTTACGCCCAAGCCGCTCAGTTCGGCACAGCTTGCGGGGCTCGAATTATTGCTGGTGGGCAAAACCGATCAGGCCGTTGCAGATGCCGTTGGGGTGGATCGTGGCACGGTCTGGCACTGGCGGCGGGAACACCCGGTCTTCATGGCGACCTTGGAACGCCGCCGTGCGGAACTGTATGGCACGGCCTGCGAACGGTTGCGCTCGCTGCTCGCGAAAGCCGTCGAGAATATCGCGGGGGCGATTGAGTCCGGGGATGAGGATGCGAGCTGGGAGCTCTTGAAGGCCATCAGGATGTATGGCAATGGCACCATGAACGCGATTCATGAGCAAGATCCCGTGCGCCTCATCCGGCAACGGGCCGAATCGCAAGCGGCTGAAGAGTTCCGGCAGAAATATGCCGGCGATACCACAGGGGAGATGCTAGACAGCCTCACCAATAACCAAGGCAAGCGCGTGCAAGCCATTATGCACGAACTCATGAACGAGTACCGCGAGCCGGACGACTGACCCCATGAGCTTGCACAGACCCCATGTGTCAACGTAACCCCATGGACGCCACATGACCCCATGGATGAATTTGCCGAATTTGCACACCCTAGTAAACGCGTGCGCGCGCGAGGCCGACCAACGAAGCTGGACGCTACGGTGCAGGGATCATCTGCATCGCACTACATCGCGGCGCCACCTTGACCGCGGCGTGCGGTGAGGCAGGTGTGTCTCTTAAAACCGTGTGCGAGTGGCTGGCGCGTGGGCGTGGCGAGGATCCACAACGACCACGCACCAAGGCATATCAGGCGTTTGGCGAAGCCGTGCAACGGGCGCAGGACCGTGCGGTGCAAGCGCGCTTCGCCAGGCGCCGACTTGAGGCATGACCTCATGAACTGACCCACCAAGGAATCCGTCGCATGAAACAGCAGAATCGTCAGCGCCACCTGGCGACATCGTTGAATCTAATAGGATAGGTAGAGTAATCAATGAGCTGGAAAGTGAAGCGGGCGAGTCCTGCCCCGCGAGTGCGCAATGTACCGGTTGGCGTCGCGTTCGATGACCAGGGACAGCTCATGATTCCCCATCACGACCTGCCGATGCCAGACAGCAGACAGTTGCGAGGGCGGTTCCTTGGACATCGAGGGGCAAACCGACACCGCGGCATTGTATCCGACTGAAGAGTGAACCCGTGGTGTCTGCAACTCAACCCTCGTGCATAGCTACCCGCCTGCGTGACACCACATGCCACGTTGTCACCCTCCCCAAGGGGGGAGATAGCCACCACGCCAGAGATCGGCGCTCCTGGGGCACATCTGCAACCAGACACGCCCCTTCGTCGGTTAGATGCAGAGATGGAGGTCACTGGCCCTTGGGGAGCGCCGAGTGCCTACTGGTCGGAGAATAAGGCCCCCGCCGCCCAGTTGAACTGTGCTGGCGCAGTCCGGTTACTTCCGCCGCTGACCGCCGCATCAGTGCCGCTTATGGTGTTTTCCTTGGAACTCAATGGCCCCGATGTCACAAGGCCCCATCCGTGGCTCGCCCAGTTGATCCGTGGGCGGGCAGAAGGCGTCGTTGCCCGCATTGATGGCCGGGCTGCCCGGCAGCAGCGGGAAATGGCCATTCCCTGGCGTGCCGTTATCGGTGAAGGCGTCTAAGCCGGGGTCGCCGGTGAGGTCGGTGGGCTGGAGGGTAATGGTGCAACCCGTCGGGTCGCCGATCAGGTTATTACCGAGCGAGGTGACCGGGCCTGAACAATCACGTCCGCCAAAACTCAAGCTGTTGCGCGCCAAAATGGTGTTCGTGAGGGTCACGGTCCCCGGGGGGCCCAAGGGACCGCCATTCGCGATTCCTTCCCCTAGCCCTATGCCGGTCTCTGAGGTGTTTTCCGCTATTGTACTGTTGATGAAAATGACCGTCCCGCTTGCGTTGCTGAGGCCTCCGCCCTGCAAGGCTCTTTGCCTGTTGCGGGCCAAGGTGGTATTGATGAGGATCGCCGTCCCGGTGGTGGCGATACCGGCACCCACGCCACCCCCCACATTCTCTTCAATGGTAGTATCGGTGAGGCTAACCGTGGACTCCGCGCCACGGTTCCAGAGACCACCCCCGGTTCCCCCGCAATTGCGGAGAAACGTGGTCTTGGTGATCGTCGCCGTGCCGCCTGTATCATTGAAGAGGCCACCAGCGTCAGATGCAGAGTTGCCGTCGAAGGTGGTGTGGGCAATAGTCACAGTCCCTCCGAAATTGTGGAGGCCGCCCCCCGCTATTTGTGCGTCGTTTTCGGTCAAGATGCAGTCGAGGAGGGCCAGCGTACCTCTATTGACGATGCCCCCCCGCTGGGGAGGCGGGTCACCTGACCGCCCCTGAGGGTCAGCCTGTGAAGTCTCAGGGTGCCCGTTGCCGCCACGGCCAAGAGGCGGAACAGTGGGGCACTGGCGTCCCGTTCGATGAGGGTCGTCTCCGCCCCCTGGCCAGTGATGGTCAGCGTGCTGGTAATCACTGGCAGGCCATTCGGCCCGTCAGTCGTGTTATCGACCGCCGTTAGAGTATAGGTACCCGTCTCCAAGGTGATGGTGTTCGCCTCGCCGTTGGTATTGGCCTGCGTGATGGCATCGATGAGGCAGGCCACATCACCCGCCGGACACGAGAACTCGGCCGCCGGCAGCGGTCGAGCAAGCCCCAAGGCGCCTATGAGCAGCGCCACGCGTAACCCACTGTGCAATACGCCTCCTCGCCCAAGCACTCCTGAGTGCCTTCTGATCACCCCCGTGGGGTGACGCCAAGAGCTCTGCATGATGGCTCCTCTCTGAACGTAGCGCGACAATGGCCACGCGGCTGGATAAGGAACGGCTGTGGAGCTCCACGAAACCGCGGGTAAACTAAGGGATGTCCCTCCCCGTGGGAAGGGGAGATCAGCGAGTCAAGAGTTGCGGCCGTGCCAGAAAGCGGGAAGCGGCAAGGAGACTACGCGGGAGGCAAGGAGACCATGAGGATATCGCAAGCACCATTGGTGTGCTCCTGAGTAAAGACAGCACAGAATGCGGCCATATGAGGGTGAATAGGCGCGAGCATAGAGCGGAGGAAAAGGTTTGTCACTCTAGTATTTTAGGGATGAAACGCGCAGAGAATATCAGCAGCTATGCACCGATGGAGATCATCTGAGATAAGTGGTAAGCACTCTACAGCTGACGGCCATGTAGGTGTCGGATTCAGTCCACCCACCGCTGGACTCACCCGAAAATATATCTGCGATAGTGGCACCACACCGCGTGACAAGGTTATGCTAGGTTATACTATATTACATTGTGTCATGCTAATCATATGAGAGGAGGTGAGAATACGTATGCAGACGACAGAGCTGTTGACGACGGCACAGGTCGCAGACGTGCTCCATATGCGTGCAAACAGTGTGGTGCGCAAAATTAAGAACGGAGAGATTCCTGCGGTGAAGATTGGCCACCGCTGGCTGGTGCGGCCGGAAATCCTAGAAGCCCTGTTACAGCCGTCGTCACCACAGGGCAACTAGCAGTGTTGGGCGGAACGCCATCCACAGCCGTCAAGCACGCGGACGGCGCCCACCCTCTCAGATCACCACCAGCGTGGCAGTGATCCTGCTCACACTATACCTGAAAGGACTCTCCCATGTCGAAGGCACGGACACCCAAGCCGCCACTGATCGCACCAGAACGCTTAAAACGCTTGTCAGGGAAGCAATTCAGAGCAATCCAGGAACTCGTGGAGGCCGAGGATCAGCGTCGGTTCACTGCCGCGCTGCTCCGCGCGGGACCGATGGACGCGCTGACGGCTCAGGCGGCCAGGACGGAGAGCGCGAAGCTGAGGGCTGAACAGAGCGCCTTGAGGCGACAAGTGGACAAGATTGTCCGCCGGCAAACAGAACTCATTGCCCGCGAGCATGAGCTCGATCTCGTGATCCGGCGGGCGCATGTGGAACCCCTGATTGGAGAATTTGTCACGATCACTGACCCTGGCAAGGCGGCCGAGCGGCTGCAACCGAAAGCGGGAGATATCGGCCGCCGGCACAAGGTTGATCATACCCATGCGTTGATCGATTTCGGCGACGAGGTGCGGACCTGGTACATCCCGCTGTGGGCCGTGGGGGACGTCAAAGACCCATTCGCCGATGACCGACCGAACGGGGTTGCCCCAGATGCCTAGACGCCGCGGCCTGATCAGTGTGCTGCGAAGCTTTCTCTACTGGCTCGTGTCGGCTCGCAAGCAATGGGCGAAGTCAGCAGCCTAATAGGTCAGATTCGGAGGGGACCATGAAGCGTCGATGTCTACGCGAACGATTTGCTTGGCATTCGATACGCCGGTACGCCCAAAAGCATCGGCGTGAACACACCGAGGAAGAAAAAGACGAAGCGGTGCGATGGTTCCTCATCGAATCTGGCGCGGTGGTCTGCCGGTGTGAGCGATGGTGGAAAGATGCCACGCTGGACGAGACGGCGAGAGCCTTGGGCGGGACCATCATACGCTCTGGCGAAGCCACGCTCGACGTTATACCCCCGCTGTGCGCTCTATGCCCAACTGTTAGGTGTTCTGGATTCGCGTATCCAAGGCGCGCAACTGAGTTTGTTCTAAGTCGATGAGGGATAGAATGGCAAAGAGAATACTCGCGCGCGAGTGGCTGTATTTGCTTGGGGGGCTCATCGTCGGCTTCGTTCTGGTTCCGTTTCTCCTGGCGGTTCTCTTGCCTGAACACGGCGTGGGGTTGTTCAGGGATGCCATGGGACTCTAGAAGCGACTCCTCAAATATCGCGAGTGGGGGGACTGGCTTTTCGTGCTCGCTCCATACCTTCTGTTCCAGCTAGTTCGCTCGATTGTGTGGGCCACCAAAGTAGTCCGATCATAATTGCTGAGCTAAATGAGCAACGAGATGTGTTCTAAGGAGAGGAGGGAACAATTCATGAGAACGATGCAGGAATTACGGATCGATATCCGCGATTAGTTGCCAGAGTTACGGGTCAGGCAAGACATGTGGGCACAGGATATCGGCCTGCAGCCGCTGATCGTTGATGAGTCGACGCTCAAAGAGATCGATGACAGTGATCTCTACTGGCGATGTCAAGCCACACTCCTGGCCTGTCAAGCCCTTCGGCCGTGGCTGTACGAAGACGGCCCTGATTGGAGCTGCATCGGCGGGCCGCTCGTGGACTGGCTAGACGACCGAGACCAATTAGGGGAACACGGCGCGGAGGGGCTCGACCGTGATATCGATCAGGCCGTCGAAGATTTTCCCTCCGAGGTACAGGACTGCAACCGATTACTCATGCCGATCTTGGATGCGGGGCGCGCCAAGGGACTGGATGATGATGACCTCTTTGAATGTACCTGGCTCATGATGTCCCCCTTCCTGACGGGTCGCGAGTCGTCCCCCACAGAGGCGGATTGGCAAAAGAAGAAGGTCACCCTCATCTTGAAGCGCGCGGTAAAAGCCGATGAAGACCGGCAATTTGCCCGACAGGATTTGGAGCGCTCTATCCGAGACTCATTGGCCAAGGACCGGGAATACACCTTAGGCCTGATCCTGGGTATCCTGGCAGAGGTGAAAGACACCATTGAATCGTAGCGATGCCCGTAATTGGAGGATACACCGATGCACTGGTGGATCGGGTTGTGTCTAGGACTCCTGTTGTGCACCGTCAGTATGAGCTATCCGGATGACCGGCGTGACTCGCCGTTCTCATCTGATGAGCATTGGGAAGGCTATCGCACGTGGCGGCCTGAGCGTGATCGGCGCGGGCTTGGGCCGGCGTACCCTGACCGCTTCACCATCGACAAGCGAGGCAAATGCGAGGTCCGGTGTGTCCGCGATGGGCGCAATTACAAGTGTAAGGAATATCGGTGCTAAGGAGACGCCAACGGTAACACAGGAGGTATGGTATGAGACGTTCCCGAGGTGTCGTCGGGTGGCTCCCATTGCTGCTGCTCACCGCCTGCATCGCGTCTCACCCAGGAGGACAGCAAGCTGGGACTGTACGTCCCGCAGTGGATCGGATCCTCAACCGGGGCGACATTCAGGTCGCGCAGACACATTTGCGCGAATTCGGCTTTGACCCAGGGCCGATCGATGGGATCTATACCGCCCAGACGCAGGCCGCCGTACGGGCTTTCCAGGCCAATTATGGTATCACCGTCTCGGGACTGCTCGATCTCCAGACGCGCGAGATGCTGAAGGTGGGGGCGGAGCCCTCTCCCCCGAGTGATCACTAACTCGCCAGAATGGCCTGGTCAATCTCGTCCTCCACGAAGCTCAAATACGCCACGGTGCTATTGATATTCTTATGGCCCATGGCGCGCTGCGTCTTGACCAGATCATGGTTGAGCTGATGGTAGACGCGATTCGCGAAGGTTTTGCGCATCGCATGGGTGCTAACCTTTCCGGTGAGTTCGTTGGTGATCACCGCCTCGTGCAAAATCCGCCAGGCCTGCACTTTACTGATCGGCCGATTGGCGCCCTTCCGACTGCGAAACACATAGGTCTGCACGGTACAGCCGGACATCTGCTGCAAGGTCAACAGCCACGTGGCGAGGGCGGCCTTGGCCTGAGGATGCAAGAGGACCGTCCGCCCCTCTCGCTGGTTCTTCATATGTCGGCGTTGCACGGTCACGCGGTCGACCAGCCGTCCATGCTGAGACACGTCGCCAATGCATAGCGACAACAGTTCGCTGATGCGAAAGCCGGACTTCACCCCGAGTAGGAATAAGGCCTTATCGCGCTCGGCGTAGACCCCACCAAAGCTGCGTTGCAAGAGATCTACTTCCGCTTCCGACGTTTTTTTGGGCTTCGACCCGCGCTGTGCCCATGGCCTCGTGGGCAAGCCTTCTTGTCCACAGGCCTTGGGTGCAGCCAGTCGACCACGGCAGGCGGAGCCCGATGGCCATTGATCGGGCGTAGCCTCGGACGCTCATCGGTCCATCCCCCGATCTTGGTCACGTGAATGAAACCAGCCCTGCACCCGTTCGGCCAGCTCACGAACGCGGGTGACGAGCAGGCGACTAGGCGTGTCGGCCTCGTGCGTGGTCTGCCCCTGTGCGGCATCATCGTACAAGTCCTGCCGCAAGGTCGCCGGTATCGGAATCCCATAACTGGCGAGCTTGCCCTCGATATCCTCGGGGAGCATCAGCGAGTTGTGCATGAGGCGACTACTAAAGATCATGCCATTCTCGTCGCCAGTAACGCCCTCCGGATCTCGCGAGTAAATATCGAGATAGTGCATCTGGAGCGGCCGATCCCACCCCGTAACCACCTCGTACTGCTCATTGCTGAAGACGCGTTGCGTCATTGGGTCCACTCCTTTCCTCGACTGTGCTGCTGGAGCCATTGCTGCACCGCCTGCACGGTACGCTGAGAGATCCCTGTGGTGGGTCCCAGCATGGCGGTGGCGATTGTCTGGGCGCGATATTTGAGCCCGCAGGCCCAATAGGATTTTTTCAGATAGAGCGGTTGCCCATCGGGGAGCGTGCCCCGAATCACCACATGCACATGGGGATGTGATGTGTCGTGATGGACGGCGAAGAGGGCGTCGACGGGAGACTGGATATCGGTTGCCATCTGCTGCAGCCAACGTTTCGCAAAGGCGATCAGATCGGCACGGTCGCCGGCATCCAGCGACACCATGCCGCGAAGTTGATGCCCATCGGTCTTAGCTCGCTGAATAAACGCCTGTCGGTCGAGGGGCTGCCCCTCACGGTCATAGAGCGCCGCATCAGCCCCGTCGAGCCCTTTGCTATGGCTGAGGTAGCTGGTGTGTGCTCCTGTCGTCGATGCCTTCGCGGTCCACAGCTTCACCACGGCGCCTTGGCTGTTCTTGTAGGGCACCGGCACCCAGACGCCCCGAGCGCCGAGCTGGTTCAACGGCTTCGCGAGTCGCTGTGACGCCATGTGCCGCCGGCCGCGCTGCAGCTTGTACAAGAGGGCCGATAGCGGCGCGGTACGGTGTGGTAGTCAATCAGGACCGGCACCTTCATTGATTTCACGTTGATGCCTCAAGCCAGGCGCGAAAGCTTTGACAACGCGCGCACTCTGGATTATCCATGGTCCGACAGGTCTCGCAGTATTCGAGTACGTCCCCAATGAGCCTAGTCACATGTGCGAGCTGTCGCCGCAGGCGCGTATTCTCCTCCTCCAACGCCACAATCCGCTCATCATACTGGCATACACAGGTGTCCTCCGCTTCGACACCGCCACAGGTCTGACAGTGGATGTCCATCATGGTCTCCTTCCTATACAGAGTAGCCATCCCTCGATTATTTCACCCTGATATACCCAGCGGCGAGCCATGTGTGAACGCAACGATCCTGCAAGGCCACCTCGGCTTTCCGGTCGGACGGCATGTACGCCGTGATCGTGCGACCGGGACAGTCCCCCGTGGCCCCTGTCACCGGATGGACAAAGACCATCGTGGGAAACCTCATGGTCGAGCAGCCAGTGATCAGCAGGAAGACGGTCAGCGCGACGATTGGCTTCATGGCGAACTCCTGCGGGGCAGGCGAGCCCACCCCTCTCCTCTTAGCTGGGGCTGACTGGTTGTCGAAGTTGTGGCGGCAAGCCTTCGGTGATGATGGTGACGATCACCTGGAGGTCCCCTTTCGCCTGACAAATCTGGCGGATCTGCTCCAGATTGAGCGCATATTGGTCGATGCGGAGCGCCATCGCCTCATGGGCGCGGTCTTCCTTGGCAGCATGCTCGGCCTGGCGCGCGGCGGCTTCGTCTGGAGTCAGCACGCGCCCCGCGTCCACGTCGAGGACCGGGCCACCCGCGAAGAGCCCTTGGGGCCCCCCGAGTGCCTCACGTAGATCGTGGTGCAGCGGTAATTGGGCCTCGATCCATGCCCGCATCTCGGCTCGGAACGGCCGCAGATCCTCGAGCCAATCAACGATTGCCGTATGGGGGGCACGTTCATCAAATCCGTCACAATGCTGAAAGTTCGCGGTGCACTCGTGCTCGCAGCGATGGTGCCCCCAATGGCACCGCTGGCAATCTTCCAGATACCGCCCATTCGCCACGGCTTCACAGATCTCTAGAATACACGCCAACGCGGAGATGTGATCCTTGAGATCAGCTTCGACAGTGACCGCCGTGGCGAGCTGCCAGACCATCTGAGCCCTATCATCGGCGTCGTCATATTCCTCCCAGCGCAACCGATTCGTACAGCTGATAATAGGGAACTTGAGAGCATCTTTCACCTCTTTCAATTCCTGCAGCTTCATAGAGACCTCCGTATTGATTGTTAACAGGCGGGGCAGCCACAGCTACCCCGCTCACATGATATCAGTCCGCCGCATCCTCAATCGGCGTGGCGTCTGGTGCCACCGTTCTCGCCTTCCAGAGCAACGTTCTCGCACGTGAGTAGGGGTGATGCGTGATGATATGCTCAATCTCGGCCTGGCTCATACGAAGTGGCCAGGACGCCACTTCGGGGCGCAGCCGTTGGCGATCTCGTTCAATCGCGTCGACCGCCTCGGCGTGGGCGCTCTCGGGTGCAGATGATAATGCGGCCGGCGAAGGGACCGCAGGGGTTCCCTCATTGGTCGCTGGTTCTGGCTTGGGTGTCGGTTGCGGCGTGGAATCGTTTGCACGGGCGGTCCCCTTTCCCGTTGCGAGCTGTGCCTCGAGGCGGCGATAGTAGGCGAAAAGCTCCATGTAGGCCTGCATGGTCATCGTGCGCGTGAGGAGCTTCGGCGCCACACTGGCCTGCTTGGGGATCTTCATCGTGGTCCGGAGGCGATCCTCGAAGACCTCCACCGGCTCTTCGCACTCCGTCAGGGCTAGGTTGCGCAGCGCCGCCAGGTGGGACTCGGTTGGATGTGCCAACGTCGCGTCATCCGAGACTTCAGGCGCTGGCGTGGGTGTGTGGCCATTCGTTGTCGATGGTGCCGATACCGTCTTGCCTCGTGGCTCAATATGGTCCCCAGTGGCTGGCGATCCATCCACGTCATCCTCGCCAGCCAGATCGAGGAGGGCGAGGTAATTGTAACGGCGGGCATAATTCACAAACCCGCCGAGCGCCTTCACGTCTTCCAGTGCACCGCTAGGAATCCTGCTTTCGATGAATTGCTCTGAGGTATGCAGAAGCCGTGTGACGACTTCTACAGTGCCATCGGCGCCGGGCTGTACGGCTGAGACCAGCACGAGGCCTGCTGCGCTCAGGGCTGGCTCGGTGGCAGCTTGGATCACATCGAGGGGCGCGTAGTTGAAGTCATATGCCCGGCCACTTTTCGTCGTCACCCGGACATGCTCACTTTTCACGATTGGCTGGAAGGAGGACCTAGCGGTGATGAGGGCGGCTAGTAACTCTCCCGTGTGATCAGAAGTGTTCATGGCTGGCCCTCCCCACCGGACAGGAGCTGCTGAATCGACTCGAGGCGCGCCACCAACTCAGCGAGCTCGGCCACCGAAATGACATGCCTCGCCACCTGCAGCAGCCGTTCCTGGAAGCTCGCCAGCGCCTCCAAGGCCAGACGCCCTCTCGATTCCGCCGTCTGGAGTTGGCCCCGGAGCCGACGGTTTTCTCGCTCCAAGATCTCGTTAGTCATGGCTCACCTCCACGGCCATGCGGAGGTTGATCTGGTCATCCACGGCGCGCGCAATCAGGTTGAGGAGGGACTGGCCCAGCTGTGCCAGCTTCGTGATCGATTCTTTGGGCCGTCCAGGCTCATGGGGGTGCGCGATCGCATCATCGATGAATTCGCACAGCGGGCTATCGTCGGCGTCGAGGTCGCTGAGGACCACGTCCAAGATGCGGCGATCGATCGTCGAGGCGATACGGCAGTATTCCTGCCAGAGCTGGTGATCGTCCTCGTCCTCTAAGTCATCGTCTGGGGTGTAGTACGTCGGATCTGGCGAGTAGGCTGCTGGTGAAAACTGTTGCGATTCCATCGGTTCCCCTTTATTATTGATTCGTTCGTGAACAGCGAACATCGTCGGCATCACCTGCGACACACCAGCCTCAGTGTTTGCCGCACTGGGGCTGGCACCTCACATCACTCAAAATAGGTCGAGCTGCTGTACGGCTTCCCCGAGTTCCGCCCTGAGGGCCTCCAGCCCCTTCGCACCGGCGTACTTCTCAATCATGGTTTCCGCATACTGTCGGGTATTGTCAATCGCCTGGGCCAGGCCTGCGCCATGATTCGAGCCCCGGCAGATACAATCGCAGGCAGGCTCGGTCGCCGTATAACACTTGGCGTCGCAGCGGCCGATGCAGCCTTCCGAGGTGTACACCGCGATCAGCGTCATGGCCGCATTCCCCCATCCCCTCATATGTTGACTGAAGCAAACCTCACTGCCCCAAGGGTTGAGCCCCATGTGTTGAGTGCTTGTTGACCATGTGTGTCAACATCTAATCCACACTCTCACAAGGGGTACCAGCTACTGTTGAGTGTTGACGGGAGATAATCTCATGAGAATTCCCCCTCATTGTGGGATTTATGTCTATATGATAGACGACCTTTCTAGATAATGTCAATATATCACTTGACATTTTAAGGAGGGTGCTATATTTTTTGTCATGATGGACTATGACGGGTATGATGGAGGGCATGACCTTGCAAGAGCTCCTCAAGACTTATGGGATTCATCGGCCGAGCGATCTCGCCCATGCTGCAGGTATTGACCGGCGCCATGCGTGGCTGATCTGGCACGGGAAGAACCGCATCGGGGGGACCCTGGCGCTTAGGCTGTATGAGTCGAAGGGCATTCCTATCCACGAACTCTTGCGGGCAGAGGCAGAGCCCGACCCTCGTAATCCTCCGCCGAAAGGGCGTCCGCGTAAAATCAAGGACGATAAATACCACGATCCTGATGATCCTGAGGTGTAGCGGTAGGTCGAGAGAGAGGCTAGCCAAGTGTCTCGGTGAGTCGCAGGTGAGACGCCTATCGCTTGGCACGGGCGAGAAGCTGTTTCATGTCCGCAAAGATGCCGTTGGGCAATCTGACGGGTGCCCTCAGGCACAACCGAAGCGGGCGAAGCCCCCCTAAGGGGGTTTTGTCGTATACTACAGGGGGTTTTGTCGTAACGAACATATGCTATAAATTATAATATTATCAATGACTTATTGTGTACTACGGGGTTTCGTCGTTTTGGTCGTACCAGTAGCAGATTTACACTGTCATTTTTGAGACGCATGGAGGGAGGGGCATCCTATGCGAGGAAGCATCCGCAAGCGCTATAAGGATAGCTGGAATATCATTCTGGATATCGGGTATCAGATTGTGCCGGATACCGGGAAAATGAAGCGGGTGCAAAAATGGTTCACCGTGCAGGGCACTAAGCGGGATGCGGAGCGGAAGCTGACCGATCTCCTTCACAACCTGCACCGTGGCGAATACGTGGAGCCTTCAAGGCTAACCTTGGGTGAGTGGTTGACCGAATGGCTAGAGACCGCCATCAAACCCCCGAACAAGTGGCTCCGGACCTATGAGACCTAGCAGAGTGTCATCGAGCGCCACTTAAAACTGGCCATCGGGCACATCCGGCTGCAGCAGCTCAAACCGACGGACCTCAAGCGGTACTATAATGAGTCCGCCTTGTCCCCCACCACATTGGAGCAGCACCACACGCTGCTGCATAGCGCACTCAAGGCGGCGCAACTGCAAGGCTTGGTGCAGCGGAACGTGGCGTCGCTGGTGATTGGCAAGCCGCATCGCCCAGAAGGCCATGAAGATGTGCTGAAGCACTGCTGGGAAGCAGAGGAGGCGAGGCGGTTCATTGCGGCGGCCAAAGAGGTGGGACCACAACCTGCCGCCTTCTATACGCTCACACTTGATAGTGGGGCACGAAAGGGAGAGCTCTGCGGGTTGAAATGGACTGATGTCGACCTAGACGCGGGCACAGTCGCGATTGTTCGGCAGCTCATCAAACCTGGCCCCCAACCGGTATTTGGCCCGCTGAAAAACGGGGAGCGCCGAACGATCTCCGTTGCCGCCGAGACGGTGACCCTCCTCCGGAGGCACAAAGCGCACCAAGCGGAGCTGAAGCTGGCGAACTGGGCTCATTACCACGATCACGGTCTCGTGTTCGCGAAGGAATGGGAGCACCTGCGTCGGCACGGCGACACATTGGGGCATCCCTTGCAGATGAACAACCTGGGGCAGAACGAATTTCGAAAGCTCATCAAACAGTCCGGCGTGCGGCCGATCAAGTTTCACGGTCTGCGCCATACCTGCGCGACGTTGCTGCTACAGGCCGGGGTGCCCATTAAAGTCGTTCAAGAAAGGTTGGGACATAAGCGGATCGAGATCACGCTCAACATCTACGCCCATGCTTTGCCGTCGATGCAGCAGGATGCGGCGGCCAAGCTGGCTGCGCTGCTCCATATATGATATAAATCTTTATCGCTGGCAAGGGTTTATGTAAAAAAATGTAAAGCTACACAAAAATCTCTAGCGGGGGAAAGGTTAATCTGCCTCATTCGGTTCTGGCAGCTTTAGAATTGAGACAGCCGCCAACTCCTGAGCTCGAGATATCCACTCGTCTTTTTCGGTAGGCCATTCGGTAATATTCGCATGGCGGGGGGGGGGTCGTCAGGTTCCACGGACAGAGTGATGCTTCTGATATCAGCCACGCAAATCTCTGCTCGGGCTAAAATTGGTCTCTTCCGTGCCTCAGCCACATATAGGATTCCGAGATTCCATATTTTTGCCTCTGATAAAGCCTGCACACGAAAAATGGATGCCTTGTGGTCGCGAGGCGCAGGATAAAACGCTCTGGGCTTTTCACGGCCAGTTGAAGCGGTGAAGTGGCCACTTTGCAGGAGGTAGCGACTTGTGACCTCATCGGACGAGGGATGAACTGGCAGCGGAGGCAATGACACGCGAAAGGCAATCCTGGATAACCAACGGTAAAGCTGCACGAAAATGTTCGGTCCCATGCGTCTTTCTATATCCAAAGAGGCCAGCGTAGGTGAGCGTTCCGTCTCTACCGATGGTTACAGAAAAGATGTGACGACGTCCTTGATCCCATTCGAAAAGGATTTCGCCGTCAGCATCTATTGAAATATCTGGAGAAGGAGTCGATGTGGGTAACATCCTTAGAAACTGAGTTGCATAGGCGTAGGTACTAGGCTCCACGTGTGCGGAACCTATTCCATCCCAGTCATCTTCCTGGGCTGCAGCATAGGCCACATCCAAAGATTCCTGGGCTGAGCGCTTGGGTTCACCGACTGCCATGCTTTCGGGAAAATCAGACGCAGCTATGGTCATCTCGCGTATCACGCGTGCTTCCTCACTGAGTGCCCTGTCACTCCATGGCACTATGGCAAATGCTGTGATTGGCGGCGTAGCTGCGATAGTCATTCGAATCGCCTCAGAGTTTCTTCTGTTAAGCTATTAAAAAAGATGGAATTCTTGAAACTGCGCAGCTCGAGGAATATGTTTTCAATTTGTGGATCGTCAGGAGCATACTCTCCCTGTTTATATGCGTCTATATCAAGAATAATGGTAGGTGTCCTCGGATCAGAACTCGGTACTAGAGCTTGGGCTATATTAGCTGCGATCTCTCTTGTGGGATCCTGAATCGTAACTCTTGTTAGAAAGCTGCTCACGTGCTGGGGAAGTTGCGGTGGGATGGTAGGAGCAGCTGTCAGATAATGCTCAAATGGCTCGGGTCCAAGGGGCAAGGGAATATGGTTGATGTAACGAACAGCGAGGCGAATGACTACTTCAGGCTTTGCCAAACGAATATAAGTTTGCCAAAGGTTCATTGCGGTTGGAAAGAGTTCTGCCCAACTCGTATACGGCCTGAGGCGATTAAATGTGAAACCATCCACCCGAAACTGGACAATAGCCTTCTCGTCCTCTGCCTTAAAGAAGTATCCATGCAAACCAAGATCACGCAAACTAGAGGCATGGCCCTTTCCTGGGCGGACCTCAAAGCCAGCCTCTAAACTGCGCCGTTCTTCCATCTTCGGGAACTGACCCTCAAGCTCTGTCTTTAGCGCAGCGAATTCCTCAGCACGGAGCCCTGGACGTGCCTTTACGCGCAGATCAATAATTGCCTCGATTAGAGGCGCGTTATTGAGGTGTCTATAGTTTGGCATGTCCGCCCTTTTATTTCCCCGTACAAGTATACCTGAGGGCGATTCTAACAAGATGATGAGCGTCGAACAAGCCTCTTGCACACAGCCGCCTGTACGTGCTGAGCCCCTAAACCCAAGGTTATCACTTGGCTGCGGTATGGGTCGCAAACAAAAAAGGGGGATTGTCTTATGACAACCCCCCTCTCTCGGCATATGCCACCGTTCGTTAGCTATTCGTTAGCTATCCCATGACATTGGCTTGATAACCTGCTGAATTTTCGGCAATTATATTTTATTAGTGCCGAAGAGAGGACTCGAACCTCCACCCGGTTGCCCGGACCAGACCCTGAATCTGGCGCGTCTACCAATTCCGCCACTTCGGCACAGCAACTCGCGTGCGTCCAAATATATGCACGCTTAATCGAAAAGTCAAGTTAACGCCCACCGGGGAATGCCGTTGACAAGCTTCGAAAGCCAGTGATACATTGCGGCACATCAGAAGGTGTCCTCTCACTTGGGGCAGAAAGGAGGGTG
Organism: bacterium; assembly: GCA_046727435.1. Lineage (GTDB taxonomy): Bacteria > Tectomicrobia > Entotheonellia > J063 > CAVPRW01 > CAVPRW01. Next base: position 5,009 of record JBKPCR010000533.1, on the reverse strand, counting down.
GCGACGTATGGCGGATAGGGAGCGACCCATTCGAGTCCTGGTCGCGAAACCGGGCCTCGACGGCCACGACCGAGGCGCGAAAGTCCTGGCGCTGGCGCTGCGCGACGCCGGTATGGAGGTCATCTATACTGGCTTGCGTCAGACTCCGGAGAAGATCGCCCAGGCCGCGATCCAGGAGGATGTAGACGTGGTCGGCATGAGCTGCCTGTCAGGAGCGCATATGCACCTCTTCCCCCGTGTCGTAGAGCTGCTGCGTGCCCAGGGGGCGGACGATATCCTGGTCCTCGGCGGCGGCATCATTCCCAAGGAAGATAGCCCCAAGCTGAAGGAACTAGGCATCGCAGAGGTCTTTGGACCTGGGACCTCGACCCAAGATATCATTCATTATATCCGCCAAGCCCTGGCGCGCTCAGTCGATAAGGGAAACAGCTAAGAACACTACCACTTCCAGGCACTGGAGATGGGTATGCTGCAGCAGATCGACCACATCGGCATTGCTGTGAAGAACCTCGACGACACGGTGGCGTTCTATCGCCTGGTCATGGGGCTTGAAGTGAGCTCCACCGAGGTCTTCAATGGCATGAAAATCGCCTTTCTGCGCATCGGCGACAGCGAGCTAGAGCTCATCGAGGACCTGACCCCCGACGGCGCCATCGCTCGCCATGTGGCGAAACGGGGGGAGGGTATGCAGCACGTAGCCTACCGCGTCGACAACATCGAGCAGGCGCTACAAGATATGCGGGCGAAGGGCATTGCACTGATTGACGAACGGCCGCGCCCCGGAGCTCGCAAGGCGCGCGTCGCCTTCTTGCACCCAAAGAGCACCAAAGGTGTGCTCATTGAGTTCGTCGAGCCGCAGATCTCGCCCCTACCATAATATCTCGAGTGCACAGCGTTGTGGACCTCTCCATGCCATGCTCAACATGCCGTCACGTTCGCTGCCAACTTCCAGTGCCCGCAGGCCCAGCGGTGGCGCATCGGCGAGTCGGGCGCACTGAAGCAGTGCTCCGCAGGTCTGACGAGGCGCGTCGACATCGCACCCGGCAAGTGCGCCTGACGGAGGGCAGCTGGTCATGACGTATGAGGCCTCCGTGACCGCTCTTGTGGAGCAGATGCGCACCGGTGCCCAGCGGCCTCTGGCGCGACTAATCTCCATGGTCGAACGCGGCGAACCGGCGGTGCCGGTGATCATGCAGCAGCTTTATCCCCACCTTGGCAAGGCCTATTCCATCGGGATCACCGGCCCTCCGGGTGGTGGCAAAAGCACACTTGTCGACCGACTGACCGCCATCCTGCGCCAGAACGGCCTCACTGTTGGCATCATCGCCGCCGACCCGACCAGCCCTTTCTCGGGCGGCGCCATCTTGGGCGATCGCATCCGCATGCAGCAGCATTACCTCGACCCCGGGGTATTTATCCGCAGTATGGCGACGAAAGACCGTCATGGAGGGTTACCGCTCGCGGCTAAAGATGTGATCAAGCTGATGGACGCGGCGGGCAAGGATATCATCTTGGTTGAAACCGTAGGCGTTGGCCAGACGGAACTCGACATCGTCGAAACCACCGACACCACTGTGGTCTTGCTGGTGCCCGAGGCCGGGGATACCATTCAGACGCTCAAGGCGGGTCTCATGGAGATCGCTGATATTTTCGTCGTCAATAAGGCGGATCGCGAGGGCGCAGACGGGCTGATGGCGGAGCTGCGGATGATGCGGGAGATCCAACAGGCGCCGGATGGGTGGGACGTCCCTATCGTCGCCACCCAAGCCCATCGGGGTGTCGGAGTCGAGGCGCTGTACGACATGATCGACGCCCACCGACGCCTGTTGGAAGCGTCGGGGGAATTGCAGCGGCGGCGAGCCCTGCATCGCCGCAACGAATTGTGGGCGCTCGTTGAGCATCGGGTGAGGCAGCGATTGACGCAACACGTGCGAGAAGACAGCGTGCTAGCGGCACTAGTCGAGCAAGTCATGCGGGCAGAGGTGGACCCCCATACCGCTGCGGCCCGTATTCTGGACGATGAGGCAACGCTGCGGCGTTGGCTGCTGCCAAGGAATGCTGGCGCTGAACGCAGCTCATAGGAGGGCATCATGGGCATCACGACGCTACTCGCCGCTTTCGTTGTCGATACCACTGGCGCAGACATCCCAGCGCAAGCTTACGCCCGAGCCAAGGAGGCGATGTTGGATGGGCTCGGGTGCGCCCTCGTCGGTTCTCCCACGCCTATCGGCAAGCTGATAACGCGGTATGTCCATGAGCGCAGCGAAACCCCCCGAGCCGCGGTGATCGGTAGCGGCTTCAAGACCTCGGCAGCCTTGGCGGCCCTCGCGAACGGCACAATGGCTCACGCGCTCGATTTCGACGACGTCAACTGGAGCATGAGTGGCCATCCCACCGTGCCGTTGCTTCCGGCGGTGCTGGCGCTTGGCCAGGAAGTCCATGCTTCCGGGTCAGACGTTCTGCTGGCCTATGCCCTGGGCTTTGAGGTGGAGACCAAGATTGGACTGGGCGTCAACCCCCGGCACTACGACCTCGGCTGGCATGCGACCTCGACACTTGGCACGCTGGGCGCGGCGGCAGCGTGTGCGAAACTGTTGGGTCTGGATGTCGAGCAAACTCGCATGACCTTCGGCATAGCGGCCTCAACGGCGGCCGGTCTGCGGCAGAACTTCGGCACCATGACCAAACCTCTACACCCTGGGCAGGCGGCGATGAACGGCGTGACCGCGGCTCAACTAGCCCACCTCGGATGGACAGCCGATGCGAATATACTTGAGGCCCCCTACGGCTTCTGCCAGCTCTATGCGGGCGCCAACCAGTATAACCTCGATGACATCGTCAAGCGCTTGGGTAATCCATATGAACTGCTGGCCACCGGGGTGGCGATCAAGCAATATCCATGCTGTGCCTTTACCCACCGTGCACTGGATGGCATCCTAGCGCTGGTGCAGCAGTACCAGCTGAGCGCGGCAGACGTTGTGGCCGTCGAATGTCTGGTCGGACGGCCAACCATCGAGGTTCTCATTCACTCGCGCCCGCAAACCGGCCTGGAAGGCAAGTTCAGCATGCAATATTGCCTGGCCGCGGCCTTGCTCGATAAGCGCATTGGATTGCTGTCGTTTTCGGACGAGAAAGTCCGACGCCCGGCGGCACAGCAGCTCTTCGAACGGGTGACTATGAGGCGCCATCCAGAGGTGCAGGACAAGGACACCAACGGCGAAGAGCTGCCGGTGATGGTGACGCTCACGCTCCGGGATGGCCGCACGGTCAGCACGGCGATCCAGTATCCGAAAGGCCATCCGGCCAACCCGCTCACGGCCGTCGCCTTGCAGGACAAGTTCGAGGATTGCGCCTATGGCGTGCTGGAGCGTCAGGACCTTCGTCAAGTGATCGAATTGGCGCAGGGTCTGGAACAACTTGACGACATCGGCACGCTCATGGATGTGCTGATGGCCTGACATTTGGGAGTCGAATGATGGGAGAAGTGCGGGTGATGCTGCGGCTGAGCAACGCCGCCGACATGGCTCTGGTGCGCCGAAATTTGATGCGACCAGACGAAATACGAGCGGTGGAAGCCGATGCGTTGGTCGATACAGGGGCCGTAACCTTTGTCCTGCCGTCGTTGGTCGTCGAGCGACTGGGGTTGGCACGGCCATTCAAACAGGTTGCAGAATGTGCTGACGGGCGGCGTGAAGAGGTAGACGTCACCGAACCCGTATTCGACGAGTTACTGGGGCGCCATACGGTTGAAGAAGCCTTGGTGCTCGGCGATGAGGTCATCGTTGGACAAACCATTCTCGAAAAGACCGACCTTTATGTCGATTGCCGTCAGAAACGCTTGATGCCGAACCCAGCCCACCCTGACCAGTCAGTCTTACAGGTCAAATGAGCATAGCCGCATGGCCGATAACGAGCGCGGCGAAGTGGCTGAGCGGGCGACATGCTCCGCCGCGCTGAGGAAGGAATGACGCCCGCCGGAATGCTAGCGACAGAGTGCTCGGGGTCTTGATCGCCGATTAGCCCTCGATGTCGTCGGCGAGCGACCTCGATCGCTCCTCGTTTTCACTGAGCTCACCGCTATTTTCTCCTCGAATTTGTCGTTGACAAACCACGGGGGGGTTGTTACGGTGTGGGGCATTTTCCAGAGGCGAGGACGCGCACTCATGGCGCGACGCTTGTAGAGGGGAGAGCGCAGCACCGTGGAGACCAAAGCCTGGGGAGGTCGCTTCAGCCAGCCCACGCACAATCTCGTCGAACACTTCACGGCCTCGATCCTGTTCGATCGGCGGCTCTATGCCTACGACATTGTGGGCAGTATTGCGCATTGCCGGATGCTGGCCAAGTGCGGCATTATCGCCGACGAGGAGGCCAGCACCATTATTCACGGCTTGCAGGCGATCGAGTCCGAAATCGAGCGCGGCGCGTTCGCGTTTGATGTGCGCTGGGAGGACATCCACATGCACATCGAGCGGCGCCTGATCGAGACCATTGGCCCCGTCGGCGGCAAGCTCCACACCGCCCGCAGCCGCAACGATCAAATCGCCCTGGATATACGGCTCTACTTGCGTGACGAGATTCGTACCATCCTCGACGACATCCTGCAGTTCCAACGCACCCTGGTTGATCTAGCGGAGCGCCATCTGGACGTGATCATGCCTGGATACACGCATCTGCAGCGTGCGCAGCCAATCCGCCTATCGCATCATCTGCTGGCCTACGACGAAATGTTCGAGCGCGACCGTCAGCGGCTTGCCGAATGCTTGACGCGCGTCAACGTCCTCCCCCTCGGGGCCGGTGCTCTTGCCACCACTACCTACCCGATCGACCGCGCCTATGTGGCGCAGCTGCTCGATTTTCCGGCGATTGCAGAGAATAGCCTGGACGCCGTCAGCGACCGCGACTTCGTGATCGAATGCTGTGCCGATGCAGCGTTGGTGATGATGCATCTCAGTCGTTTGGGTCAGGAGATCACGCTTTGGTGCAGCGCCGAATTCGGCTTCATCGAGCTC
>JBKPCR010000532.1:0-13035 GCA_046727435.1 bacterium | reverse complement strand
CGTCTCGTGGGCTCGGAGATGTGTATAAGAGACAGCCACTAGCTCGTGCTCAATGCGAGCGCGTATTAACTTGTCTGGATACAATACCACTAGATCGCCTAGCTCTCGGACAAGGCCACAAACTCCAACCAACTCAAGGGTACCGTTGTACCGTGTAAAAAGAAGGTCTTGATCTCTTAGGCGGTATGTTTTGCTGTAATTATCCGCGTTAGGCAGATACCTTAAGTCGTCAAGCAGCACCTTATGTGGTCGCACGCTATTGATTCGTAAGATTGGAGTTCCCGGTGGTGCGTCATTCGGTTTTGGAGAAACACCGTTACGCAGTTCACAAAGGATCTCATCAAACCTCACCCAGCACCAGCCCTCAGGTAGCTCCGGCAGATCAGCATCATCAACCGGCTCAGGCTTCTTGTACTTATCCTTCCAGTTCTCCGGCGGTTTTTGGCCTGGGGCTTTGTATTTGGCCAGTTCGGCTTGTTCCCAGCGGCGGCGGCGTTCGACGCGGATGCAGTGGAGGAGTTCGCTGGCGGGTTCGGCGTTTGGGTGAGCGGCGCGCCAGTCGGCGGTCAGATCACCGCGGAAGGCAGCGACCAGCACTGACTGTCGGAACTGCTCCAGCAGTGGCGCTACTTCCGAAAGCGCCTCCCGCGCCTGCCGACTCCGCTCCAGCAACGCCTCGATCTTCGCCACAATTCGCCGCTGCTCAGCGAGGGGTGGTAGCGGAAACTCAATCTCACCCAATGCACGAGAGCTGATCCGAGGCAGATTGATTCCGTTAGAATTTTGAGTTGCATAGTCTGCTGTTGATTGCTTTGAGAGGAAGAACAGCAGATAGCCGTTGTCTATATTAGGTGATTCTGGAAAGACAAGAATGTCTGTCGAACAAACACCGTCGAAATCTGGCCTACAGACTTTTTTCAAGTAAGGTCTAAGCTTCCCATACAATACATTACCGCGCTGGAAAATACTCTTAGTGCTTTTGACATCTGTTACCCTCCCAATACTGAGGATCCGATTGCTACCACCTTCAATATGCTCAAGTCCAATGTACGGTACATTGCCGAAGTTACCCGGCTCGGCTTTCGCTCTTGATGCAGATGCCACTTCGGAGAGTGTTGTCTTGACCCAGCCTGACGGTTGGCCATCGTTCATCTCACTCATACTTCGACCTCCTCGCCTTCAAGCAAGGTGGTCAGAGCCTCAATCTCCTCCATTGCCGTTTGAAGCCGGTCGCGGATCAGTGCGGCGATCTCGTCGGGTTCCGGTAAGCCGTCAGCTGAGTGGGCATCATCATCCTTGAGCCAACTGATGTCGAGGTTGTCGCCACGTTTGGCAATCGCCTCGCGGGTGAAGCAGCGGAAGCGGCCTGCTTCAGCCTGGTCGATGCGCTCGCCGGTGCCATCGCTCTTGCTGCCATAGGACCTTTCAAACTCCGCAAAGTGCTCGTGCGTCAGGGGCGTGCGTTTGCCAAACGCTGGCATGTTGGTCCGAAGGTCATAGACCCAGAGATGCTTGGTGTTGCCCGTATCCGTTGCACCGCGTGTGAAGAACAGGACATTTGTTTTGACGCCCTGTGCGTAGAAGATGCCGGTGGGCAGCCGCAGAATCGTGTGCAGGTTACATTTGTCCATCAGGTCGGCGCGGATCTTCGTGCCTGTGCCTTCTTCAAACAGCACATTATCGGGCATGACGATGGCCGCCCGTCCTCCGGGCTTCAGACCACGATAGACATGCTGCAGGAAAGCGAGCTGCTTGTTGCCGGTGATGAAGGTAAAGTCGTCGCGCGTGGGCCGCCCGCCGCCCCGTTTAGTGCCGAACGGCGGGTTGGTCAGGATGATGTTGGCTCTGGGTAACCGCGCTCCCATGGGTGATAACGTGTCGCCGAGGAGCAGGTCGCTTTCAATGCCGTGTAGCATGGCGTTCATCAACAAGAGCCGATGCGCGTCGGGCACCAGTTCGACGCCAACAAACGCCTGCCGGCGTTGGAAATCCTGCTCTTTCTCCGGCAAGTCGAATAAGTCGTCGGTGCGCTGCTTGATGTAGCGATCGGCCATGATCAGGAAACCACCGGTGCCGGCCGCAGGGTCCTGCACGATCTCGCCCGGCTGCGGCTGGATACAGTTGACCATGCACTCGATCAACGGTCGCGGCGTAAAATATTGCCCCGCTCCCGACTTCTTCTCGCTGGCGTTCTTCTCCAGCAATCCTTCATACAGATCCCCCAGCCCTTCCTCGCGGGCCGAGTACCAATCCAGCGAGTCAATGCTTTCCACCAACCTGGTCAGGTTGCGCGGTTGACTCAGCGCCGTGTTGGCGTCGTGAAAGATGGCCTGCACGCGACCAGCTCCTTCGTTGCCCAGATGCACCAGCAGCGCCCGATAGAAGGCGAGCTGCTCAACCCCATCGCGGCCTTTCAGATCGTCCCAGCGATAGCCCGCGGGAATCTGGTTCTCGATTCCCGTCTCCTTGGCCATCTTGAGGAACAACAAAAACGTCAACTCCGTCACGTACTCGTGATACGTGATGCCGTCGTCGCGCAACACGTGGCATAGGTTCCACAGTTTGGCCACGATCTCCTGAGTGGTCATTCAGCCTCTCCTGGTATCCATCATGTGGCACTGCGCCTCTATCCGCTTACGCCGCTGGTTGCCACATCGCCTCGGCGATGTCGCGCAGGATGTCGTCCAATTGACCGTTAAAAACCACGTTGAGCCGCTGATAGCCGCCCAGGGCCTTGAACTGGCCGCTGTCAATTGCCTCACGATCCACCACGACTTCTTGCTCCAGTTGCTTGCCAATGCGTTCGAGCCATCGGCGTTGCGGCTCGGTCCATGGCCGGCTGGCAAGAATCCTCTGCATCGCGGCTTGGACACGCTGACTGTGCGCCAGCAGTGGCTGTCCGAGCGCGACGTGTCGGATATAACCCACGATTGACGCCGCGATGTCCTGATTGGTGGTCTCTCGCCAGGCCGTTCGCAGGTTCGCTTCGCTAAAGCCAGCCTGATCGAGCTGTAGCCGCAATTCGCGCAACTGGGCCCGCGTCAAATCGCGCGGCCGCTGGGTGACGACGATCAGCGCTAGGATCTGATCCAGGTTCTCGGTGATGAAGCGACGAAACGTTTCCAGATAGTCCTCCGGCCGTGTGGCTTGACCATAGCCGCGCTCGACGCGCAGAAATTCGTCTTCGTGCTCTGAGACAATGAACTTCGTGCCGCGCCAGTGGCCTTCGTCGAGGATGTTCGCCACCTCGGGGTGCCGCGAAAACCACTGCCCGATGTCTTGTGGGGTCGATTGCCGCAGATGGTCGAGCAGTTGCCGCCGATTCATCCCGGTTCGGGCGACGAGGTCCTCCACCTGCTGATCGGTGAGGCGCTTGCGACGGAGCTTGACCAGAAGCTCCCCTTTGACCATGTGTTGAAATGCCTCGTCGTCAATATCCCGCAGCTCCTGCGCCAACTGCCCGAAGGTCATGTACGGCCGGGTGGCCACCGGATGCATGTCTGAGACATCTTGCAGCTCGTCATAGATATTCACCGCATCGAAGATGTAGAACCGCTCTTTGTCGAGGCTGGCGCCGTAGAGGTCGGGGCATAGACGCGTGGCGCGCCCCAGCATCTGCTCAAACAGAATACGGCTACGCACGCGACGGATGAACACCAGGTTGACGATCTCCGGCACATCGACACCCGTGGTCAGCAAGTCCACCGTGACGGCCACCTTGGGCAATTGCTCGTTCTTGTAGCGGCGGATGATCTGGGCTGGTTGGTCGGCCGCTCCGGTGATCTTCTTCACGGTGTCGTCAGGCATGGGGCCGTAGCGGTTGTCGAAGGCTTGTTTCAGCAGGCGCACGACCAGGTCAGCATGCATGTCGTTGACGCAGAAGATCAATGTCTTCCCAGGCAGGGCCGGATCGAGATGTTCGGCCAGTGCCTGGCACACCGTGCGATTAAAATTCTCGGTGATGACCCTGCGGTTGAAGTCGATGATTTCCACGGACACTTCGTCGGGCGTGTTGAAGAGTTGGAGCTGGCCGGTGTGGGTATCGTAGACCTTCATTTCGGTGCCGCGCTCCCATGTCATGCCTTCTTCGGCGAGCCTGGTGACGAGCCGATACGGCGGCTCGTGGTCGACCAGCCAGCCGTCGATAACGGCCTGGCGATAGGAGTATTCAAAGACGGGTGGGCCGAAAATTTCCGTGGTGTGCAGCGCTGGAGTGGCCGTCAAGCCGATGCGGACCGCGTCGAAGTGGTCGAGCACACGGCGATACGTTGAGATGTAGTCGGACTCGCTGCGGAACTGCAGGGCGGCGTCGGACATCTCCTGATCCAGGTTGTAGCCGCGATGGCACTCATCGATGATGACGCAGTCGTACCAGTCGACGGGCACCGGCTGTGCTTCATCGGAGGGATACAAGATACGCTTGATCATGCCTTGTATCGTCGCGATGTGCAGGCGGGTATCGGCCTCAGGCCGGAGGTCGCCGAGCTCTTTGACGTCATAGATATCGGGGAATGATTGCAGGTTTTCCAGCCGCACGTCTTTCAGTTTGTCAGACGCCTGGTCGCCCAGGGTGGTACGGTCAACGAGAAACAGGATGCGGCGGAAACGTTTTAATTTCACCAGCCGGTAGGCTAGCCCAATGCAGGTGATCGTCTTCCCGCTTCCGGTCGCCATGGCCACCAACAGCTCGCGCTGGCCCGCCGCGATGTGGCGTTCGATGGTACGGACGGCTTGTGCCTGGTAGTCGCGCAGTGGCAGGTAATCGGTCGGTTCGGCTTGCAGCCGGGCGTTGGCAGTGGCGATGTCTTGTTGGAGGAGCTGGGACAGACCTTCGGGAGTATACCACGCTTCCAGGGCTCGCGCGTGGTTGGTGTCGTGCCGTGCATCGAGGAACCAGATACCGCTTTTCTCGGCGATCTGGCGCAGAAAAGGCCTGCCGTTCGTGGCGAACAGGAACGGCACCGTGTACTCACCCCATGGTCCGCCGGGCGATTGATGATCGGCCGCAACCATATAGCCGCGGCTATAGCGCTTGGCTTGTTCGATCGAACCCGCCACGTCCTGTCGTCGGCGTTTGGCTTCCACCACGGCCACAGGGGTCAGGCCAACGAACAGCACGTAGTCCGCCGGTCCATTGGCGGTTGGCCATTCCGTGATGGCCAGGTGGCGTCCCCTCACCGGTCGTGCGCCGGCAGCGTAAGTCAATGTTTGAGTGTCTGCTTCCCAATCAGCCTCACGCAGCTGTCTATCAAGGATCCGACGGGTGGCGGCCTCATCGAGGTCCAGCTCCTCAGCCTCGTGTTGCGCCAGTTCGACGACAGCCGCTCGTTGCTCGATGGGTGCCGCTACCACCTGGGCTTGCAGGTCGGCGAGGTGGAGCTGAAACCGCTGTCGTTCTTGTTCGAGTTGTTGTTCGGTTTCGGCGGCCAGTTCTAGTGCTGCCGTCAGGTCATTGTAGGAACGTGTTGCAGCAGTCTCGGCCTCTTGACGCTGCCGAGCATGTTCTTCGACGAGCTGTTGGGTCCCGACTATTTGCTCTTGAGTGGCTACCAAGGCTTGGCGTAAGCGTTCAAGCTCGGTATGGAGCTCGCGTTCCGCCTGGTGCGGGTCCGGGGGTGGGACGAATGGCCCGGCCTTGAAGTGTGTGTCGCCGCCGAAAGATTTGTGGAACCAGATGGCGAGCTTCCGTGCCATCTGCAACTGGTGGAGCGCCTCGCGTCGGTCGCCGGTATGCTGATGTGCCGCTTCATTGCCAGCTTTGCGCAGTCCATGAAACAATTGAGAGACTTGCGCGTTGATGATCTGGCGGTCCCACAGCTTGTCGATCAGTTCGCGTTGGGATTCGTAGGCTTCGACTACAACGCCGGTATAGGCCGCAGCGTGTTGGGCCAAGAGCTCAGCAAACTGGCGGAGTTTGATCAGCGCAGAGTTCGGGTCATCGAAGACATAGCGTTCGGCGAGCGCGGCATGGTGGACAAGCACCTCGTCGTACTTTACGAGGAACGCGAAGTTCGGCGACGAGAACGCTTCGTTTGGCGCCAGTGACATGGAAATATTCTACTTCTCTTAGCAGGGTCTCTCTTGGAGGGTTCCCTTCGATAGTACCCTCTGGGAGCCTCCCTCGTCTGTATTTCATCAAACGGCCTAAAGCCTATAATATACACGCCGCCCCAAAGGTAAAGAGTTATTGTGGATCACGCTGGGCAAGCGGCGCCTTTCGCGATCCAATCGTGCATTTTTTGCAGAAATTCGGCATGGCTTAACGGCGGGATGCTGCGCCCATCGCCCGGCGTCCAACCCCAGAACACGTTGATCAATTTATATTAATTCACGTCTCTGCTTTATCTTACACTAGGCCTTTCTCACTCAACCATGCATCTGGGATGCTTCAAGAAAAAAATAGTCGCCATCCCCCTGAGTCTCGTGCTACTGCTCGTGATCGGGATCGGTGCCGCAAGAGTCCTGGTCTCCAAACGCTGGTGCGCAGCTTCGTGGGGCCGTCCGTTCCATCTGACCCAGGGCAATATTGCCTTTCCCGACGCGTACGGTGCCTATTGGGTCCGCTTCTTGTCCGCCTCTCAGACGGGCAAACAACTAGGTTTCAAAATCCAGGGACAATTTGCGCATGCACGCTACGAGAGCTTCGTGGCATACGTCCACGCCGATCACGGGATGGCCGCTCAGGCCTTGCTTGATCGCGACATGGTTCCAGACGCGGGCAGCCACAATCCGTTTCTGCCAGGCACAGCGCGCGACATGGCACAGCGTGCCTATACGCTGTGGTGGATTCCGGAAGGAGGCCGCCCACCTGAGTCGGCGCAGAACGTCCTGACCTACCGGCCAGGCTCGGCCTCCCAGCTCATGCTCCGCATTTATGTGCCTGATGACGGTCGGGATATGACTGGCGGGGTCGGACTGCCAGTGGTCACGCTCCACGAGCTTGCCACGGGACAGGCAAGGCCATGCACCCGGGATGTCACGCTCGGCCTCGGCGACTTGCTGCCGTGGCGGGAGCTGACCACGTTCACCACCCAGGCATCCTCACGTCCCAGCAATCCACCCGGCCGCGTGCACTTCTGGGCCGAACATGGCGGGAACTTTGCGCTGTACCAGAACCCGCATAATGATTATCTGGTGTCGTTTCCTGCGCCTCCACGCCTGGGACGAGAGGTCGTCGTCATGCGATTCAAGCCACCCATCGTCCCACAGACCAGGGATGGACGAACGGCATTGACGGGATCAGAACATGTTCGCTACTGGTCCATGTGTATCGGGGGGATGTCCTCGCAAACCAGCGCCTGTGTCCCTGATTTCGAGGCCAAGCTAGACGCCGAGGGATATGTTACGCTGGTGATCAGCGATGCGCCGGAGGTCACGCATCACGCCACGGGGATGAACCTCTTGTCCTGGGGCAGCCACGTGATCCCGGTCCTGATCTACCGGAATCTTGTCACCGAGCGCACCCGTGCCGAACCCTTTTCAGGGGACCTGCAGCGGGTCCTCCCGCCTGAGGCGGATAAGGATCCCATGGAGTTCGTCGCCGAACGCTTCATCGGCCCTTATGCCCCCGTAGGCGTCCAATGCACGTCGGCGGCATTTCTTGAGAATTATTGCGGCCTTGGCGTGCGAGCCACCCCGTAAGTCGCAGAACACCGCATGAAGACAGCGAACCTATCTATCCGGCCCGCAAACAACCACCCCGGCCCCGCAAACAAGGGGCGTTTTCGGCTCACATGCCGCGCCAACCCGTTAAGGCGCGGGCCCACATTCACTGCCCATGACACGTATTAACCACATCGCACCGAAGCCCTCCGTTAAGGAGGTGACGCAAGGGCTTGGGTCTCTGGGCTATTTCACACGGGCGCGTGGGTGGATGGGCTGGTTCACCTGATCATGAGTGCCTTTTTCCAAGAAACGATTTTAGGTGCCAGTGTTTACACAATCAGCAACATGTCGTAGGACCCCTCTCTGGCTGACGCCCCTCGACAGCAGCTCTCCAGCCCTTTAATATACTCCTGTCTACATGATCATCATGCCATAAGATAACCGTCCGAAGCCGATGATGGAGCTGGCTGCGGAAAGGGGGCGGATGACTGTGTATTGGCTTCAACACCATGAGGAGGAGAGGCATGGACGTACGTCTTGCAGAACGCTTCCGCCAGGCGGTGCCGCCGGTGGATTTCTGCTCGTTACGCTATGTCAGGGAGCGCTCCGAGTACCTCGCCGTACGTCAAGATGTCGTCCAGCCCTTTGCGACCTCAGAGGACAGTGGCGCCATGTTGACGGTCTATGCTGGCCGTGGCATGGGGTATGCTGCGACGAGCGACTTGAGCCTCAGTGGTCTGCGCCGTGCCGCTGAGCAGGCGCACGACTGGGCAAGGCTGAGTGCGCGCCAGAGCGTGGTGGATTTCGCGCAGCTAATCGTCGCGCCACCTCATGGTGAGTACAGCAGTGTGGAGCGCCAACCTTGGCCCAGTGTGCCGTTGTCTGAGAAGATCGACTTGCTACGGGGCGAGTGCGCGCGGCTCAAGACCGACGACCGCATCGTCGATTGGGAAACGTCGCTATGGCATACGGCAGTCGACACGCTCTACCTCACAGCCGACGGCGGCCATGTCGAGCAGCGTTTTCGCTATCTCGTGCCCATGCTCAGCGCCACAGCCAACGCTGGAGCGGAGACGCAGACACGCACCTTTGGCGGGCGAGGCTTCTGCCGTCAGGGGGGCATGGAGATCCTCGAACACGTCGGCTTTCGTACCGCTGCCCCTCGCATAGCCCAAGAGGCATTGCAATTGCTCGTGGCGCCCAATTGCCCCTCGGGCACAATGGACGTGTTGCTGGCGCCAGACCAGGTGAGTTTACAAGTCCATGAGTCCGTCGGGCACCCTTTGGAGCTCGACCGCATCCTCGGCGATGAGCGCAATTACGCGGGCACGAGCTTTGTGACGCCCGACATGTTCGGGACCTACCGCTACGGTTCAGACCTGCTGAACATCACCTTTGACCCCACCAACCCTGAGCAGTTTGTGAGCTATGGCTTCGACGACGATGGCCAACCCGCGCGTCGTGAGTACCTCATCCAGAACGGCATCTTGCAGCGTGCCCTCGGTGGACGCACCTCACAGATCCGCGCCAATGTTCCAGGAGTCGCCAATGCTCGTGCTTCGAGTTGGAATCGCCCCCCCATCGACCGCATGGCCAACATCAACCTCGAGCCGGGCAACGCCAGCCTGGACGAGATGATTGCCGCTATAGACCGCGGCATCTACATGCGGACCAACTGCTCCTGGTCCATTGATGACTCGCGCAACAAGTTTCAGTTTGGCTGCGAGTGGGGCCAGTTGATCGAAGGGGGTCGCCTCACGACGGTGGTGAAAAACCCGAACTACCGTGGCATCTCTGCCACCTTCTGGCGCAGCCTGGCGATGGTCGGCAACCGCGACACTGTGGAAATCATGGGCACGCCGAATTGTGGCAAGGGCGAACCGAATCAGGTCATGCGCACGGGACATGCCGCACCGGCCTGTCTGTTCGCCAACGTCGAAGTTTTTGGTGGAGAATAGACGATGCAGGACTACTTTTACGCGCTTGCCGACGCTATCACCGCGTCACTGCTCGCGGATGAGTTCTATACCTGTACCTTTCACGCCGAGGATTCCGACTTCGTGCGCTTCAACCGCAGCGCCATACGCCAGGCTGGGACTGTCGTTCAGCGCTTTCTGGCCCTGGACCTTATCCACGATAGACGACACGCGGGGGCGGAGATTGCGCTCTCTGGAGATTTTGACAGCGACCGTGCCCGAATCGGCGCATTGCTCACCGAACTGCGGGAGCAGCTTCCGTATCTTCCCGAGGATCCGTATCTCCTCTATGCCACCACCGTGAACTCCACCGTGCAACAGGGGGAGAACCGTCTCCCTGATCGGGCTGAGGCCGTTGCTGCCGTCCTTGACGCCGGCAGTGGTCGAGATCTGGTCGGCATTTATGCGGCTGGCGGCATTTACGCCGGCTTTGCGAATGTGCTCGGACAGCGGAACTGGTTTGAAAGCTTTACCTTCAACTGTGATTGGAGTGTTTATTATCAACACGATAAGGCCGTCAAGACGAGCTATGCTGGGTTCGTCTGGGAGCCCACCGTCTTTATGCGTAAGGTCACAGAGGCGGCAGCGCAGCTCGAGGTCCTGAGGCGTCCACCACACATCATCCCCCCCGGGCGCTATCGTGTCTACCTGGCTCCCGCAGCTCTCTATGACATTCTCGAGATGCTCGCCTGGAGTGGTTTTGGTCTCAAAGATCATCGTACGAAGCAGACCACGCTGCTCAAGATGGTGGAGGAAGGCGTCTATCTGCACCCAACCGTCACCATGCGTGAGAACACCCGCGATGGCGTCTCACCGAATTTTCAGGCAGCTGGATTCATCAGACCGGATCAGGTGACGCTCATCGAGGCCGGTGTCTTCCACGACTGTCTTGTGTCACCGCGTTCGGCCAAGGAATACGGAGTGCCCACGAACGGCGCCTCCATCGCTGAGGCGCCAGAGTCGGTCGAGATGGCCGCCGGCGATATCGTGCGCGACGATGTATTGCAGCGGCTCGACACCGGGGTGTACATCAATAATCTGTGGTACCTTAACTATTCCGACCGCTCAGCCTGCCGCATCACGGGCATGACGCGCTTTGCCACCTTCTGGGTAGAAGGGGGTGTGATCCAGGCTCCTTTGAGCGTCATGCGCTTCGATGAAACCATTTACCGCCTATTAGGCGAGCATCTTTTGGGCCTCACGGCCGAACGCGACTTCATCCTGGACCCCAGCACCTACCACGAACGCTCGACTGGGAGCAGCCGCCTGCCCGGAGCACTGGTCGAGCAGTTTAATTTTACGTTGTGAACACTCGTGCGTTTATGTAGGCTGCGGAAGGAAGCGTATTACATCGTCCCGACGCCTAATATTGCTCAGGCGTCTGCCTTAGCCGGCTTTAGGGGAGTTTTGAAAGGGAGAGTGGCATGGCTGTTTTAACGACGACCTCCATGTCCATGCAAACACGTGACGACGCCGTGCCAGCGCTGGAAAACGGCGATCGGCTGACGCGTGCCGAGTTTGAGCGTCGTTATGAGGCGATGCCACACCTAAAAAAAGCCGAGCTCCTCGAAGGAGTCGTCTACGTGCCTTCGCCCGTGCGTCACCGCCAGAACGGCGCGCCGCATGCGCATCTGATCGGTTGGTTGGGCCTGTACACCGCAAACACGCCTGGCGTCGAAGTGGGCGATAACGGCAGCGTGCGGTTAGACCTGGACAATGAGCCGCAACCGGATGCGTTGTTGTTCATTGATCCGACCCGCGGAGGACAAGTCCGCATTAGTGACGATGGCATCATCGAGGGGGCTCCGGAGCTAGTTGCCGAGGTGGCGTCGAGTTCGGTGAGCTACGATCTACATGTCAAGCTACACGTCTATCGCCGCAGTGGGGTGCGCGAATACCTGGTCTGGCGCGTGTTGGAACAGGAGATCGATTGGTTCGTCCTGCGGGATGGGCAATACGAGCGGATGCCGCAGGATGCTCAGGGTCTGGTCCGCAGCGAGGTCTTTCCCGGATTGTGGCTTGACCCAGCGGCGCTGCTACGGGGTGATCTGGCGACCGTGCTGGCTTTCGTTCAGCAAGGTCTGACCAGTCCTGAACACAATGCTTTTGTCGCGCGTCTCCGCCCATCGACCGCCACGCCGTAGGAGTTGCGTAGGCCAACCTAAGCTCTGGACAGGGCTGCCCTCACCACGGGGAGAAGCTCACCGCTTCAGCAAGAGAAGCCCACTCCGCCTGCATTTACGCTGATCGCGCACTCGACCTCATGTCGCCCGCAATTGTGTTAGCAGATCGAGGACGCGCAAAATCTCCGTTCCGTCCCGCACCATTTGACGATCGCCCACCTGCCCCCAGCGTAGCGTGCCGTCCCGGTCTACCACGAAGGTGGAGCGCCAGGCCACATTGCGGGCCTCGTCGAGGACGCCATAGGCGCGGATGACGGTGCGGTGGATGTCGCTCAGAAGTGGGAAGGGGAATCCCTGGGCCTTCGTGTATGCGGCGTGCGAGAAGGGGCTATCGGCACTGATGGGTAGGATCGCTGCACCGCGCTGCCGGATCTCCGGATCGACCTTGACCAGGCCGAGGAGCTCCGGCGTTCAAATGCTGCCCCAGTCGAAGCAGTAGAAAACGAGCACCACGTCCTGCCCCCGGAGCGCCGATAGCGTGATGTCGGCGCCTGAGGTGGAGGGTAGGGTGAAGTCAGGCGCGGGTTGACCAAAGCGTAAATCTGTCATAGCGGGATCTCCAAACATGATGGATGGCGGCTACGAATGACGTTGGTTGCCTGATGGGCCGGTAGTTTGCATTGCCATTTGAGGAGTCCAGAGGTCACGCATTCGTGGGCTTGGAGGAGGTCCACCACCTGCACGAGCCATGTTTAACAATCCCTACGCCTCCTGGCCCTGCCCGGCAGCTTGTACCAGCCTGCTAGCTACGGACTCAGAACCCCTGCTGGCCTTCCTACATACCGCATCTGCCAGACAAAGGCAAGCTAGTAGACCGCAGCATACACGACCGTCAGCGGTAGTCCTCCGCCCTGTGCGTTGTCTGCCCGCGACGGAGAAAATGTGCCTTATTTTTGCTATACACCGCACGAGATTCGGTATTAGGATATGATCGTTCCCCACTTCCATCAAGTCGAGGGGGTGGTGATGCTAACTGGGCTCATCCAACGCTGTCGCGTGATCGCCACTGGCCCCTGCCTCGGCCCCAGCAGCCCCGGGAGTAGGGTGCAGACGCGGCAAGTATGCTCGCTCTGGGAGATGTGACGATGCCTCGATTCTCTGCCAATCTGGGTTTTTTGTTTCAGGAAGTAAGTTTTTTCGACCGTTTTGAGGCAGCCGCGCGCGCCGGCTTCCGCGGTGTCGAGCATGGGTTCCCCTACGAAGCGCCGCCCGAAGACATCGCCGCACGTCTGCAGGCATGCGGCCTTGAACAGGCGCTCTGCAACTTGCCG
>JBKPCR010000531.1:0-2301 GCA_046727435.1 bacterium | reverse complement strand
GCAGCTGAACACAACCGCTTGTTGTCCACGCCCCGTCGCAACTCTGTGCGAACGAATCTAATCTTGACACCAGCATGGCAGCTCTCTACTATCCAACGCCGTCGATACACCGGTATGCTCCCACCATCATACGGAGAGGATCTCGCGCGGGCCTCCCACTTCCCCCTTCCTCCGGGAGAGGGTCCGGGTGAGGGCCTCAGGGGTTGATCGAGCGGGTTGAAGGGCATGGACAGGCCTGAGGACTGGTGTGGAAAACCTTAAAAATTAAATGATCGGGGCATTGTAGCTGTTCATCGGTGGGATGGGCGCGGTCCTCTGAAATGGAATGATGCAAATGATCTTTCAATCATTCGTCACGTACCTCGTCCAGAAACTTTCAGGCTTAATCGACACATTTTCGCTGGAGCCCGCGCAAATCATCTCCCACGATCGCTTGATTCTTGAGGAAGCCATATTACCGCATTTCGCGAGGGATATTGCAGTTCAAAAAGTGCTATTTGTAGGCTGTTCAGCATATACGCAACGATATAAGGAATTTTTCATGACGAAAGAATATTGGACGATTGATCCCAAATATGTGAAGCGAAAATATGGGTCGGAACGGCATATCGTCGATAGTATCACCAATATCGAAAGGCATGTTGTGAAGAATTATTTTCATGTGGTGATCATGAATGGAGTGATAGGGTTTGGCCTCAATCGTATTGCCGATATCGAGCAGGCCATCGATGCCTGCTACGCAATACTCGCCCACGACGGCATCTTGCTGGTGGGCTGGAATGATACGGTCCGACGAATGCCGATCGATATCCGGGCGATCCAAGCCCTCAGCAAATTCCGCGAGTATTACTTTGAGCCTTTACAGGCCTGCCACTATCAGACCGAGGTTTCGCGGCGTCACACGTATAGCTTTTACCGGAAGGCGTAAGCCCCGCCGCGCCGCATACGTCAGATGTCGAGATATGCCACTGGCGCGATAAAACCGAAGGGGATGATCCGCTTGAAACCCTCCGCATAGAAGCGCGCCGGCGGGGTCTCCGGTGGGACGTAACGGTAGCCGTGCAAGCCGCACTGCCGCTCTGTGAGCGCTACCCAGGACTCCGGTCGTTGGCTGTGATGGGCGCGGATGGCCGTGAGCTTGCGCGACCACTGGCCCGTGACATCCACATAAACATCCGGGACGAATGGGCCGCAGGTGCCAGTTGAGAAATAAGTATCGCAGGCCCAGAACCGTGGCACTTTGGCGCTATGGGAGATGGCAAAGGG
The DNA here is from genome assembly GCA_046727435.1 of bacterium. Classification (GTDB taxonomy): domain Bacteria; phylum Tectomicrobia; class Entotheonellia; order J063; family CAVPRW01; genus CAVPRW01. The sequence goes on along the minus strand of JBKPCR010000531.1, from coordinate 1,035 downwards.
TAACACGCGCCGAACGATCGCAGCCGTGGTGGCGTGATCAGCATGAAAATCGTCCGTCCAGTGGGTGATCAGAATATCTGGGGCGAAACCGTTCAAAATGGCGCTCACCCGTTCGCAAGCCTCGGGAAGATCGCGCACTTGACCATCCGTTAGACCAACAAACGCCACTTGCGCACCCATGATGGCAGCGCCACGCTTGGCTTCCTCCCCGCGTATCGAGTCCTCAGTCGCCGCCATATACATGATAAGTGCCTCATCCCCGCGCTCGACATGCTTGCAGATAGTGCCCCCAGCCCAGATCTCAGCATCATCCGGATGGGCCATGATCGCCATTAAACGCATGTGCACTCCCTCTTTGCACATAACACCAACGCCCTGCGCAGAGACAGATCAACTTTTGCACCTCAGCCGAGCGGCGACGCCCAGATCACCAAAGCTGCCCTTCGGGACAGCCTAACCGGCCGCCATTCTTACATTTCTATCATTGGCAGCGATGACGAGTCAACGGGTTCTATCGCCTAGACTGATGGAGCAGGGTGCCAATGGGAAACCTCTGAGGGGGGTTTTTGACCCCTAAATCGGGCCCAACGAGTCAATGGTAGATTCTCCAAGTTTTTGGTACTATCGCCAGGAATCTGTCCTATGACAGTGAGCAGAGATGGAGGCACGCAAGGAGGGCAGCGATGCAGCTAGGTGTGATGATCGAGGGTCAGGAAGGGCTGACGTGGGAGCGGTGGCGTCAGATCATGGCCTGCGTGGAGGCGTTGGGTTTCGAATCCTTGTGGCGCTCGGATCACTTCATGTCGATCGTCGACGCGAATCGCGACTCTCTAGAGACATGGGTGGCCTTGACGCTCACCGCCGCCGAAACGACGCGCCTACGCTTTGGACCGTTGGTATGCCCGATCACCTTTCGGCACCCATCCCTCTTGGCACGGATGGCTGCGGCGGTCGACACTTTGAGCGGCGGACGGCTGGTCTTGGGCCTGGGGGCTGGCTGGAACGACCAAGAACACCGTGCCTTTGGCTTGCCTT
>JBKPCR010000530.1:0-7434 GCA_046727435.1 bacterium | reverse complement strand
GCGCCTACACGAAGCTGACGAATTCTATGCCACAGTGATTCCACAGAATCTGTCGCCCGATGCCCAAAGCGTCATGCGCCAAGCCTTTGGGGGTCTCCTCTGGTCCAAGCAGTTTTATCACTACGTCGTCGAGCAGTGGTTACGCGGCGACCCCGCCCTGCCACCACCGCCACCGGAGCGACGACGCGGCCGCAACCGCGAATGGGGACATTTGTATAACGACGACGTCATCTCCATGCCGGATAAGTGGGAGTATCCCTGGTACGCCGCATGGGATCTGGCCTTCCACTGCATTCCGCTGGCGTTAGTAGATTCCGACTTCGCCAAGCAGCAACTGGTGTTGATGCTGCGTGAGTGGTACATGCATCCCAACGGGCAACTGCCGGCCTACGAATGGTCTTTTAGCGACGTCAATCCTCCCGTCCATGCCTGGGCCGCCTGGCGCGTGTACAAGATCGAGCAGAAGCGTCGGGGCAAGGGTGATCGGACCTTCCTCGAACACGTCTTCCACAAGCTATTGCTCAACTTCACCTGGTGGGTCAACCGCAAGGATGCCGAGGGCAAGAACGTCTTTCAAGGGGGATTTCTCGGACTCGACAATATCGGCGTCTTCGATCGCAGTGCCCCACTCCCCACCGGGGGGCACCTCGAGCAGTCGGATGGGACGGCCTGGATGGGCATGTTCTGTCTGAACATGCTGGCGATCGCCTTGGAGCTGGCCCGTGAAAATACCGCTTATGAGAACGTCGCCTCGAAGTTCTTCGAGCACTTCGTCTATATCGCCCATGCCATGGACCACCGCGGCGACAATGGCATCGAGCTCTGGGATGAGGACGACGGCTTCTACTACGACGTGCTGAGTCTTCCAGACGGGCGCTACGAGAAGATGCGCGTGCGCTCGATGGTGGGTCTCATCCCTCTGTTCGCGGTGGAAACCCTGGAGCCGGACATTGTGGATCGCCTGCCCGGGTTCAAACGGCGCATGCAATGGTTCATCGATAACCGGCCCGACTTTCGTGAACATGTGGATATGGTGGAGACGCCCAATGGGGTGCGGCGCTTGCTCTCCATCGTCACCCGTGAACAGATCCCGCGCGTGCTGCGGCTGATGCTAGATGAAGGCGAGTTCCTGTCACCCCACGGCGTCAGGTCGGTGTCGCAGGTCCATCGCGATCGCCCCTATATGCTGACGTGTAATGGGATGGACTATCAGGTGCGCTATGAGCCGGCCGAATCGAGCACCAGCCTGTTCGGCGGTAACTCGAACTGGCGGGGTCCGGTGTGGTTTCCGGTGAACTATCTGATCATCGAATCGTTGCAGAAGTTTCACTATTACTTCGGCGACGACCTGAAGGTCGAATGCCCCACCGGCTCAGGGCAGCTGATGAGCCTGTGGGACGTGGCAGCTGACCTTTCCCGGCGACTGACGCGCATCTTCCTGCGCGATGCCGATGATCGCAGACCGGTATACGGCGGCAGCGCCAAATTCCAGCGCGATCCGCACTGGCAAGACTTCGTGCTGTTCTACGAGTACTTCCATGGCGATAACGGCGCAGGCCTCGGCGCCAGCCATCAAACCGGTTGGACCGGCCTCGTCGCCAAACTCTTGCAGCAGAGTGGTGAATAGGACGAGAGAAGGGGAGAGAAACCATGAAAGCGATCGCCATCTTTCCAGGTAAAGCCAATAGTGTGCACCTCGCCGACCTGCCGAAGCCGGCACTCGACACCATCCCCAATGGCCGGGGCGTGCTCGTCAAAGTGTTGCGTGTGGGTGTCGACGGCACCGACCGCGAGATCAACGCCGCCGAATATGGCGCAGCCCCCGATGGCTATGATTTCCTGGTCATCGGCCACGAGAGTTTTGGTCAGGTTGAGGCTGTCGGGCCGAATGTCACGGAACTGCGGCCCGGCGATTATGTGGTGGCGACAGTGCGCCGGCCAGGCGCGAGTATCTATGACCACATCGGCACCTACGACATGACTACCGACGACACTTACTATGAGCGTGGTATCAACCTCCGCCATGGCTACCTGACCGAGTATTACGTGGACGATCCGGAATACATCGTCAAAATCCCGCAGGGCCTGAAAGACGTCGGGGTGCTATTGGAACCGGTCACCGTGGTGGAAAAGGGCATTGCTCAGGCCTATGAGATCCAGCGCCGCCTGCGCGTGTGGCGTCCGCGGCGGGCCGCGGTGATGGGTGCCGGCACCGTCGGGCTCCTGGCCACACTGGCGTTGCGGTTGCGAGGCATTGAGGTGACCACCTTTGCCCTCAGCCGGAAGCCGTACCTCAATGCCGACCTCATCGAAACCATTGGCGCACGTTACGAGTCGACGGCTGATGTACCTATCCTTGAGGGGGCCAAGCGCTATGGGCCGTTTGACCTCATTTTCGAAGCCACAGGCTTCTCGCCCATCGTCTTTGAGAGTATGCAAGCTCTGAATAAGAACGGCGTCTTGGTGCTCTCCAGCGTCACCGGCGGCGACCGCACCGTCGAGGTCCCAGCGGATAAGATCAACTTGCAGTTTGTGCTCGGCAACAAGGTGATGGTGGGCACGGTCAACGCCAACCGCGAATATTTCGAGCTTGGTGTGCGCGATATGGCCCAAGCTGAGGCGGAGTATCCTGGCTGGTTCGGCCGGCTACTGACCCACCCCGTCAAGGGCCTGAACAATTATCGTGAGCTACTCGACAAGCTGACCTCGGCGAAGGGCGCCATCAAGGTCTATTGCGAAGTGGCAGATCTGACATAGAAGTCATAGGGCATCAGAGTGTGGATGGTAAAAGACCAGTATACCTATCCGAAGACGGCCGAGGTGCTGCGAGTGACGATCACTCCAGCCATGCCAGCGACGGCACACGAAGATCGAAAGCGCTGCCCGACACCATTCTACCATTGGGTCTACCCAAATTCCTTGCCCAGTTCCGAATGGAGAGCCAGCCATGGTTGACATTGACGCCGCTATCGAGATGATTTTAGCTGGGCGTCGCCGCCTTCCAGCTCACGCAAGCATGCTGGTGGCGGTGAGCGGCATCGACGGTTCCGGGAAAGGGTATGTGACTGAGCGAATCGTCGCTGGCATACAGCAGAAGGGTTTCAACGCGGTCGCAGTGAATGTCGACGGCTGGCTCAACCTTCCACCGAGGCGTTTTCACAGGGAGCAACCGGCTGAGCACTTTTACCGCCACGCCATCCGCTTCGACGACATGTTTGCGCAACTGATTCTGCCGCTTAAGCGGCAGCGGTCAATTCGGATTGAGGCCGATCTGGCCGAGGAGACCGCTACAGTCTATCACCGACGTGTGTACGACTTTCAAGACGTGGACGTCATCGTGCTCGAAGGCATTTATCTGTTAAAGCGTACCTACCGGCGCTACTATGATCTGGCATTGTGGGTCGATTGTTCGTTCGAAACCGCCCTGATCAGAGCCCTCCGACGAGAGCAGGAGGGTCTGTCGCCCGATGAAACCATCCAGGCGTACCAGACGATCTACTTTCCGGCGCAGTATATCCACTTCGCCCTTGACGACCCGCGGTCGACCGCTGATGCTATACTCGATAATGACCACTGATCGTGGCTGCGGTGAATATGCCTTCAGACACTGGCGAACGGAAACTTATGCCGTGTGCTCTGAACCTGTTATGGACCCATCCCAGTAGAGGTCGCAATGATCTCCTGCCTGCGGAAACAATCCATGGCGTGATCGTTCACCATCCCAGTGGCCTGCATATGCGCATAGCAAATCGTCGAACCCACGAATGTAAACCCCCGTTGGCGCAGGTCCTTGCTCATGGCATCTGATTCTGGACTGGTAGCCGGGTAATCGCTCAACGTGCTGATTTCATGCACAATCGGCTGACCATCGACAAACCGCCACATATAGGTCGCGAAACTGCCGAAAGCCTCCCGGACCTCGAGAAACCTCCGGGCATTATTGATGGCGGCAAGCACTTTCTGCCGATTGCGGATAATCCCAGGATTGCCCAGGAGCGATGCCACCTGCTGCTCACCATATCGCGCCACCTTTTCCGGATCGAAGTGATCAAAGGCGATGCGATAATGGTCCCGCTTGCGCAGCACGGTGTACCAACTCAACCCTGCTTGGGCGGCTTCCAAGATGAGGAACTCGAACAAGCGCTGGTCATCATGAACGGGCACAGCCCATTCTCGGTCGTGATAATCGATGTAATCCCTTTTGGTGAGATCAACCCACGGACACCGGTAGCGACTCTCGTGTTCTTGCATCAGTTCCTCTTCTGATGTTCCAAGACAGGAAATGGGTGAGCACTGCTGGTGGTGACGTAAACCCAGAATCTCAGCCCAGAGTTGGCTTGACGCGCAGCCGCGGCGTTCCAATGGTACCTGGATTCCGGCGAGCGACTGAGCCACTGCGGAACGACAATCCGGGACCCATAGAGCCCAGCACCGCATGCGATCCCGAGGTTGATGACAAACAGCCACAACACGAGTTTCGCTCCGGCTTCTGCCATGCGTATGCGCTCCTCACTGATATTCTTGACTGTCTACCGGTGGCGAGCGTTATCACGCTGCGCGATCCCGCAGCGGCTCCTGCGGCGTCTCTACTAACACCGAGAGTACAAGCGCACAGAGCCCAACGAGCTGCACGACGAATCCTGCCGCGTGCCCGTACTCCCACCGATGGCGCAGCTGCATCCAGATTGCCGGCACTGACCCCGGCGCCGACCGGAGGGCCTCGGCCACCTCGCTGTTCACGGGGGCAACGACCGCGAGCCAGATGCCAAACGCTAGTAGGAGGCAGAGGGCACCGGCCAGCGTCCACCCGAAGGACGGCCGACGCTTATGGACCAGAAAGGTCAGGACGGCCGCCGCCACGATGGAGCCGACCTGGTATACACCACCGACAATGGCGAAGTATCGGTACAGGGTGGTGTTCACCGCCGAGTACATCTGCACGTCGTACTGCATCTTCTGCGGCAACTCCAGCACGTGGGCGGATTCCATGGTCAGCGCGAGGGCCGCCAAAAGGAGGGTGATGAAGCGCCAGGCTCTGAGTCCCATGATTCTCTCTCCGCAGACACGCTTGCAGTTAGGGAGGCTAACGCTTCGTACTGAGCCGCGGTCAATGATCGGTGACGAACGTTTCTGTTGCTCACCGCCGTCGGCTCCAGTGCGTGGTTCGGCCGTCACAGCACCCAGGCGAGCCATGACATGGTCACTGCTCGTGTGAATCCCATGGGGCTAAGCCATATCTGCCCCGTTGGCTGTCCCGCTCTTGCGGCTAGTCGTTGACATCGACCAACGCCACACGATTCAGCCCGCTACAGGCCAACACGAGGTTGCCGTCCAACGTCGCCATCATGTGACGCACGACGCCTCCGCCAGACGGGATCACCCAGGTCTGGAATGTCTCAGTCCTGGTATCAAAGCGCACGAGCGTATTCGGTCTCACGCCCGATTCGCTGTACCAGACGATATGGCCGACCGCTGCAATGCCATAGGGTTGCGACTGCGACCCGCCAGGAGAGGACCATTCACGGACGGCACCGGTCTTGGGGTCGAGCTGGCCCAGATAGCCACGGGCATAGTCGGTATACCAGAGGGCGTCATCAGGAGTAATGGCGATGCGCCGGGGGCGCGTCGCCGGATCCGGCAAAACGTATTCGCGAATTTCCATCGTCACCGGATCAACACGACCCAACCGGTTCCCACGGAAGTCGACGTACCACGGAACACCCCTGGAATTCACCACGATGCCATAGGGATACGTGTTAGACGTGGGCGTCGCGGCGACCTTCACCTCGCCCGTCTCGGGAACCAGCCTCCCTACCATGCCCGATTGGAGGGTGAACCAAAGAGTGCCCTTCTGGTCGAAGATGGGCGTGTGGGGGCCACGGGCGTTGGCATCGGGTAGGGGATATTCAGTCACTTCGCCCGTGCTTGAATCGAGCTTGCCCACGTGGTCTTTGGCGATCCCGGTGTACCAGATGTTGCCGGTCCTATCGGCAACCAGACCATGCGGCCCTGACTCAGGCGTTTTTAGAAGTGGTTCTCACCCATCCAGCCCGTCGCAAAGGTAATCAGCGATAGCCAAAACAAGAGATGTAGGTTGGCCCAAAGCATCGGCCCAGTCACCTTATGGCATGTGTGCAGCATGTGGTGATGGTTGTTCCAATAAATGCCGAAGTAGATGAAACTCAATATATAACTCAAAACCACCGGGATCAGTGGCGCAATGGCCTCGATGCTCTCACCATGCGGCACCTTCAACTCCAACACCATAATGGTGATGATGGCGATTACGCCATCGCTGAATGCTTCAAACCTACTCTTGCCCATTCCTGCCTCGGTCACGCTCAAAGAAATTTCCACTTTACAAAGACCGCTACTACTGACGGCAGCAAAAAGATCAACAGGAAGATTGGTAATTCTTCCCTGAATGAGTAACCAGCCTGCGATACGCCAACCCACATATTCGAAGCAGCCGCTACGAACCAAATGGCGACAAATGCTGCGGTGGCTATGGTCGTGGACGAAGTGCTGGTGTTGGCCAGGAGCTTTGCAATTCCAAGGCAGACTAGCCAAAGTACAAAGCCTCCGAGAATGATGATCATGGTCCGCATTGCATCCTCATTCGGTTATTAGCTCGTGATGGGCGAGGTGCTTGCAGAAACATAACGCTCACAGTGAGCGGCGGCCCACAAACACTGACATGCGCTCCGCCAAAAAGCGTGCTCTGTGGGTCGTCCGCTTCACTGGGTTGTCAGGTGACCCCGCTTCGATCCGCTGTCCCTTGGTCCTGAGGGGACATCGACTCTGATCAGACCCCCGCAAGGTTAGCCCAGTCCGCTGAGCATCATCGAGGTACCCCAGGCGACCAGCAGAACACCCGTCACGCGACTCACCCAATGACCGGCCGGAGCCACCTTCTCAATGAGCATGAAAGCCGCTAGGGCGGCTATCCACAGTAGATTCATCACCCCAAGCACGAACAGTAGGGTCATCAACACCCAGCAGCACCCGAGACAGAAGATGCCATGTCGTAATCCCATGACGAACACGCCCTTCATGCCCTCGCGCCATTCAGACATGAGGAACCCGAGGGGGCTGCGACAGTGGTTCAGACAGATGTACTTGAGAGGACTCCACTGAAACACACCGGCGGCCACAAGCAGCGCACCACCCAGGACAGGGCTGGTACTCACCATCATGGGCGACAGCAGGGCTGCGGTGTGGAGCCCCCATTGGGCGACGGTAGCAGCAGCGGCGAAGCCGCTCCAGGCGGCTACATAGCCCAGCAGGAACACACTCGCCGGGACAAAGGGGCGGTGTTGTGCGCGCCGTTGACGGCTGACGGTGGCAAAGACCAGGATCATGGGAGCAGCCGTCGGGACCATCATGGCGACCATCATCACCGCCCACATCACGAACATAAGGATGAAGTCCAGA
>JBKPCR010000529.1:0-16047 GCA_046727435.1 bacterium | reverse complement strand
TATGCGAGTGGCAGCCTGGCTTGCGCAAAGCCCCCGAGCCCAGACCCGGCCCTCGGCGTTTGCGGCGCTCGCCGCAGCCGCTGCGTAACCGCAGCATGCTAGAAGACGGGTTTGCCAGCGACATCTTGTCAAGAGACAGACGACCCCTGTGAGCGGTTTTTTTTCTTTGTTCCCGCTTTACGGGGCCTGGCGTCGTCAGCACTCGGTCTCGTGCCCTGACTTGATTTCCATAGGATGGCGCAGACCCGACAGTGCTGCACCACACACTTCTCGAGGGTCTATCGCCGCCCACGCGACGACGGCAGAACTCTATACGCCTGGTTTCTGCGACCTAGAAACGTAGCTGTGCCCTCCTGCCGTCCTCTGCAAAGATCAGGCTCCACGCGTCTCGTTGGCCCGTGCGCCCCAGGCTCGGGTGCGGGGCAGCCCACGTCAACCGTTGACGACGATCGCCGCATGCGATAGGCGCGAGAGCGGATGTCCAATCACCGCGCAGGGCTCAGGGGATCGCGACCGATACGCGCCTGGGCGTTCCAGGACGCCATGGATGCAGCCGTGTCGAGCGCGTCTGGCCGGTTCATCCCCTGGGTGTCCCATGAGGCGCCAGGCTCATCCGCTCCCCTCCATGAGTGTTGGAAGCACTGATCCTTATCGAACGCCACGTGGCGTTTGAGCCTGTCATAGACGGCACGGGCCCACTGATGGGCCAGCACGGTCAAGGCGTTGCCTTGGTCATGTTGTTTCTCCATCCGGGCGGGGTCGTTCTGCGCTGGCGGATGGTCGCGCAGGCACAAGACCGCGGCTTCAGAACAGGCCCATGTGAGATGAGCATGGCCGATCTTTGTGCCTGCGGTGCCCAAGCGTTTCCCGGCGGCTTCCTTGGCACAGGTGACCAGACGGCCAGACGAGACCACATCCTGTCCCATGGGCAAACGGTTGCTAGCATGGATGTCATAGCGCCACACGAGGCGGAGGATCGTGCCGATGCCGGGCACGGTTGGCCGCAGATCCAGGGGGTTGGCGTCATGGTGTGTGGCGGTGTTGCGGATGGTGCGTTCGACATCGCGAAGCCACTCATCGTCATCGCTGATGAGCGCGAGAGCTACTGCGATACTCTGGTGCACCGCCGGATCCGCAAAGCGCTCGGCGACCCCATCACGGTTGGCTTTGGAGGCCATCTTTTGGCCGATCGCTGGCAGATGATCCTGGCTGTTGGTATTGTGGCCGTGTGCCAGGAGCTCGGCCCGTTGGCGTGCCAGAGGCATCCGGCGCCGGAGCAGGTCGCGGGTCGCCCGCAGGGCGGCCGGATAGCCAGAGGCCTGCGGGAGCATACCACCGCGCAGCAGCGCCGCAATGTTTTGTGAATCGATCGTGTCGTGTTTGGCCTTGCCCCCATGGATGGCCTTCAGGGAGAGGGCATGACCCCGCACGAAGGGACGCCCCTCTTGAGCACAGAGATCAGCCAGCCCGGACCAGGTGAAGAGTCCATTCGACACAGACGACGACATCCTCGCGAGAGGGCGCGATGGTCTTGAGACAAGGGTCTGGGGCTGCTGGCATGTGACGGTGAACCAGAATCTCCCCCGCCTGGGTCAAGAGGCAGAGGTCCATCGTCCGCGCGTGCAGGTCGATGCCACCGTAAAACTGGTGCGGCTTGGTGTAGAATCGCCTGAGGTTTCCTCCGCTTCTTGCGGTTGTCTGCCCAACGCCAGCAGTCCCACGGTGGTATGCGGAGGAGGGGGCCTCAATAAGTATCAAAGGCCTGGAGCCGACGCGCAGGAGCGCGCGGCTCATGCCTGGCGTTGATATGACTTCCAATGTCAAGCGCTGACGTAAAAATTCTCACGACGTGTTCTGCCTGGTGAGGTCCTCTTGGCGACGTGGTCCCTCGGAAGAGCCGGAGCCAGTCACATCCGACGGTTGATCACGCGGATCTCCGGGGGTTGGCGACCACCTGACGTGCCTCCGTCGGGTGCCTGCCTCCATCGAGGCACGAGTGCGTCTGGCCGGTCGCTTCACGCCATCGAGGGTTGCACCACACCGGGGCTGCGCCTCTTCCGATGGACGTGGCGCACCTTCCTGAGTTAGGGGTCCACTTGGGGGTGTCTGGTGGCCTTACGGTGTCACTCGAACGTGTTGGGCCATGGCCCCTATAAAGCCCGCCAGTTCCCGGGCCATGGCGACGACCCCCTGGTTGGCGTGTGTGCCGCGAGCCATCAAGCGTCGAAAGCGTTGGCACAGCCGCACTTGGGCCTTCCAACTGATGGCTGGGAGCGGCTTTGGAGCTGTTCCAGCCGGAGTGGCACGTGGCGACTGCCCTGGGCGGCATACTGGTAGGCCCAGGCCCCTTCGACCAGGGCGCGTCGGGCATGAGGATGACCGGCTGTGGTGATCGCCCCCTGCCGGCGGCGCGCCCCACGGGAATAGTCGGAGGGGATCACGCCCAGCTAGTTCATCACGTGTCGGGGCTTCTCGACGCGCGTGAGGTCGCCGAGTGCGGCCACCATGGTCACCGCCACGATGCACGGCACCCCACGCAGGCCCTCAAGGGCCTCCACCACGGGCTGAAGTCGCCAGGATTGGACCTGCTCCGGCAGTGCTTGATCCCGCCGTTGGAGGCGTGCGGTGTGCTTGGTGACCGCGCGGACGTATGCCTGGCAGACGATCCGTTGAGCTGGGGTGGCACGGAGGACGTCGGAGAGCCACCGCCGAGGAGCCGGACCCCACGTGGCTCGGCCTGTAGAGTGGAGATCGTGTCGGCGCAACAAGGCTTTGCGGCGGAACGTGGCGGTCTGGAGATCGCCGAGGGCCTCTTCACGCGCCCGGCGGAGGTCGCGGCTGGCTGCATCTTCCACCGTGGGGACATCGACGGGGGTCCGATCACCCGAGCGCCTCAGGCGGGCCAGTAGGACAGCGTCACGACGGTCAGTCTTGACGCGATCGCCGGCCTTTTGGGGAATCAAGGACGGGGCGACGACCCAGCAGACGTGGCCTCTTGTGGTAAGATCACGAGAGAGCCAGGAGCCACACGGCCCCGCTTCATCGACAAAGACCAGGTGTTGGGCCTTGGATGGCATCTTTCGCATGCGTGGATCAATATCGGCCTGCCGGGTGCCGATGGGGCCGTGGGAGACGACCTCGGCGTCGGGGTCTTGGGCGACGTCGGCCACGGCAATCGTCTCTTGATGGACATCCATTCCGATGTACAGCGTGCGAGATGGGTGCAGGGCTGACCTCCGCGTTGGTGTCAGGTGTCGACCTGATGTGGCTCTGGCTTCTGGCAAGCTCACCCACGATGGAACCGGAGGTCAGCCGACCCATCGGAAGTCATTATGTCTAGGCGCACGCTGTGCCCCGGTGAGAAACAGGGTATTGAATGCTACCGAAGGGTTTATGGAAAAGGTTAGGACGACCGACGTCTTCACCCCAACAAAACCAGCCCAACTCAGCTTTGTCGAACGCCAAGCACTCAATGACCAACTGGTCGACGCACTAATGACGCCTGGAAAGCAGGTCGTAGTGTACGGGCCTACTGGCTCAGGAAGAACCACACTTCTGTTCAACAAATTGCGCCAGCTCTATCCTGACCATATTACTTCTAGATGTACTGCTGCAACGACGTTCGAAAATCTCCTCGTAGGGGCGTTTGACAGCCTCAACCCTTATTATTCCTCCGAGGCTTCTCTTAAGACTGGCCGCTCAATTTCGGTAAACCTCGAGCAGGAGTATTTCAAGATCAAATCGTCAATCGAAGCGGAGTTTTCGCGTGAAACAGAAACCAAATTGACCCGAGTTTTACCTCCTCAGTTGACTCCCCAACGACTGGCGGAGCTCTGTAGTGCTGCTGGCTGCTGTTGGGTTTTGGAAGATTTTCACAAGGTGCCGGTGTCTGAAAAGACCAAGGTCTCACAGGTAATGAAGGTCTTCATGGACACCGCCGTGGACTATCACGATGTCAAGGTCGTGGCGATCGGAGCTGTAGACTCGGCCCGAGAGGTCATCCAAGACCACCTTGAGATGCGGAATCGCATTGCAGAAATTGCTGTGCCACTCATGGCTGAGAATGAACTGACTGAGATCCTTGAGAAAGGCGAATCACTTCTTAAAGTGGCCTTCGGTGGCCTAAAGAAAGAAATCGCCTCATATTCCTCTGACTTTGCTGCGGTCTGCCATTAACTGAGTCTAAATATCTGCTTTGCTGCGAATATCTACGAGACATGCGATCAACAATTCGTGATTAAACGGGACCAGCTTCGCACAGCGCTTGAGCGCTATTTGAAGGACGCCTCCGACACTCTATAAGCGGTTTTTGATCTCGCCCTAAAACGTCAGCGCGCAAGACGTTTCGATAACAGCCGCCTGATCCTTAGAGCGCTGACTGAACTAGGGAGTGCCGGGGGTACACACGTGGAGATTCTCAAAGAAATTAGGAAGGCAGAACCAGAATATCCAGCCGGGAATGTCACAAACTATCTCCGCGAGTTGCAGTCAGCCTCACGGGGAGAAATCCTTTCGACTCGCTGGCCACGAAGCCCAGGGCTGTTTTTAAAATATCGCGCGCCATCCGCAAGCGCCTGTTTTCTGCCCGGAACCGGTGTCATGCCTCCTGGTCCAGTGATACCCGACCATTCCCAGGAATCGCCCCGTTCTTTGTCGGCTCGACCTCCCGTGTCCAGCGACCAAGCATCGTGGCCTGGAGTCCCAGATGGCGGGCCGCTTCCGCCACCGCATCGCCCTGAGCGGTCACCAGGCGAACCGCGTCCCGTTTGAATTCCGCACTATAGGTACGGCGTGTATCTGTCATCATCGGACACCTCCCTTTCCTATCTTATCACCCTTATGAAGGTGTCCATTTCTAGTAAACCACAACAAGAAGCTCATGAAAAACGAGAGGCGGATCACAATGGCGACAGCGATGTTGAGCCAAGCGTGTCCGAAGTCGGGGATAGTCCAGAGCCTTGCGAAGTCGCTTTTCCGGGGAGCCAGAGAAACGCCGCACCCCCGTTGCGGCAAGTATATGTCTTAGATCTGGCTTTCGGAATGCCGCCTTAACAGTTGACTCGTTGAGGCCTGGCGGGAGGGGACCATCGGGGTGAAGTGGGGCATACGCTGATAGGAATAGAGGCTCGAACAAGGAGTTTTCCATATTCTCTACATTCTCTACGAGCTCGCATCAATACCCACTCTACTCATGCCTTTCTATGCATGATCAGGATGGAGAGGATGAAGCGGCCTGTCAACCACGGCGTAGAACATGCCGCGCAACCTGACTACTTACGGTCTGCGCCACACACAGAGGAGACCAGCTAAAAGCCTATTTGCGGACCGACAGCCCTCCGGGGTGCAGATTTTGCTCGGTGATAACAGCCAGGACATCATGTAGTTTTGGGGGCTTCATCCGTCAGTTCTCGCGCCACTTGTAAGTCAGCTGTTTGAGCAAACGCCCGGTATGATGCACTTTCACCCGCTGGGCTTCGGTCGATAGAGTGGCTCGGACATGCTCGAAGTTCCACCGCTTGCCCACCCTGAGGGGTTCGCCCAAAAAGCTGATACTGTTGGAGAATTTTCCAAGATGACACGGAGCCTTTGTTTGATCCTGATTGCTCCCGACGCAAGAACACCAGTTTCGCGAATTCGCCAACAGTATCAAACTCTGACGCGCACCCCAGCAGGTTGCCGCGTAAAGGCACGTCGCGGCAAGAAGCGCCTGGCGACCGCTGGTAGGCGCACACGCTCTAACTGTCCATGCTTCACCTAAAGTGCGGATGAGCCACGATTGCCGGTGACCAATGCGCAGTATAGCCTGGCGACTGACGGTCCCGATGGCGACTGAGGACCCGGATGTCTCATCGAGTAACGTCGGGGGCTCGTGGGCGCGGCGGCTCGATACCAGGCAGGAGTGGCGGGCGTTCCGTGAGTATTACCAGGAGTATTTGCCGCGGGCGATGCCTCCCACCGCGCCGCCTGCGGTGTGCCAGGGACTTATCTCATATTAGGGCCTGGCGTTGCTCAAGAGAGATTTCGCTACCTTCACGGCCGCCCTGCCAGGCGTACCCGTGGAGGAGGCGACATTGTGCCGACCATCGCGCCGGCGATGGTCGGCCGCGGCCAAAACCAGTACTATACCACCGATGACGACTACGTGTTTGCGATCGCCGAGGCGCTGAAGACCGGATACCGGGCCATCGTCGACGCCGGGTTCATCCTCCAGATCAACGATCTCGGGTTGGGCGAAACGTGGGACATAATGATGCCGGCACCCCCGCTGGAGGAGTACCGGCGGATGTAGGCCCGGAACATCAACGCGCTCAGTCACGCCCTGGCCGGGATCCCCGAGGAGTGTGTGCGCAACCACCTCTGTTGGGGCGCTGGCAGGGGCCGATTGTGGGTTTGCCCAGGGGGCACTGTACCAGCGCCAGCACCCGACCGTCATGTGGGCCAAGTTCAAGGCGCTGGTTAAGGGAGCACGACTCGCCTTGGAGCACCTGTGGCGGTCGTAGCACTACCGACGCGGCCGTTGCCGCGGTCAGCCCGCGGCGCATGGCTGGTGATCTGTCTGCCATCACGGCATCCGCGGCATGCGTGGCATCTGAGAGCCCAGCAGCGACACGCGTGACGGCAGCCCATGGCGGCGATCGTGTCGCATCACCAGTCACACCCCGCCATCGTGTTGCCGTGCTTCCAAGCATACTACAGCCTCCCACTACTCTTGTGCGCAGCCTCTCGCCGATTGACCCTTGATGACCCCGTTTATCTTGGGCATCTAGGCGACCCTTACCTGTCGGGGTATTCTGGCGTTGCTGCCAGAGCCCATTGCTTTGCCAGTTCCTTCAGGTCTTCAAAGTATTTCGGCCAGTCATGCAATGTGGCTGGATCAAAATCGGCACCGTTCGGCCAAACCAATGTATGCACTTCAGGATCGATCCGCACTTGGTTGAATAGCGTAACGTCCCTTAGCGGGCCATATAATTGACCTTCTAAAATATTTTTAAAATCAATTACTTGTGAAGTGTCATCGTCAAATACTACCCGCAAGATGTAGGGTCCTACGACCTCACATGCTACCACCCGATAAATGGGATGTTCCATCGCTTTCCCTGCCCTTTCTAACCGAGTGGGGCAATCTTATGGGCTGCTTGCCCTGCCTGCAGCCGTTCCCAGTTGGCTCTTAACTCATCCTGGTGTAACTCAGCCCATGCTTCAACGAGGCGTTGTTGGCGTCGTGGAAAGGCGCCGCCGATGGGCTCAAAAGGATTGATGCTGTAGATGATGACTGCATCTTGGTAATAGGCATAGAAGTGGGGGCGATGATGGGGCGCTCCCGGTTCGGCATACATGCGAATGATGATTCCGAGAAAGCGGGAAATCTCTGGCAATGACACCTTTCCCCATGGGTAGAAGATAACGGGCTGCGTCTTTCCTATAATGGCATCGCCCTTGACAATCTCCAACGACCGTCTAGTATAACCACGGGAGAAGCGTGATAAAGCTGCCTAACGACTCAGGCTTCAGAGGTGGACAGAACCGCCACCGACATCCGCTTGAGCTGACAACATGCGAGTCGCCCCTCTCCCTATCTGCGGCAAGCCGCTGTCAGGCAGCAGTCGATTTCAGAGCGCCTGAAGCTCTCGTAGGAATAGCTTCGTCGACTGTCTCCCCGAGCCAAGGGTCTCTTCGATACGTTCCTCGCACACTATACGGTAGAGCTTCGTATCGAGGACGATTCCGCTTAGCGAAAGCTCTTGTCCCTCTACGAGCTGACCGTGGTACTCTTTCCTCTCCGCTGTAAGTAAAGTCCACGATCCGTTACGGACATCTGCTTTTATGAACGATCCGATCAAGACAATCTCCTCTGCGCCGAGCTCCTGCCGAGAGACAAGCAGTTCATAGAGAGACGAAGCCGCTTCTCGTGAGATCTTTCTAGGTGTACCAATAGCCTCAGCAGGATCTGCCCAGTAATAGGTCATAGGAGTATCGCTCTCAGCAATGAACTTCAGAAGGTTCTGATAAGCCTTCACGAAGTGGCCCCGATTCTGTTTCGCAACTTCGAGTGCAACCTCGGGGGACTCAAGGTGCGCTGTCAACTCGTCAATCTTCTTCAGTGCCCTGGAAAGATTCGAGTATCCCAACAGGTCTGCAGAAGCCTTCGACTGAAGGCGAACTTCAAAGGAACCAGTGGCAAACCCAAACACCTCAAGAATGTAGTTATCCTTGCCTGATGCATGCGCCCGGACGCTACCGGACAACCCCGCTATTGCCCGTCTGTAGGCATGGCGGACGAGGTTCTGGAAGGCCTGAAGAGCCACCGCAAGCCTGTCCGCGTTGATCTTTGCCGACTCGCTGGCTTCGAGTGGATTCAGAGTGAAATGAACGATAGCACGATGACGCTCGGTTGCCTCTGAAACAATTGTTGCAGCGCCTGGAGGAACCTCCTGAAGGAAATCGTGAAGGAAGAATCCCTCGTCTGGCAGCCACTCTACTGGCAATGTGTCAATACGGTCGAGAAGTAGGCGCGGAGGACTATCGTCTCCATTCGTCAGCCGTCCAGCAAAGTACTCCGTGAGTTCCGGCGTAAGAAATGCCTCTCGCAAATCCATCTTCCCCTGGCGTAGATCTGCAAGTCTCCGTGTCGAGATCGGTGTGCAAAGAAAAATGTCACCCTCTTGCGAACTCTCTGTCAACAATCCAATATATGAGGCGCCGACGGTGTCGTAATCATTGCAAGACGGCCATCATGTGTCTTTCGTCTGATGACCGAGCGAGCGCCCCCGTACTTTCTCTTGAATGCATTACGCACCGTGTCGCTTGCGACCAGCATGGCCACAAGCTTCCCGCACAACAGAAACGAGTATGGCGGCACTGCTCCTAGCACGAATGCATCCATTACGTTCCTTAAATGCTTCCTACGGTCAGCGATTGTCCAGCCGACCCAGTCGTCACGCGGCCCTAGGCTGTATACAGGGTCTCCCAACCCGATCAGACCTATCAGCTTACCGTTGTGTTCGTCGACAACTAGGAACCGCAAGCGCCTTCCATAACCGGACGAAACGGGGATGCTCCAATGCAAGGACGCATACCTGAAGAGAAGTTCCTCGTCCGAGTCAGGAAGCACCTCCACCAGATGCGGGCGAATTCTCGTTGGAGCAATCTCATTTCCCGAGGCGATGTGCTGAAGTAGTTCGGTCTCCTTCCGAAAGAGGCTATCTTTGGCCATCTCAATCCGATGTGCAACAGCGGTTTCATGAAGCTCGCGGATGCTCTCTTTTGAGAGTTCCTTTGGCGGAAGGACGGATTGATTCAATGCTCTTTGGTCCTGGGCTCTTCCAATGACGGTAACACCTTGGATAGCAGCGACGTTGAGCCGACGAAACGACTCGTCACGACGGTCGCAGGACTCCGCTTCGAGGCGCTTGAAGCCAGCATCAGAGATCTTGCCGCTGACGTTCTGGGCCTGATGCATCACTCGGTGAGGTTTGGTATCTCAGCACGTCATCGCGCTCGTGATAGCCGAAGAACTCGCCGTCCATGTCCATAGCCAGTCTATGTACTTTCTCCTAGCCGCCTAACGAATGAGCGTTTTTGTGGCGCGGAGCCGACACAAAAACGCTGTTGAACTATACCACTGCGGCGTGTTGTTTGGGATTGCAATACAATTAATATTGCTTGACGAGAAGATTTGCGAGGACCTCAGAGAATGATTCCTGATCATTGAGCATCAACATATAGATGCTTTACTCCTTAGTCGAAGTCGAGGAGGCGCGCCGGGTTCGCGATGTCATCCCCGGCGTCCCGATCCCGGCAGCGCAGTTTGAAGCCATCATCGCGACCTGCCGCGACCTCGACCGACAAGACCAGACCGACACGCTCATGAAGCTGACGCTGAAGCCGGCGTAAGCCCCGCACGGCCACTCGGCTAGCAGGTTGGGGATGCCTTGATGATTGCGCTTGTGCTGATAAGGAGGCGCGGCGCCGCGCCTCCTCTGGGGCTGGACATGCGCCGTAGGATGGGGTAGGGTAGGGCCGACAGGGATGCCGTGGGGGGCATGCCTCGCGAAAGGTGGCTGGGAGGCTGATGTATTACGCCAACCTGGCGGGTCGGGAGAACGTGAGCGCTGGCACGGGCTGCGGCATGAGCTAGGTGCATCGCAAGATCTGCGGGGCGGCGCTGCAGGTGCTGGTCGAGGGTTCGGCCCTGGCGAGCACGCAGCCTTGGGGCTGAGCGGATCGAGGGGCCAGCTAGCGCTTCACAGACTCGGGAGGCGAGCGGCTACCTGCATCGAACGGGCCCCTACTGACCATCACAGGTCTTCAAGAAGGAAAGGAGTCAGGCGATGATCGTCGACGTGCACGCCCACTATCACCCTTGTCCATACATCGAGGCCCTGGAACGCGCTGGTGTGGTCCGAGCCGGTGGCGGCGGGATGGCGGGCCATCCTGATACCGACGACGAAGAGCACATCCAGAAGCGTCTGGAGATGATGCAGCAGGCCGGGGTGGTGATGCAGGTGCTCTCGCCGGCGGCTGGCCGAGCGCCCTATGCCAAGGATGAGACCGCGGCCGTCAATGCGGCCAAGCTCGGCAACGACATCTACGCCACGCTCGTCGACCGTTATCCGGACAAGTTCAAGGCCTTCGTGTCGCTGCCTTTGCCCTATATCGACGCCTCATTACGCGAGCTCCGGCGGGGCATGGATGAGCTGGGCATGATCGGCATCAACATGCACATCTCAGTGGGTGATCGGTCCGTGGCTGAGGACGAGTTCCTGCCCATCTACGAAGAGATGAACCGGCGCCACGGCATCATCTTCTATCACCCCTGGGGCAACGGTATCTGCTCGCCGATGATCACCGACTACGGCTTCAGCGGCGCGGTGGGCACCTCGATGGAGGACACGGTGATCGCGCTGCATCTCATTGCCAAGAAGATCCCGTCGCGGTTCCCGAATATCACCTACATCATTCCTCATCTCGGCGGCCTCATCCCGATGCTGTTGCAGCGCCTCGACAATCAATTCTCGATGCGCCAGCGCGGCCTGCCGGAGCCTCCCAGCGTCACCGCACGGCGCTTCTACTATGACACCGTCGGCCACGGCTCGCACGCGGCGCTGACGTGCGCCTGGAAGGCGTTCGGCGCCGAGCACATCCTACCCGGCAGCGATTTCCCGGTGCTGCTGTCATTTGAGACCTATGTGCGCACCTTCTCCTGGATCCGTGAAGTGGGCCTGCCTGAGGCCGATCTCGAGCAGATCCTGGAGCGCACGGCGCCGTCGGTCCTGCATCTAGGGTAGCGCGGCGGTCCTGCGAGCGGGCCAGCACGATGCGCCGCCTGTGGTCCGCAAAAACCATGGCAGGCGGCCCTTGCCTCCAGTCCGGTGTCATGATGCAAGCCTCCGAGGATCGGACCTGCCACCACACAGACGTGCTTCAGCAGCTGATGCCGAGCAAATGAAAATCGCCGTTTACATCGCGCTTCAACTTGTGTAGACTCCTCGACGTTTCTTGAGGCCGGAGATTACTTCGATCGTTGGCACATCGAGGCTGCCAGGAATGTCGGGAGATATCTCGTGCGCACCAGCCTTCCGAGTCATCTCTGTTCATGCAGGGAGCATTTGCTCATCCGCGCCTGACCCCTTTCCCGTGCTGCCCTGCGGGAAGGGTCTTTTCGACCCTTCCGTGTGGCCCCGACATCAATGCTTCCCAAGCAAGGGTGCACGAGTTGGGCAAGTGTACTGCATGCATCGCCTGCGGCTCCTTCTGCCCGCTTCGAAAGGAGGATTCATGGCACAACGGCCAGGGGTAGTGCCGGTCAGCGCCGTGATCATCATGCTCATCACTGTGGGGTATGCCCTTGCCGCCGAACAACCGCGCTATGGCGGCGTGCTCACCTGGCTCGAATATGCCGACCCCGGGCGGTTGGATTTCCAGACGGAATCACCCTTGTCGGTGTTACAGGCCGTCGCAGGTATCTACAGCGGGCTCCTGCAATACGGTCCTGAAGATCCCGATCAATGGGGGGCAGATCTGGCAGAGCGCTGGGAGGCTTCGGCAGACGGGATGGAGTATACCTTTCACTTGCGCCGGGGGGTAAAGTGGCACGATGGACAACCCTTCACCGCGGCTGACGTCAAGTCCAGTCTGGATCGGGTCACCTCGCCCGAAGTGCGCAGCCCTCGTTGTGGGATCATGCTGACGCCTCTGCTAGAGCGCACCGATGTGGTGGATGAGCACACCGTGAAGCTGCGGCTCAAGTTCGCTACGCCGATCTTCCTGCCCACGCTGGCCTCGGCCTGGTGCCGCATCGCTCCCAAGCATATCCTGGAGCGCGATGGCGACCTCACCCAGCCCAAGAGCATCATCGGCACCGGCCCTTTCAAGTTCAAGAGATACGTCCGGGGTAATGTGATCGAGTGGGAACGCAATCCCACCTACTACAACCCTAAGTTACCCTATTTAGATGGGGTCAAACAGTTCATCCTGGTCGAGCGCAGCACCCAGGTGGCGGCGGTCAAATCCGGGCAGATTATCCTATGGAACGTCGGGCCACCGATGCGTAAGGGGGAAGCAGACGAGGTTCAACAGGCGCGCAAGGATCAAGGGGAGGTGTACAGCTGGCCCGACGGTTCGATCACGGTGGCGTATATACACCACCAAAAGGCCCCTTTCGATAACCCCGAGATCCGCCGGGCGGTGCATCTGGCCATCGACCGCCAGGAGATCTTCGCGCGGGGCTATGAAGGCGCTGGCACGCCGTGCGCGATTCTGGATCCACAAGTCTTCCCCGAGTACGCCCTGTCGATGGAAGAAGTGCAGCAGGGCCTCGGATGCCGCCAGCCCAAGGAGCAAGATGTCGCGGAAGCCAAACGCCTGATCGAGCAGCACGCGCCGGGCGGTTTCGATCTCGACGTGGTGGTGCGGGCTCTGGGCCCCTTTTATACCGACCCGGCGCAGTTAATCGTGCAGCAGCTCCGACGTATTGGCATTCGCGGCACTATGCGCACCATGGAGAGCGCCGCCGGCTTTGCGGCCTATGCGCGGGGTGATTTCCACTTCATCGGGGCGCAAGCGACGCTGATCAACAGCCCAGACGTGCACGACCCCTTTTCGGTTGTGTTTCATAGCAAAGGCAGCCGTAACTATAGCGGCTTTCAGGATGCGAAGATCGATGAGCTGATCGAGCGCGGGCTGCATGAGACCGATCCTGCTCAGCGTAGGGACATCTACCGAGAGCTGCAGCGCTACATTCTGACCCAACCGCTGCCACAGCTCACCCTTGGGTGGATTAGCGGCTATCGCTATGTCGATAAGCGCATTCGCAATTTCAAGCCGAGCAAGCTGATATATGAGGGCCTTACCCACACGACGTTGTGGCTGAGTGAGAAATGACCGAGACGAGGCGTGCGCGGGTGGGGGTGAGGGCCGACCATGCGGCGGTACATCGTACAGCGACTCCTGCTTTTCATCCCCGCCATCCTAGGAGTGACCCTAGTCGCGTTCGTGTTGATGCGCCTGGTCCCGGGCGATATCGCCACCATTCTGGTCTACGAGGCGGGGACCGAACGCGCCGGCGCAGCCCAGCAGGCGGTGCAGAAGATGCGCCGGGAACTCGGCCTCGATCGCCCGATAGCGGTGCAGTATGCGAACTGGTTACTGGGAGCCGTCCGAGGGGATTTCGGCTATTCTTATTGGGAGCGCCGACCGGTGTCGGAGATCCTCGGCGAACGCTTCCCACGCACCCTGCAATTGGCGTTGATGACCGTTGTGCTGGCGCTGTGCTGGGCGGTACCCCTGGGGATCACTTCGGCGGTGCGCCAGGATACGGCGCTGGACTATCTCGCACGACTGGTGAGCATCAGCGGTTTGAGCATCCCGGCGTTTTTCGTCGGGGTGTTGATGCTGTTTTTCCTGGTACGGTTCTTTCAGTGGATGCCGCCGCTCGAATTTACCCCCCTATTGGATAACCCTGCGGCAAACCTCAAACAACTCATCTGGCCGGCGTTGGCGGAAGCGTATTACATCAGCGCTCCCATTACCCGGTTGACGCGCTCCTTGATGCTGGAAGTGATCCGCGAGGATTTTGTGCGGACGGCCCGCGCCAAGGGCCTGCCGGAACGCCTGGTGGTTTACCATCATGCCCTACGCAATATGTTGATCCCTCTGGTCACCTTTGTGGGCTGGTCGGGCGGCAGGCTGTTGGGCGGGATCGTCGTCATGGAGCTGATTTTCGCGGTCCCTGGCATGGGCACGGGCCTGATCGAGGCGGTACAGCACCGCGATTATCCGACCGTGCAGGCCATTGTGGTCCTGATGGCGCTGGTGTTTCTCACGCTCAATCTGGTCATCGATCTCCTCTACGGCTGGCTCGACCCGAGGATTCGCTACCAGGCGTAAACCCGAGCGTGCTCAGCGGCTGCCAAACGGGTAGAGGGTGCTTATGGAACAACGGCGAGGGCTGACAGTCGCGGGGCTGGGCTCAGATGCTGTAGGGCGGCCGAGCGCGCGCGCCCAGCGACAGTTCGTGGCGCGTGTCGTGCGCCGTCAACCGCTGGGGGTCGCGGGCGGCATCATCGTGCTGCTGCTGGTGCTGATGGCCATCTTCGCCGAGCAGCTGGCGCCCTATGATCCCAAGCACGCCGTGTTCGAGATCTACCACCCACCGAATCGAGCGTTCATCATGGGGACGGACCATCTCGGGCGTGACATTTTCAGTCGGGTGGTGTGGGGGGCGCGCCTCTCTCTGTATGTGGGCTTGGTCTCAGTATCGGTAGGCATTACCGCTGGGGCGCTGTGGGGCATTGTGACCGGCTACCTCGGCGGGGTTGCCGATAGCCTCAGCCAACGCGTGGTCGATACCCTGATGGGCTTCCCGCCACTCATTCTAGCCTTGAGCCTGATGGCGGTGTTGCAGCAGTCGGTGCATAATGTCATCATCACGCTGGCCATCCTGTTGATGCCCACCGCTGCCCGCACCCTGCGTTCGACCGCCCTCAGCCTCAAGGAGATGGGCTTTGTCGAGTCAGCGCGGGCGCTGGGATCGTCACACGCGCGCATCATCTTCGGCCACATCCTGCCCAATTGTCTGGCGACGTACATCGTGCTCTTCACCGTCAACGTCGCTTATGCCATCGTCGTCGAGGCCGCCCTAAGCTTTCTGGGGCTCGGCGCTCCCCCCGATGAGCCGTCGTGGGGTGGCATGCTCAACGCCGCGGCGCATGCCATCCAGCGTGCCCCCTGGATAGCCCTGTTCCCCGGGCTGGCTATCAGCCTCACCGTGTTCGGACTCAATATGTTGGGGGATGCGATACGAGACCTGACCGATGTCAAGCTGCGCGGCCGGGAAAGCCAAAGTGAGTAATACGCTTTCGTGCGGACGACTACGCAGAGGGTGAGAACCCCTGCAACCTCAACGCCGTGGAGGCTGCCCACCTCCGCAGATGCTGGCATCATCCAGTCCCATGGATGAGCCAGTTCACCACCAACCCAAGCGTTGAGAACGTGCCGAATTGCACATGCAGCGTCATGCAGCGTAATATGGTACCCATTCTTGCAGGAGCTGTCGCAGATGATCCAAACACTCCCGCCTCCAGCGTAGCCATAGATCTTGGACTGGCGCTGGGCGGGGCGGGCGAGCTCTCTCGAAGTTGGGTAGCAACACAGGAGTTATAAGGAGGTCAACGATGAAATTTGGGATTTTCCTCTTGTTGCAGTCACCGGACATGCGTCCGTCTCAGGAGACGTATGACCATGCGCTGGAGCAGGGGGTCCTGGCCGATCAACTCGGCTTCGACTACATTGTCGCGGCGGAGCATCATTTCTCCAGCTATGGATTCCTCCCCTATCCCCTGCTGCTGATCCCCATCCTCGCCGAGCGGACCAAGCAGATCCGCTTCAGCACCGCCGTGGTGGTGTTGCCCTTGCGCAATCCCATTCAGTTAGCCGAAGAGATCGCCATGCTGGACCTCGTCACCAGGGGGCGCATGGAGGTCGGCTTCGGCACCGGCTATCAGCAATACGAATTCCAGCGCTTTGGGGTGAATCTGGCGGAGAATC
>JBKPCR010000528.1:0-5644 GCA_046727435.1 bacterium | reverse complement strand
AGCATGGCTGGCGACATATTATCCAGCATGATGACCTCTGCACCTGCTTGCAGTGCCTCCTCGACTTGTTCCAGGGTCTCGACCTCTACTTCAATCTTCAAGAGATGATGGCTATGTCGGCGGGCCATGTCGACGGCTTGCTTAATGCCTCCAGCGGCGACGATATGATTATCCTTGATTAGCACTCCATCCCCAAGGTCATGACGGTGATTCTTGCCGCCTCCGACGCGCACCGCATACTTTTCCAGTAGGCGCCATCCCGGGGTGGTTTTCCGCGTATCGATGATGTCAACACCATATCCGCGCACGGCCTCGACGTATTGGCGAGTTACGGTGGCGATTCCAGAGAGTCGCTGCAAGAAATTGAGCGCCACACGTTCGCCGGCGAGGAGTGATCGCGCCCGACCCTCAAGCACAGCGATGACCGCCCCAGCCGACAGGAGGTCGCCTTCCTTGTGAGCGGGCTTGATATGGACAGTGTCGTCCACCGTGGCATACACTTCAGCGAAGACGTCCATGCCCGCCAATACTATCTCTTGCTTGGTGATCAATCGCGCCCGTGAGATGACATGCTCGCCGATCGTGGCTTCTGTGGTGACATCGCCGCGCCCGAGGTCCTCTTCGATTGATGCTTGAATGAGATGCCTAACTTGATGAAACGCCGTAAGCATCATTGAATGGACTCCAATGCCTGGATCAGCTTGCCCTCGCGCTCACGCAGCCCTTGATGTTTGGCCTGCTCCCTTTCGATGACATCTTCCGGCGCTTTCTCAAGGAAATCGCGCTGCGCAAGTTTCGCCTCGAGCCTCACGACATCTTCCTGAATTCTCTTCAACTCCCGTGTTAAGCGTGTCCGCTCCACCTCTACATCGATCAAACCCTCCAGCGGAACATAGATTTCCATTTCGTCAAGAATCGCAGTTGCAGATAATTCGGGGCGTACAAGCTCTTGATCGACGGTCATTTCCGAAATATTGGCCAAACTCACGATATAGGAATGGTGTAGTTGGATCAATTTCGCACGGTCCCCCGCTGCCTTTATGTGCGGCCGGAGTTTTGTGGCATTCGGAATCTTAAATGCGCTTCGAATATTGCGAAGCGCTGAAATGACTTCCATGACAAATGTCATCTCTTGCTCAGCTTCTTGGTCGATCCACTCATGAGCGGCAGTCGGGTATGGGGCTCTGACAATTGTCTCACCCTGGTGAGGGAGTTGCTGCCATAGCTCTTCCGTGAGGAATGGAATAAACGGATGCATGAGCCGTAAAGATGTTTCAAATACCTGCAATAAGACCGCTTGAGCATTCACCCGCCCGTGTTCAGCACCCATGACACGGAATTTTGTGATCTCGAGATACCAGTCACAGAATTCATGCCAGAAAAATTGGTAGATCTCGTTGGCGGCATCGTTAAAGCGATACTCTTCCAACGCACGGCGAGTGACGTCGATGACGCTTTGTAAACGGCTAAGGATCCAGCGATCCGCCAAATCGAGCCTGGATCTCTCCGCCTGCGGCACACGCTCACCGGTCAGGGAAAAATTGAGCTCGCAGTAGCGAAAAGCATTCCAGATCTTGTTCATGAAATTGCGATATCCCTGGATACGCTCTTCCGACAGACGGATATCACGTCCTTGGCCCGCTAGGGCGGCGAGGGTAAAGCGCAGGGCATCGGTTCCGTATTGATCCATCACTTCCAATGGGTCAATGACGTTGCCTCGTGATTTACTCATTTTTTGCCCTTCTGCATCACGGACAAGCGCATGAATATAAACCTTGTGGAAGGGGCTATCGCCTTTGAATTTCAGCCCAAGCATGATCATGCGGGCAACCCAGAAGAAGAGAATATCGAACGCCGTCACCAAGACGGAGGTCGGGTAGTATCGTTCCAGCTCAGGCGTGTCGTCAGGCCACCCCAGGGTAGAGAACGGCCACAGCCCAGAGCTGAACCAGGTATCGAGGACGTCTTCGTCCTGACGCAATTCGCTTCCTTGGCAATGCTCGCATGCCGTTGGAGTCGTTTCCGTCACCGTTACCTCATCGCAGGCAGCGCAATACCAGGCAGGAATCCGATGTCCCCACCAGATCTGCCGTGAGATGCACCAATCACGAATGTTGAGCATCCACTCATAATACGTATTGCCCCACATGGCTGGAACGAATTGGATGTCCCCAGACCGCACCGCCTCTATGGCAGGTTCAGCCAGGGATTTCATACGAACGAACCATTGTCGCGACACCAGTGGTTCCACAACTGTGCGGCAGCGGTAGCACAACCCGACGCGGTGCTTATAGTCCTCGATTTTGCTGATCAAGCCGAGAGCCTGCAAATCTTCCACGATGCGTGTGCGACATTCGAATCGGTCGAGCCCGACGTACTTCCCCGCCGACGCATTCATCTTGCCATCGAAGCCGATCACTTGGCGAATCTCGAGCCCATGCCTTCGTCCGATGTCAAAATCCTGCGGGTCGTGAGCCGGCGTTACCTTGACAACGCCGGTTCCAAACTCAGGGTCGACGGCCGCATCGGCGATTACTTGTATAGTGATCTCCCCCTCGACGGACGGAATGGTGAGGACGCGATCGACGTAGTCAGCATATCGTTTGTCGCCAGGATGGACTGCCAAAGCAGTATCGCCGAGTTTCGTCTCGGGGCGTACTGTGGCGAGAGTCAGTGGACCATATTTGATGTAATACAGCTTGCCTTCCCGCTCCTCGTATTCCACTTCAAGGTCGGAAAGCGCCGTCATACAGCGGGGGCACCACTGAATGATATAGTTGCCACGGTAGATGAGGCCTTCCCGGTACAGAGTCACGAACACTTTACGAACTGCGCGCGACAGGCCTTCGTCCATGGTAAAGCGTTCACGGCTCCAATCACAAGAGGCTCCTAGACGCATGAGCTGGCGGACTATCGTGCGTCCCGATTCTTCGCGCCAGCGCCAGACACGATCGATAAACTGCTCCCGACCATACACGTGTCGATTGGTCCCCTCACGTGCCAATTGCTGCTCGACAACCCATTGGGTGGCGATGCCAGCGTGATCCGTTCCTGGCAGCCATAACGTGTTATAGCCGTCCATTCGTTTCCAGCGGACCAAGATATCCTGCAGCGTCGTATTCAGGGCATGCCCCATATGGAGAGAGCCGGTGATATTTGGGGGAGGAATGACGATGCAAAACGGTTCGCCAGGAACTAGTACATCGGCCCGAAAATAGCCCCGTTCAACCCAGACCTGATACCAGCGTGCATCGGTTTTTTGCGGGTCGTAACGCTTCTCTGATAACCCTTGCATCTAACTTTACCCCCCCTTTTCAATGGCACTCATACGTGGGGTTGAACTTACTCTATACTGAACACCCTGGGGTCTGGGGACCTCATAAACATCAATATGCTACCATGCCGTTGAAGAGCCCAATTTCCCTCACACGGGCACGCCCATAGACTTCTGGATGCCCATAGCTTGCAGTCGCCAGCACCGCATGTCAGAATGGCAAAATTTGCCCGCCACCGTTGCCTTGGTCCATCTATAGCAACGGCTCAGTGTAACGAAGGAAGCATGGAAAGACAACCGTTTTCTGACATTACCGCACGGCTTCTTCACCAGCGAATCCAAGCACGCGAGACCTATTGATAAGAGGTTCCACTGTGCCACCCTGTGACCAATGATGGAGCCCTTGACCAGCCTCGATGGCAACTTCGACGAGACAATGCTATGAAAATCTTAACCATATATGTTCTCAGCACTTTCGCGAAAATACTGGCCTTTGTGTTCCCTGTCTTTATTGGTCTTTACCTCGTCGTGGAGTTCGTGGAACGTATCGACGAATTCCTGCAATATCAAGCCAGCATGGGGACCATCACGCTCTACTTGCTGTTCCGGATACCCGTCGTGGGCGTTCAGATCGGGCCGCTGGCCATCCTGTTGTCCGTGGCATTAAGCGTCGCACTGCTCCAACGCAGCCGAGAAATCATGGCGTTCCTGGCGGCAGGCACTAGTCCATGGCACATCATTCATCCCTTCCTCCTTGGTGCACTCATCATGAGCGCAATGGGTCTAGGGGCCGAAGAGTTCATCCTACCCCGAGCCCATCGCGCGCTAATAGACCTCCAGGACAACCAACGGCGCTCTTCACCTCAAGAGGTGTTGGTGCAGCAGGGTGAACTCTGGTTTCGAGCCTCCGAAGCGACTTTTGTACACATCGAATTGCTCGACCCGGCGGCAGAACGCATCCACGGTCTGACGATCTATCGCAAAGATGCTGCTGGAGAATTAATCGAACAGGTGTACGCACGCGAAGCCCGATGGCTGTTTGGGCGCTGGATCTTGTTGGATGGGACGATCAGTCGTTTTCAGGGAAAGCTGACAATGCACATCGAACACTTCGCGTGGCTTGAGATGCCGATCGGGATGGAGCCAGAGGCGCTACGGTCAATATTTACGCCACCATCGCACATGAGCCTCTCTGAATTGCAGTCATATATGCGCAGACTTCACGATCGGGGCGTGGATATGACGACGTATGCACGCGATTTCCAAACTAAGCTCGCGACGCCTCTTATGGGGGTGGTGATGGCAGTCATTGGACTTGCAGCCATGTGGGGAACGCACGACACCCGCCGCATCAGTTTCGGATTTGTCGTGTCGCTCTGTGGCGCGGCAGCATACTGGGCCATCATGATGGCTGGAACAGCGCTGAGCGGCGCACAGCACCTATCGTTGCTGCTCGGCATCTGGCTTCCCCATCTCATCGCCCTCAGCCTCAGCAGTTTCGTGTTCTGGCGGAAAACCTATGCCTAACAGGGGCTCCTGGTCAGGCGGCAGCGCTGCCGCCGCTGGGTGCCGCGTGCGCCATTCCAGATACGACTGTAGAATGAATTGGGCCGCCAGCCGGTCTCGCACCTCCTTCCGGCGGCGTCTGCTCGTATTGGTCTCTAAGAGCGCGCGCTCGGCCGCTTGGGTCGTTAGGCGCTCATCCCAAGCGATGACCGTTACTGCCGACGCCCGCCGGACTTGCTCGATGAAGGCGAGGGTTTTCTGCGCCTGCGACCCCAGCGAGCCATCCATGTTCTTTGGCAGCCCGACGACGATGGCCCCAACCTCATACAGAGCGCACATCTCGCGAAGAAACACCATATCGGCGGCTAGCGACGAGCGCTGGCGGACGGTCACTCCTTGAGCCGTCCAACCCAGCTCATCACTGACCGCCACCCCAAGGGTTTTGTCGCCGACATCAAGCCCCAGGATTCGCTTCATCGATTTCCGACAACGATGTTCAATCGTTCTAAGGTCGTGCCCTTGGCCCGATCAAGGTTCGCCAAAGACACATTGTAATCAGTCAACGCCCGGATCTCGCGGCTTTGCTCCGACGATAAATCATCTTGGAAACGTAGGACCTCTCGAACCGAGGAGAGCCCGACAGCCAGTTTCTTTTCTTCGGCTTCGAGCTTTTTCTGGGAGAGCTCGCGCGCGCCTCTGGTCACGCTCACCCGTTTGATGTTGGTCTCCACGTTGCGGACCGCTTCGCGGACTTCGACGAGAATGCGCTGTTCGGTGCGTTCAAGCACAGTCTTGGCCTGTTCAACCTCTAGGCGAGCACGGGTGAAGCGACTTTTCGCCGCTTGATTTCCAAGGGGATACCGC
>JBKPCR010000527.1:0-4025 GCA_046727435.1 bacterium | reverse complement strand
TAGCGCGCTGGACACTTGGCCCGCTGCTGACAACCCTCTCTTACCCATACAACTGGGCACACCAACTTAGGCTGCAGGCATATCACAGGCGGTGGGCTGCCGCCAGACGGCTTCCCTGCCGCGTGATTAGCATTGGCAATCTTACGCTAGGAGGTACTGGTAAAACACCCCTCGTCGAGGTGGTCGCCGGCCTCCTGCAGCAAGAAGGCATACGGGTCTGCGTGCTGAGTCGTGGTTACGGTGGAAGAGCCCAGTCAGGCATTACAGTCGTCTCGGATGGGGAGAGATGCCTCGTGCCTCCTGAGGTCGCTGGCGATGAGCCGGTGCTTTTGGCGGAGCATCTGGCGGCTTTGCCCGTGATCGTGGGGAAGGATCGCTATGCCGCCGGCATGTTCGCTGTAGAGCGCTTCGGTGTGGACGCCATCGTTCTCGATGACGGATTTCAGCACGTGCAACTGGCGCGTGACCTCGACATTCTCCTCCTCGACGCCTTGCGTCCATTTGGCAATGGACGATTGTTTCCACGCGGAGAGCTGCGCGATCGGCCAGCGGCGATAGCGCGCGCCGATGCCATTGTCTTGACGCACTGGGAATCTGACACAGCGCCGTCACTCCTGGTCCCACAACCCTGTCGATCGAATCTCCCCCTGTTCTGCAGCCAGCACACACCTCTGGACCTCCGTGTGCTGGCCGATGGGCACATTCTGCCACTCGCATCCCTCAAAGGCCAGCGTGTCGTCGCGTTTTGCGGCATCGGAAGGCCGCACCATTTTCGCCTGACACTCCAGCAACTCGGGGCTGAGATCGTAACCTTCGTAGCGTTTCCGGACCACTATCCATACATGCGATCGGAGATCGAGCAACTGGTTGAGGTGGCCAAGCAACACCGCGTGGATATCTTAGTAACCACTGAGAAAGACGGTGTGCGGCTGCGACGGTTGCCGCCATTGGCGGGACAGGTGTGGGAACTGCGGATTCGCGCCACTATTGTGGAGCAGGAAGCTGCATGGAAGACGTACATCTTGGGCACGATCACGGGCTAAGAAGGTCTCAACTTATGGGGAGAACTTATGGGCCGCTACAGCACGCTGCTTGGATCGAGAGAATGGATGGCTACCATTGGCTGTCAGTACGAGGTACACGGCAGCTGTGACGACCAGAACATTCGGCCCCCAGACGCCCAGAATCGGTGAAATGGCTCCAGTTTCGGCCAAACTTGAGCCGGCAGTCACCACAATATAGTAGAGAAGGAGTCCGCCAGCGCTAATGGCGAAGCCGCCGAGCCGTCCAGTGCGGCGATTGAGGCCGCCGATGGGTGCCCCCACACAGACTAACACCAGGCAGGAGACCGGTAGCGCGACGCGTTTGTGCCATTCGACCAGTGCTCGTAGGTGGCTTCCGCCGCTGACTTTGAGTATTTGCACCTGCTGCCCTATCTCGCCGAGGGTCATCTCACGGACACGTTTCCGGCTAAGCTCTACACCATCCCAGGGATTGCCCACTTCGATCACAAAACTGTAACGTTCGAAGGTCGCTTGCTGGAAACTTTGCTCTCCTTCACGACGCAATAGCGAGCCATTGCGCATCTTGACGACCACCCGCATTCCGGCAAAATCGGGGAGAATCTCGGCCTCGGAGGCAAAGATCGTGGTTGCCTCAGGGGTGCGGCTGTCGGCAATGAGTACGCCCTCGAGCTGGCCATTGTTCTCATCGATGCGCTCGACATAAACGACTAGTCCTGGAAGGGGGGACTGGAACACCCGTTCCCGCACCCGTAGTTGTAATGATGTCGACACGGCGTCGAAGACCAATTGCCGGGCCAGAAAATTGGCATGTGGGATGACTTCAAGCACGAGGACCGCGGCTGCGACCCCCATGAACACTCCCAAACCCAGGATCGGGGTGAGGAGTTGATAGAAGCTATACCCCGTGGCCCTGAGCGCCAGCAACTCACTGTCGGTGGCCAAACGACTGAGGGTAATCGCAGGAGCCATGAGGGAACAAACGGGGAAAATAGTGACCACCAGTGCGGGCAAGGCGAGTGCGAGAATCGGGGCGATCGAGAGCGGCGACACCCCCTGTTTGGTGATAAGGTCAGCTAGGCGCACGGCCTGTTGGAGAAGGACGAGAACCACAAGCCCCAACAGCGTGATGCCTGCCACAGTGGCCATTTCTTTCAAGATTGCTTTGGTAATCAGGCGCATCGAGTTCGTGACGCTCCGCCCCCCGGGCCGGTGATCGCTTCTGGCTGGCACACATACCTGATTGTCGCTAGAACAGCGTCACTATACTACCATGGAATACGCCCAGTGCGCATCGCATCTGCTGGACCGCAGTCCAGCATCCCGGTACCATCGCCTGTGCACAATGTTAGCGCGTACCCCTACGATGTGGTAGTGTGCTAAATCTGAGTTGCCGCCTTTAGAGTGGCGCCAACTGGGCATAGCTCATCTGGATAGCAACGCACTTTTAGGACACTACGTACGATGTGGAAATGTTGACAGAGATTTGCTGCGTGGCATACAATAAGGAGTCGGGATTGCTCCTGTGGGCTCTCCACAGGATCTTCCCACCCAGGAAGGGAAGTCCATGGCTGCGCTGATGTGGATTATCGTGTTTCTCTTTCTGATCTCGCTGACCTACTGGTTCTTCACCCATCGGCTGGCGGCGTGGTCAGGCCCTCGTAGTGAGGGGGAGGAAGCCCCTTCACTGCGTACCCTCTTTCCCTGGCTCACGCATCGCCGTCTCCTCTTCGTGATTAGTGGTCTTGCCCTTTTCCTGTTGGTCTTCTCAAGCATGGTCGTTATCCGTGCAGGGTCGCGAGGTGTGGTTTTCGACATCTTCCGTGGTGTCCTTCCTGAACCGTTGGTCGAGGGACTACATTGTATTCTGCCGGTGGTTCAGCAGGTAACGCGGTATGATGTCCGCACGCACGCCTATACCATGTCGCAGCGGCCAAGCGAGGCCATGCGAGGAGACAATGAGACGCTGTGGGCCCCAACAGCCGATGGCCTCAAGGTAGGGTTGGAGATCACCGTACGTTATAAGCCAGACCCCGCCCGTTTATCAGAGCTGCATCGCAGCATCGGTCCAGACTACGAAGACAAGATCATTCGTCCAGCGATCCGCAACGTGAGCCGTATGGTGGTCTCTGAATATAATATTCTCGATGTCTATAGCAAGCGGCGGGCGACCATCCAGCAACAGATCTTCGATCGCCTGAAGGGTATGTTTGCGCGCGATGGCTTGGTCTGTGAGGAGGTGCTTCTGCGCGATGTCCTGTTCAGCAAGGAATTTGAGGCGGCGCTGGAAAGCAAAATGATGGCTGGGCAAAAAGTCCAGCAACTTGAGTTTGAGGTTCAACAAGCCCAAAAACGCGCCGAGGCGCGGGTCAAGGAAGCTCAGGGCGAGGCTGAGGCGTTCGATGTGATCAATACCAGCATTGAAAAGAATCCGCGGCTCCTAGAGTATATGTGGA
The DNA here is from genome assembly GCA_046727435.1 of bacterium. Lineage (GTDB taxonomy): Bacteria > Tectomicrobia > Entotheonellia > J063 > CAVPRW01 > CAVPRW01. The sequence goes on along the minus strand of JBKPCR010000527.1, from coordinate 547 downwards.
TTCACCGACTGGCGAAGGATGTCAAATTGCTTGTCGTCCCGAAGGATGGTAACAGCGGCATTATGATCAATCCGGACACCTTGTTAAAGGATGGCGCACGCTAGTGGGTACGGCGCTGAACAGTGAGTTGCTGGGCACTTCAGACCGCACGATCAACGATCTGCTCAAAGCTGCATACCCGCTCATCTATGTGTTGTCATGGGAAGAGGAGCGGGTCGAGCGCGGGTTGTTACAGATCGCTACGGAGCGCGGGCGCAAGTTCATGAGCTGGTCGACAACCGAGGGGATCATCGAGATTCGGCGCGATGAGACGGGGCGCGAGCAGCGGCTTCCGGTCCGCTCGCGGGATTTGCGTGATCCGCTGCGGGCGCTGGAATTTGTCGGCGATGCCAACGAAGAAGCCCTCTTCGTTCTGCGCGATTTTCACCCGTACATGCAGGATCCAACCATCGTACGGCGTCTGCGCGATCTTGCACGCTATTTGAAGAAAAGTGACAAGCCGAAAACGCTTATCCTGCTCTCTGCCATACTCAAGATCCCGGCCGAA
>JBKPCR010000526.1:0-14819 GCA_046727435.1 bacterium | reverse complement strand
GTGCGGTGAGGCCGGCCTGTTCGAGGGCAGCGCATACGGGGTCTTGCGCCGCCACCTTGTCGATGTGCAGTGCCTCTTTCACATCGACAGCGGCGCGCTGCAGCAACGCCGTGCCTACCCGGATAGGATCGGCATGGGGATCAATGGCGAGGTCCATAATGATAGCATGATGGAGCAACAGATAGCCGTGGATGTTGTCCTGCTCCCAGAAGGCGTATCCGCTGAGACGCCCGGCATAGAGCTGCAGCGTGTAGGCATCGCGCTCCCAGCACTGGGGAATGGGGTGAAAGGATTCATAGCGACTGAGCGCCACATCAGGCTTCACGGGATGGACCTGGCGCAGGTCTTCGGAGGCATTCGCCTGGGGATGGCCGGCGAATGACCAGTAGCGTCCCCACGTCTCAAAGCCCAAATGCTTGAAGAACTCAGCGGCGCCTTCATTGTCCACCGGCACATCTACGCTGATGAGGCGTGGGCCGATGATGGACAGCTTGCGTGTGAGTGCTTCGACGATGTAGCGTCCGATGCCCTGTCGTTGATGATCCGAGCGTACTCCCAGCTTGGCGATCCAGCAACCATAGGGACGCTTGGTGCCGACGATGACGGCGATGGGATCATTGTTTTCGATCACCACCATCGTGTTGCTGGGCCACAGGCTGATCAGGCCCATTTCCTCACGGAATTGGGCCACCGTCATGGCGGGATGTTGGGGGAGATGTCCATCATAGCACGTATTCAGTGCCTGCACAATCATGGGGATGTCTTCTGGGCGGCAAAAACGATATAGGGGCATATCGCGGAGCCCTCATCACATCGCCGGCGTGTGTTCCCTCACCCTGAGGGAGAGGGAAGTGTGTTCCCTTGCCTCTTCAAGTAGACATGTGCTGCGTGAGCGCTTGGCATGAGGGGAACATCGGGCTCATTCTAAAGGGCGCACCTGTGCCTGTCAATGCGTGGAATGCAACCTGGGAGATGCGTATGACCCGAATAATCTATCTCCGCCGCCAAGTACGCTTTCCGTCGCAGGTGACGTGCTTGGGAGCATGAACGTGGATGGGCGATGCGGTGGAAGAGAGCATGGCCTCCTGCCGGCACGATTCTCCAGAGCTTCAGTCAAGGTCAGGCTCGATGGGGGCATCTTCATACTTCAGGAGGCCCATGTTGGCATAATGAGGGCGGATGCGATCACTCAGCAAACCCACCGCCTTCAAGGCCGGCACTACTCGGTTAAAGGCAGATTTCTGCGCCCCGCTTTGACGCGCCCCCTGGCGCGTTGCCGTCATGCAGGCGTCGACGGGCAGGCCGATCGTCTCCCACGCGGCCACCGGGAAGACACGCCCGCGCATGCAGGCGCAGACTTCATAGGCGAAATCCTCGCGCTCATGGCGCTCGTGCTCGGGCATGTCATCGTAGAACCGCCGCAAGGATAGGTTGCCAAAGGCGAAGTGCCGCGATTCATCCTGCATGACGAGTTTGAGGACACGCCGGAGGATCGGCTCTTTTGCCGCGCCGTACATGCGGGAGAACAGCCCCATAGCGAGCCCTTCGAGCACCACTTGCAGCCCCAGATACTTAAAATCCCAGCGGGATTCGGTAAGGATGGTGTTGAAGATGGAGTGGGTGGAGTCGGCGAGCGGGTATTCCTTGCCGATTTTGTCTCGCAGATAGCGCGAAAATACCTCGGCGTGCCGCGCCTCGTCGACCACCTGCGTGCTGCCATACAGTTTGGCATCGATCCAGGGGACCGCGGCCGCGAGCTGACCGGCGACAAAGATCGCCAGCTGCTCGCCATGCAAGAACTGGCTCAGGTTCCAGGCGAGGGTCTCGTACCGCAAGGCTGCGCGCTCCTGCGGCGTCATCTTGCGCCAGATCGCCGAGTCTTGTATCAGCGCTACATGCGGGTTTTCATGGTCGAGGAGGATTTCAGCTTCAGGGTCCACCGGCGGGCTCCAGTCCACGTCGACCGAGACGTTCCACTGCTCGCGCTTGGCTTTTTCGTAGAGATCACGGAGCCCCTGATGCGCGACGTCATAGTTCCAGGTCAGCACCGATTCGAAGGTCGTGGTGACCACCCATTCCCCGGATCCCATGATGTCTCCTCCTGATTTACTCCATCGCCGGGTGATTATCGTGCCTCGTACTGCCGTCTGACGCTAGCACGTAGGCACCTGACCTGTCAAGTGCATCCCAGCCATCCAGCCGTGCACATTCTGAGCTTTCGAGCGCCCGAGTTGCCGGCCTACGGCTGGTACTTGAGGATGTTGACGCGTGCTGGCCTGGACGCTGGGGCCAAGATTACTTACATCGTAGGTTGTTCACCTCGAGTGGTTGCGGCTTCGGCGATACTCCTCTGAGTATGGCCCCGTGTGGTTGGTTGAAGCACTGCAAGACTCCAGCCTGTCCTACGCGGGCGACCTCAAGCACAAGGCGAACTCATCTCAGGTTATTCGGCAATCCGCCGGCACCACGCGTCCGTACTGATGACCTCACTGAGCAGCATCTGCTGCGCACACAAAATGGCCCGCTGTAATTCCTCGGCGCTAACCTCCCCTGCTGCGTTATTCAGGGGCAAGGTCCCCGTCGCGTCACTCAGAAACTCCACGGTGAAACCCCTATGAACCGCCTGCCGCGCGGTGGTGTCACAGCACATATGCGTCATGTAGCCCGCAATCACTACCGTTTCGATGCCCTGCTGGCGCAGCCAGGGCTCTAACGCCGTTCCGGTAAAACTTCCAGGCAGATGTTTCTCAATCAAGAGGTTATGCGGTCGTGCCTGCACCTCCGGGTGCAGTTCCCACTGGGGTGTGCCGCGCTGGAAGAAGGCCTTGTCGGGCTGCGGAAAGGTGTGCTGAACCACCACAAGAGGAATGTCATGGGCCGCTGCCGCATCCATGACCCGCAGAATGTTGGTCAAGTGCCCTTGGGGGTGGGTGATAGGCAGCAGACCAGAAAAATATTCATTCTGCACATCGACGACTACGAGTGCTCGTTTCATGGGGCGCTTGCTCCTTTTACCACTGTAGGACTAGGCCTGGCAGTAGGCTGGAATCCAGGCGCGCTCGGTGATCGCCACATCGATGCCACTGTAGTCGAACACTAGTGCTTCTTGTACCATCTGATTGACATCAAGAATGACCTCGGCTTCTGGGATGTCGGCGAAAAACCGGCGCATCATTACGGGCAAGAGCCTGCGCGCCAATGTAACCCCGGTATGGCCGAGAAAGCTCCGGCGCTCGCCGATGTGTCCCAGTTCGTCGACCATGATCTCACCCAGCAATTCGTGCAGCCGTTCTAACGCCTCCGGCTCGGTGGCGAAAACGTCCTCCAGCACGCGCCAGATGTGCCGGTAAAACATCATGCCCATGACCTCGCTGCCGAATGCAATGGGGGCGAGTAACCAATTGGGACAGCGGGCAAACGCCCCATACGCTGTGCGCATCGGCCAGGAGAACAAGGGCCACTCCACACTTAACGCGAACACCTTGAACATCTCGGCGAAGAGCCGGAGATGGCAGAACTCCTCACAGAGGTGGTAGCGGGTAATCCGATCGGTCAGGTTCCTGCAGCGCTCCCACGAGGGGGTCACCAGCCATGCGGCCCGAATTCCAGCGGCCTCATGGCTGGCAAACTTATAGATGATCGTGAGGGCAAGCAGACGTCGGTCGGCCTGAGTCCGGTGTTGGGTGGCCAGCAGGTCCGCCAGGGCGGCCATGGTCGGCGCAGGGGTGAGCGATTGCCGAGCGTGGACTGGGCGTGTCTGCAGACGTTGATAATACCCCGTCTTGTGCTCGAGCGCTTGCGCCTCCTCGTGCAGGGCTCCGTCCCGTATGAGCAGGTAGGCCCAGTAGTCCTCAAAAGCGAGCCTGCGATCTGACGGCGATGCCGGTGCGAAAATTGCTCTGTAGCGTGTAAGCTGGGCCATTGAACTCCTTGGTGGAATTTCGCCTACGCCATCACCTCTGAGCGCGCGCGTTAATTGCGCAGCGCCAATACCTGCCGCTCGAAGGTGGGGTCTTTGTCATGATAAAAGAGCTTCGCACACCTACTGCAGGTCCCGGTCCATGATCCATCTGCGTGCTGTTCCAGGATAACGACACCGCAGATCTCTTTGCCGGGAATTCTATGGACGGTAATGGCCCTCAACAACCTGTCCATGGGGTCGTGCGCCTCCGTCCGAGAGCGAGGTTGCAGGGTTACGGGTGACTAGGGACGGCACGGACCGTCTGGCGCAAGCGCACGGGTATGAGCACCAGTGCTGCGAGCACCTGTGAGACTGCCATGGCCGCGAACGCCGCGGCAAAGCCGTAGCCATCCACCAGGGCGCCGATCAGGAACGCCCATGGGGCGCCGATCGCTGAGCCCACGGTAAAGTAGAGGCCAAACAGCATTTCCATCGAAGTTTTGTCGGCCACATCTGCCAACGCGGTTTGCATGAGCGAGCCTTCGGAATACACCGCAATGCCGGTCACCGTCAGCACGATTGGCAACGTCCAAGAACTACCACCGACGGCGAGGAGCCCGGCGAAGCACAGGCAGGCGAGGACGTAATCCCCTAGCAACACCGGCTTCCGACCCATGCGGTCGGATAACGGTCCGGCGATCAGCGGGCCGATCACGCTGCCAGCCAGCATAATGGTCAACAGGATGCCGAGTTGGACTTCGTTCACTTGGAGCTTTTGAGAGAGATACAAGGGGACATAGATCGTGGCGACGCCCAGCCCACGTCCACCGGCGCCGATGACATGAGACGCCAGGAGGAGCAAGGCATCACGATGCTTGAGCAGGGCCCAGACCTCGGTGCCGAGCTGCACCGGTGACTGGCCTTGATGATGGTTGCCACGATTCTCTTCCAAGAGACTGAGGAGCAGAATGCCGATCAGGACGCCGGGCAGGCCAAACAGCATCAGGGTGCTCCGCCAACCCAGGGTAGCGATCAAAAACCCACCGAGCAGGGGCACGGCCACGGTGCCCAGATTTGAGCCTGCTGCGTTGATGGCCAGTGCCAGCCCCCGGCGATCGGCACGGAAACCCTGCGAGATCAGCGCGTTGCCGATGGGATGCTGCGGGGCGTCCGCAATGCGGCCGATGATGCGCCAGCCCAACAGGTCGCCAAAGCCGTGGACCATGCTGGTGCCGATAATCGACAGACCTTGACACACATGGCCGAGGCCCAGAATCAATTTGCGTGAATAATAGCGACCGAGCACACCAAAGCCTAACTGCAGTGGGCTCCAGACCAGGTTCGAAAGCGAAAAGATGAGGCCTAATTGCGTATACGTGAGCTGCAAATCGGTGCGGAAGAAGGGCACGATCAGGGGGAGGAGCGCCCCATAGGCGTGGGAAAAGGCATGAGCCACGCTGACCAACGTGACCACCGTGGAGGCGCCACCGATCCGCGCACCGACGCTCATCTCCTGGGCTACTGCTGCATGATCATCCGCCATTCGTCTGATTCCCCCAGGTCTATGTCTCGAACATCCGCTATGGCTGTGCTTGCGACGGACCTGTCCATCATGCCGGGTTATCCTGCGGTCGTCAATTAACGATATGACGACGCAAATATCTCATCCCAGCTCTGTCGTGCCAGGGCGTGCCGCTCACGCACGGAGTAGCCCGCATTGTATCCCATTCGACACGATGAGCAAAGGGCGGAGTGGATCGCACCCTGACGCAGTCCACAGCAGTCGTTACGCGTGGCTAAAGTGCGGGGCAACGCGCTCGCTGAACAGGCGCATCGAGCGCTGGATGTGCTCATGTGGAACGGCGGGCATGGCCATGCGGCAGATCAGATAGGTAATGCCGAAGAGCTCACGATAGCGCTGGATCTCTGCGATGACCTGGGTAGGGTCGCCGATGATAAAACGGTCCCTGGCCAAGGTTGCATAATCGTTCCCGGCGTTGGTCAGCAATCCCCAGCTTCGATAGCGGCCGTATGTCTGCATGAGTCCAGCTTCGGCCTCCTGATGTGCAGCATGGGCCTGCGGTGCGACGTACACCACGCGCATCAGTGGCACCGCCGCGGGCGGCGCCGTGCGCTCTCCTGCACACCAGGTGGCGTGATAGAGCTGATATTTTGCCTGCAATTCGGGGATCGATTCCAGCGCTGCTGGCAGCAGCGGATACCCCAAGCGTGCGGCCCGTTTCACGCTGACATTGCCGAACGCCGCCATCCAAATCGGCATGGCCGTTTGCAGTGGTTGTGGCAGGACGGCGACCGCGCCCGCCTCAGCTGACGCGTCCTCGACCGCTGTGGGAATGCGAAAGTGTTTGCCGTGATGCATGAATGGCCCCGCCCACGCCTTTTGCACCACGTCCAGGCACTCTCGGAAGCGTGCCCCCTTGCCATGCATGGCGATCCCGAAAGCGGCGAACTCCTCCGCTCGATACCCTGTCCCGAAACAGAGCATCAGTCGTCCGCCGGACATCAGGTCGAGGGTCGCCGCATCTTCGGCGACGCGCAGCGGATGGGCGAAAGTGAGAATGGAGAACACCCCGATGCGGATGTGGTGCGTGACACCGGCGAGCACGCCAGCGATGACGAATGGAGAGGAACACTGGCGATCGACGGAAAAATGGTTCTCCGCTACCCACAGCGAATCGAAGCCCAACTCCTCCGCCAGCATGGCATCGGCCAGCAGGTCTCGGCCAACCACCGCCCCCCCATGTGTGTTCACCTGCTCTAGCGCGTACCCACCCATCCCAAAGCGCATGCGCGCCCCCTCCCCGAGGGGAATGCCTTGACGACGGGACTCAAGGCTGAGGACCGAGACGAATGTACATTCGTCTCGGTCCTATCAGCTTAGTTCTGCGATGGATCCCAATCGGAATCGTCGCGCTCACGCACTGCCATCGAGGCGTGATGTTGGGCCAGACGCCACTCCGAGCCAACCCACTCGAAGATATTCGTGGCCTCAATGGTGCTGACCACGGGGATGGCATTGCCCGAATCGATGATGTTTTCCACACAGCTCACCCAGGCCATCTGGTCGGAGAGATTCACTGAGACCGCGGTGAGCGTGAATTTGATCTCCTCCGTGTTGCTGAAGATCGCGATCCAACTCTCTTTGATGGCGGACCATCCACGCAATGTGCGCCAGCCTGGATGGATGCAGCGCGCCCGATTGGAATGCAGCCAGACTATCGACATTGCCTCAATGTCGAGCTGTTCGAACGCCTCGTAGAACCGCTCATTGGCGCGGAGAACTGCCGCTTCCTGTTCCTCACGTGGTGCCATGGTCACATCCTCGTAGTCCGATACATGTACTGATACATATGCTGATCGGTTGTCAGCGAGAGCGACGCGCGCCATGCAGGCAGCACACTACGACCGGGCGGCAAACTGCGTGACGTTAATCACGGCCCGTTCGTGGCTCCCTTCACCGATTTTGTCCGTTTCATTGAAGGCCTCGACGTTGAACCGATATCGCTTGGTCGGTCGTCCAATGTCGACGATTTCGGTGAGCGTCGCTTTGGCGCGCACCTTCTGCCCGATGGGGGTCGCCTTGAAGTGGCTGACGCTGACCTTGGTCCCCACCGACTGTTCCCCGGCGTCGAGATGCGGCGTCAGTACCTTAATCGCCGTCTGTTCCATCAGGCTGATCATGGACGGGGTTGAGTACATGCGCGGCGCATCAGGACCCAGGTGCCTAATCCCCATCTCTGGGGTAGTCGTGATCTCGATTTCTGTGCTGGCGCCGACTTTCAGCGTGTCCTTCACAACCCACCCTCCTGGCGATGCCTTCTCAGGCGCGCTCCTCGTTTCAGCAGACTCAAGGTAACGCCACTCTAGCGCATGCACGCATGGAATGCAATCCCCGCGGCGGTTGTGCACCGCGCCTAGCTAGCCTGGTGATGCGGCGGTACGAGCCGTTATATGCAGCGCTATCGATGCCTTGCCGCCATTGACAGAGGCTCCTGCCCTCTATTATAATGGCACTGGCCAAAGCAACATACAGCATCGACAAGGTACTGGCCTAAACCCCTTGCTGGCCAAGCGACCGATGGAATCCGATGTAGGCACCCAACGCAGCATCCACAGCATCGACGGCATCAAGGTCTTGGTGCTCAACCATACCTATGAGCCGCTCCACTTCTGTAACGTGAAGCGGGCGCTCATCATGGTCCTGCAGGGAAAGGCGGAGAATGTGGAGATGAGCGATCGTGTCATCCACTCCCCGTCGCGAGCGCTCCCACTGCCAGCCGTGATTCGTCTGCTGCGCTATATCCGCCGTTCCTACCGCAAAAGCCTGGCGTTCAGCAAGAAAAATGTCTTCCGACGTGATAACTACACCTGCCAGTACTGCGGGCGGATGGGGTCAAACCTGACCATCGATCATATTATCCCCCGTTCGTTAGGGGGTAGGACGTCGTGGGACAATGTGGTGGTAGCTTGCCAGACCTGTAATGTGCGCAAAGGTAATCGGCGCTTGGATGAGACGGGTATGCATCTACTCCGTAAAGTCAAGCCACCCCCCTTCGTTGTCTTTCTCAACTTCCCCCCGCCCTCGGCACAGGCCTTTCTCCAAATCTGGCAGAATTACCTACCAGACGATCGTGACCCGCCCACATGAGGTTGCGCCCGCCTGCATGGGCGGATTGGTGTTCCTGCGGCTCTGCGGGCCATCCATGAGGCCTGTGGGTGGTCTTCTATGCCTGCTGGCCGGGCTCCTGCTCGTGCTGATATTCCCGTGGTATAATGTGGAGTGGCTGGCGTGGGTCGCGTTTGTGCCGCTGCTGATGGCGACGCGCGGAGTGCGGTGGCGGACGGCGTTGCTGTGGGGGTGGATCAGCGGCTGTGTGGGCTATCTGGGCATTCTGCGCTGGATTCCGCACACGATGATCAACTACGGCGGGGTTCCCACATTCGTGAGCTACGGCATCATGCTGCTCTTGGTGCTCTATATCGGGCTGTATGTCGGCGTGTTCACGGCGGGCTGGACTTGGAGTCTGCGTCGATGGCCACGGGGGATGGTGCTGATGGTCCCGGCGCTGTGGGTCGCCCTCGAGTGGGTACGCGCACATGCCTTGAGTGGATTTCCGTGGGCGAGCCTAGGGTATTCACAGTATCTTAATCGACCATTGATCCAAGTGGCCGATTTCGCGAGCGTCTATGGCGTGTCGTTTGCCTTGGTGCTGGGGAATGTGGCCATAGCGCAGCTCGTCTATGGCACCATGCAGCGACGGTGGAAGGGTGTGGGGATGCCATGCGCCCTCGCGGTGTTCTGCCTGGCAGCGACCTGGGGCTATGGTGGGTGGCGTCTGCACCAGACCTCGAAGGTGGCTGCTCCCGCCCCAGGCGGCCTGGCAGTCGCTTTGCTCCAAGGGAATATCGAGCAGGATCTGAAGTGGGACGACGCCGCCCGCGAAGCGATCTTCTCGCTCTATCGCGGCCTCACACTCGAAGCGGCCGCCGACTCCGAGGTTGATCTGATCGTCTGGCCAGAAGCAGCCACGCCGTTTTTCTTCGCCAATGATCGCGTGTTTCAGGCGCGTCAGTTACGGCTGGCACAAGAAGCGGGCCAGCCGCTCCTCTTCGGCAGCCCGACCTATGCCAGAGACGGCGGTCAAGACGTGATGTACAATAGCGCCTTCCTGGTCGGGCCAGATACGACGGTGCTGGGACGGTACGATAAAATCCACCTGGTGCCCTTTGGGGAATATATTCCGCTGCGGCGCCTGCTGTTTTTCCTGGATAAGCTAGTGGCGGGCATCGGTGATTTCCGCAGCGGCGAGGCTTACACCGTGATGGCCATCCCGCAGGGGCGCTTTGCCGTGCTCATCTGCTTCGAGGGCATCTTCCCTGACCTGGTGCGCCACTTCGTACGCCACGGCGCCCAGTTTCTGGTCAATATCACTAATGATGCATGGTTCGGCTATAGTCCAGCGTCGTATCAACATCTCTCGATGGTGGTGTTTCGCGCCGTCGAAAATCGCCTGCCCATCGTGCGTGCCGCCAACACCGGCATCTCGGCTGTGATTGATCCGACGGGACGGCTCAGCCAGCAGACGGACCTGTTCGTACGCACCTGGATCAAGGCGCGTATCACCCCGGCGGAGGGAGGGCCGACGTTTTACACGCGCTGGGGTGATCTGTTTGCCTATGGTTGCATACTGGTGACTGCTGTGTCGCTGGGATGGGGGATGGTTAGGCTGAGGCCCACGTGAGAGAGCGTTGACAGGAGGAAAGACCATGTTTGAGGAGTTACACAGACACATCGATGTACTCGAGGAGCGCATTAAGAGCCTTCGGGGGTATCTTTGAGATCGATGCCAAGCGTACAGAAAAAGACCAGCTCGACCGCCAGATCAACCGTGAAGATTTGTGGCAGGATCCCAAGCGCGCTCAGGAGTTGATGCGGCAACGCTCCACACTGCAGGAGGCGATCGAAGGCTGGGAGAGCCTGCAGAAGCGACTGGAGGAGCAGGCATTGATGCTCGACCTGGCCGAGGCCGAAGAGGAGCTGTTGGTGGCGGAAGAGATCGCCGGTGCGCTGACCAAGCTCGAGCGCGACGTCGCGCAAACGGAGCTGGCTCGCATGCTCAGCGGCCCAGACGATGCGAAAAACGCCATTCTGACCATTCATGCGGGGGCAGGCGGCACCGAATCGCAGGATTGGGCCGAAATGCTCTTGCGCATGTACTTGCGCTGGACCGAGCGCAAAGGGTTTCGGACGCAGATCCTCGATATCCTGGCGGGCGAGGAGGCGGGGATTAAGAGCGTCACCGTGCTCATCGAAGGAAAATACGCCTATGGTTATGGCAAGGCTGAGTCCGGGGTGCATCGCTTGATTCGCCTCTCCCCCTTCGATGCCAACAATCGTCGGCATACTTCCTTCGCATCGGTGTTTGTCATCCCAGAGATCGCCGATGACATCCAGGTCGTCATCAGCGAGGCGGACCTGCGCATCGAAACTTTTCGCGCCGGCGGGCATGGCGGCCAACATGTCAATGTCACGGACTCCGCCGTGCGCATTATCCATATCCCCACGGGCATCGTCGTGCAATGTCAGAACGAACGCTCCCAGCATAAAAACCGGGCCTCGGCGATGAAAGTCTTGCGCTCACGCCTCTATGAGATCGAGAAAGAGAAGCGCACGGAGAGGCTCGAACAGTATTCCCAAGGCAAGAAAGACATCGCCTGGGGACACCAGATCCGGTCGTACGTCCTGCATCCGTACCGGCTGATCAAAGACCATCGCACCGACTTGGAGGTGGGGAATGTCGACGCCGTGCTCGATGGCGACCTCGACCCCTTCATCGAGCAGTATCTTCTCACCGCCCGCTAATCCGGGCAGTCGCCGCGGCTCGACTGGCATTGGCGCGCTGAGGTACGATGTGGCGAGCGTAACCTGAGGTCGAGGGTGGTCGCGGGGGATGGTGCTGTAGCGCCGGCTGGGTCTAGGGGCACGCCGGCCGAAGCCGGGAGATAGAGTGGCAAACATAGGGACAGGGGCTGACTTTAAGGCGCAAACGAACGCTTGGTCACCAACGCGGAGGAGTGGCCATAAGGCCATCGGAAGTCCTCTTAGGCGCGGGAAAAACATCTTGACTGCGGCGCGCCCCCTCCATTATATTGAGTTTGTACCGGTGGGGATCGGGTATGAAGCACCTCCCATATGAGTGGGTGCTAAGCCTGCGCTACCTTAAGGCGAAACGCCAGCAGCTTTTTATCTCCCTCATCACATGGATTTCTGTGGGTGGTGTGGCCGTCGGCGTCATGGCGCTGATCGTGGTGCTCGCGGTCATGAGTGGGTTTGAGGACCTGCTCAAACACAAGATCGTCGGGACCAACGCCCACGTGGTGGTGTTGCAGCTCGACAGCCACCGTCTCCAGGATTACGAACCCGTGGTGCAGCGGGTGCGACAGGCACCACACGTGATTGCTGTCACCCCGTTCGTGTATAGTCAGGTGATGCTAAGCTCTCGCACGAATGCGATGGGGGTCGTGATCCGCGGGATCGATCCCGCACGGGAGCAGTCAGTGACCGACCTCGCCCAGAATATTCGCGAGGGTGGGCTTGAGCGTTTGAGCGAAGAGGTGGCCCGAGCCGCTAACGTGGAGGAGGAAGTGCCCTCCCGGCTTCCTGGTATAGTGATCGGACGGGAGTTGGCGAAGAATCTCAATACGTTCCTCGGCGATGAGATAACAGTGGTCTCCCCGATTGGGACCATCACGCCCGCCGGAATGATGCCCAAGTATCGCCGGTTCGAGGTCGTCGCGATCTTTGACAGCGGTATGTTTGAGTACGACACGAGCCTGGCGTTCATCTCCCTTCCGACAGCCCAGCGCTTCTTCAATCTCGGCGATGCCGTAACCGGCCTCCAGGTCAAAGTCGACGATGTCGATCGCGCACCTCAGGTGGCGCAGGCGTTGCGACGCGAGTTGGGGTTCCCGTATTGGACACGCGATTGGACGGAGATGAATCGCAATCTCTTCGCGGCGTTGCGCGTTGAGAAGGTTACTATGTTCGTGATCTTGGCGTTGATTGTATTGGTTGCCGCCTTTAATATCGTCAGCACTCTTATCATGATGGTCATGGAAAAGCGGCGTGATATCGCCATTCTAAAAGCGATGGGTGCAACCAGGCGCGCGATCATGAAAATCTTTGTGCTGCAAGGGCTGATTATCGGCACAGCGGGGACGGTGGCGGGCGCCATCGGAGGCGTCGTGCTGGCGTCTTCACTGGAACGGATCCGCGGGATCCTCGAACGTGTGCTACAGATGAGCGTTTTCCCGAAGGATGTGTATTATTTTGACCAGCTGCCGGTGAAATTGGAGGGGCTGGATTTCACGCTCATTACCCTGGCGGCGATTGTTCTCAGCTTCCTGGCGACGTTGTATCCAGCGTGGAATGCTGCACGGCTTGACCCTGTGGAAATTCTTCGATATGAATAGGGGGCACCTCTCACCCATCACAGGAGGGGCCGGTGCGAAAGGGCATCTCTGGTGTTGCTGGAAGTCGTCGATGTTTACAAAGGATTTGCTAAAGGCAACACCTGGCTGAACGTCTTAAAAGGGGTCACACTCGAGGTCAGCGGTGGGGAGATGCTCGCGGTTGTCGGGCCTTCGGGGTCCGGTAAGAGTACGTTGCTCTACCTCATCGGGGCTCTAGAGCGACCCGACCGTGGCATGATTCGGTTTCATGGACGCGATGTCTTCGAGTTTTCGGAGCAGGAACAGGCGGAGTTTCGGAATCGGCATGTGGGATTTGTGTTTCAGTTCCATCATTTGTTGCCGGAGCTAACCGCTTTGGAAAATGTCATGCTGCCAGGTCTCATGGCGCGTCGTGTGCGGCGCGAGGTCCTAGCAGAGGCGACGGCGTTGTTAACTACAATGGGCTTGGCAGAGCGGATGGAGCATCGACCTGGAGAGCTGTCTGGGGGTGAACAGCAACGGGTGGCCATTGCGCGAGCCTTGGTGAATCACCCCGATCTTGTGTTGGCAGATGAACCGACGGGTAACCTCGACCGGCAAAGTGGGGAGGCGATCCAGGGATTACTCCGCAGCCTGAACCAGGAGCGCAAGCAAACGTTTATCGTCGTAACGCACAACGAGAATTTTGCCAAAGCGCTCGATCGCACGGTTCGACTGATCGACGGCGAGCTATTCCCCTGCTGAGGAGGGATGGAGGCATGTTCAAGCGATTTACAGAGCGAGCGAGACGGGTTATTATCTTAGCGCGGGAAGAAGCCGAGCGCTATCATCATGAGTATCTTGGGACCGAGCATATCCTACTGGGGATATTGAAGGACGGTGGCGGCATTGCCATTACCGTCCTGCAAAAGCTGGGTGTCGATCTCAAGCAACTCAAGCAAGAAGTCGAGCGCAATCTCCCACGAAGCCTGAACACCTTGGTCGTGGGGGAGATCCCCTTCACGCCGAAGGCTAAAAAGGTGCTCGAATTTGCAGTCGAAGAAGCCCGTCTCATGGGGCACAACTATATCGGTACGGAGCACCTCCTCCTCGGCTTGCTCAAGGAGAAAGATGGGGTTGCCTTTAAGGTGCTCAACACCTTCGGCGTCCGCTTGGTGGAAACGAGGGAAAAGATCTTGAGTCTGCTCCAAGAACCCGTGCAACAAAGCAAAGAAAAAAGTAAGACACCCGCCCTTGATGAGTTCGGGCGCGATCTGACCGAACTGGCGAGTCATGCCAAGCTCGATCCGGTCATCGGCCGGGAAAATGAAATCGAGCGGGTGGTACAGATCCTCGCCCGGCGCACGAAGAATAATCCTGCCCTCATCGGCGAGCCCGGTGTCGGCAAAACCGCCATCGTCGAGGGGTTAGCTCAACGCATTATGAACAAAGAAGTGCCAGAGATCCTCTACGATAAGCGCGTCGTCGCCCTGGATCTCGGGGCGCTGGTGGCGGGCACGAAGTACCGCGGCCAGTTCGAGGCCCGCTTGAAGGCCATTATGAAGGAGATCCAGCAGGCGGAAAACATCATCCTGTTCATCGATGAGCTGCACACCTTGGTGGGCGCTGGGGCCGCCGAGGGCTCGGTGGATGCCTCCAACATGCTTAAACCCGCGTTGTCGCGCGGCGAGGTCCAGGTCATTGGTGCCACCACGCTGGATGAATATCGCCGTTACATCGAGAAAAATGGAGCGCTTGAGCGCCGTTTCCAGCCCATCATCGTGCAGCCGCCGACGGTGCCCGAAGCGATCGATATCCTGCGCGGCCTCAAAGAGCGCTACGAAACGCATCATCGAGCGAAAATCCCCGATGATGCGATCGTCCAGGCCGTGAAGCTGGCAGACCGCTATGTCTCCGATCGCTACCTCCCCGACAAAGCGATCGATGTCATGGACGAGGCTGGCTC
>JBKPCR010000525.1:0-5165 GCA_046727435.1 bacterium | reverse complement strand
CAGATCGACACGCTGTAGCACGGCCCTAAGCGCCTCCAGCTTGCCCTGAATCCAGAAATTCATGGTGTCACAGGCGACGAACTTCGGGCGCTTGACCTGGTTGAGGACCTCGATCTGCAGCTCCGGATCGATGTTGGCGAGGAAGACGTACGGGCTGTCCTGGTATGCTGCCGGTAGCTTGGGTCGAAACTGCTCGAAAACATTAAGCTGCGTGTCGAGGGTGATCGCCTCGTTGAGGTCGTAGGTGTACTCGCCGGCCCATCGAAAGGTCCGACCCTGCACGCGTTCGAGCCCGTCGATGTTGATCTCGCGGGCGCGGAAGAGCGCCAGCGCCTCGGACGGAAAATCTTCGCCGACGACCCCGACCAATGACACATCTGTAAAAAAACTAGCCGCCGTGGAGAAATAACTGGCCGACCCTCCCAGGACATTCTCCACAGCTCCGAAGGGCGTTTTGACCGAATCAAGCGCCACCGAGCCTACGACGAGAACCCCCACATATCCCCCTTCATACACGCTAGTGTCATGTTGTCCGCCACGGGTGTTTTGTCTGTCCCGGCTTACTTGCCACAGCAGTCGATACAACGCTATACCTCGGCAAATCCTTTACATCTGTTCCCCAAGTATAGAAGTAGGCTTCTGACCCGTCAAGCCACTCGGAAAAACTCTCCTCTCCCAACTGGTATTGACAACCACTGCGGTATCAGCGATAATCACGGTCCGTTGACGACTATAAGATACGGCTACTCGAATATAGAGGGCCGATGGTGCCTGATGAGGCGTTCAGGCGTGCGGCTGGGGCTAGAATAATCCCTGGGATGGCAATCATGGCTGATATCTTTCTCACCTGTCTTACCTGAGGCTGGGAGCCCCTTTGCAACAGTTGTTGCAATGACGAGTGTGAGCAGCCGATTCATGCGATCGATGTCGATGAGCTTATCACGCCCGAAGAACGAAAACGCTTTGCCTTTGCGCTGGCCAACTTGCATGGCGTCAAGCACCTCCATATCGCTTCTGTTCCCCGCGGGGAGGTCGTGCATGTGCACCAGCTCCACATGGACGACTGCCAGGTTGTCTACGAGTGCCCGCAATATAAGCCCCGCTCCTGACCCCCTGCCGCTCATCACCACGATCGCTTCGCGCGCCAACCTTTCTGAGGGCATAAATTTTCACCGCCAATGCCCCGCCGCCGCTCTCTCACGAGCCGCTGCAGGAAGGGCCAGTATAGAGGGCAATCACAGCATGCTTGTCCCGCCTGTAGTCGTAGCGGGCGAGGAGCCTCGTCACAGGGCGATAGAAATGACGAGATGAGGGTATGAGCATTCAAAAGGGTGATCCCATTCCCAAGTCGCGAATTTTCGAGCTGGACGCTCAGGATGCACCGCATGCCGTTTCGGCCGCAGAGCGTTTCGGAGGCAAGCGCATCGTGCTCTTTGCCGTTCCGGGAGCATTCACGCGGACCTGCTCACAAGTCCATTTGCCGAGCTTTGTGCAACAGGCCGATGCCATCAAAGCAAAAGGGGTCGACGAGATCGTATGTCTGGCGGTCAATGATGTGAATGTTCTGGCGGCCTGGGCGCGCCGCTTGGATTATACTTGACGGCCGCCGGTATGGGACGGATTGGTCTGGTGGATTTCGACGTGGTCGATTACAGCACCCCATGGGTGGCCGCAGCGCGGATGCCTACCGGATGCTTCAACAGGCTGGATTTAAACGAGTCAAGAACCTGAAGGGCGGGATAACGGCCTGGGCCGACCAGGTCGATCACACTGTGCCAAAATATTGAGGTCCACCACGGATATAACACTCCGGCGGTAGGCGAACCTGTCAGCATAGTCTTTTCCCGCAGTGGGCCTGCAGTGAGCACGACAGGCCTTGCAGCGGCAGGGTACCGCCGCTGCGTTCGTCCCTAATCGATACAGGTATTGACCGGCAAGTCGTACTAGAGGAGTGGCAGTGATGTCTGACATCTTTCTTACCTGTCTCACCCCCCCGTAGAGGGATCGCCGACCTACACCAGCTCCACATGGATGATTGCCAGGTCGCCTACGAGTGCGCGCAGTATCACCCCCGCGCCTAACCCCGTCTCGCCCATCAGCCCTATCCCGCCGCGCACCCACGTTACAACCATAGCCCTATCCCGCCGCGCACCCACGTTACAACCATCACAAGGTCGATGCACAGCGGGGCCGTCCGGTCTGTTCAAGGTTTAGTATCTCGCTATTCTATACCTGACGCTCGTGCGACGACGGCCAGGTTTCGCCTGGCGAGGCGCGAAGCCATCGTCCGCGACGCAATGCAGGAGAGCACTGAGCCCGAGGTCATCTCATGAGCGCAACCCGTGAGCCCATGGGGCAACGTCGCCCCATGGCAAGCGAGTCCATTTTGGGGCAGATTGGGAATACGCCACTGCTTCGCTTCGCCAACATTGGGAAAGAATTTGACCGTGTGCAAATCTATGGCAAGGCCGAGTGGTTCAATCCGGGCGGTTCCGTTAAAGATCGCCCGGCTCTCCGCATGATCGAAGAGGGGCAGAGATCGGGAGCCCTGACGCGGGATAAAATTATCCTCGACTCCACCTCTGGAAACACCGGCATCGCCCACGCGCTGATCGGCGCCGTCATGGGCTATCGTGTCGAGTTGGCTGTGCCGCGCAATGTCAGCCGGGAGCGCAAGCGGATGTTGGAAGCCTATGGGGCGGATGTGATCTATACCGATCCGCTTGAAGGTTCGGATGGTGCGATGCGCGAAGCACACCGACGCTATAGGGCCGAACCTGAAAAATATTTCATGCCGGATCAATACAACAACCCAGCCAACTGGCAGGCCCATTATGACACCACCGGTCCTGAGATCATCGAGCAGACCAGGGGGCGGATCACCCATTTCGTGTCCGGAGTGGGCACCAGCGGCACCCTCATGGGGACGGGGCGCCGATTACGTGAATTCAATGCCGCGATTCAGATTGTAGCTGTCCTGCCGGCCGAGGATCTGCATGGCATCAAAGGGCTCAAACACATGGCGACCGCCATTGTGCCCGGCATCTGGGATGAAGGCTTTCCCGATCGGCAATTGCCGGTACAGACCGAAGACGCGTATGATATGGCCCGACGCCTCGCCCTGGATGAAGGCATGCTGGTGGGGCAATCGGCTGGGGCTGCGGTGTGTGCTGCGCTGGCGCTGGCGCGACAGATTCCCGAAGGGGTGATCGTGACGATTTTGCCGGATGCCGGCGACCGCTACTTCAGCACGCGTCTCTGGGAAGCATAAGCTTCCACCAGCGGGAACGCTTGTCAGATTATGCCCAAGGAGGTTCAGAACAAGCCTAGCACCGTTGAACCCCCAAAGCGGGCTCCCCAGTTGGTCATCGCTCAATTGGGAAATCCTGCGGCGCTGAATAGCTGGAATTGGACGGCCGGCAGCGAGTCAGACATCCTCTCACACCTGCAAGAATCCTTGATGCAATATAACCGGCAAGCGCAGCTGCAGCCGTTGCTCTCCGAAAGCGTTGAGATGAATAGTGCCACGGACTGGGTCCTGAAGGTCCGCAAGGGTGTAAAGTTCCATGATCCTGATCTCGGTGAGATGACGGCCGATGATGTCAAAGCCAGCATCGAGGCCAACTTGCGCAATGGCACGGGACATGCGCTGCGTGTGCCGGCAGTCATGCGTGAGGGGACTGTAGAGGTCATTGACACCTACACGCTGCGGTGGAAGCTGAAGGAACCAGGGTTAGTCACGCTGCCGCAATGGCTCACGGATATGTACGTGAACTCCAAGAAATACCTTGAGCGGGAAGGGTATGAGGCCGCCGGCCGCCGCCCTGTGGGAACCGGTCCCTATAAGTTCGTGGAGTGGTCGCCCAACCAGCAGATCGTCATGGAGATGTTCAAGGGTTATTGGCGTCCCTTGCCGGCCTTCGACCGCCTGGTTTGGCGCATGATCCCCGACCCCTCGACGCGCAAGAACGAGTTTCTAACCGGCGGGATCGACGTGTTGCCCTTCGTCACGCCTGAGATCGTCCCGGAAATTCAAACGAATCCGAATTTCCGCATCGAGACCGTCTTGAGCACACGGCTCATGTTCGTTAGCTTGCCGGTGGACAATCCCTTACTAGCCGATAAGCGAGTACGGCTGGCACTGAACCTGGCGGTGAATAAACGAGAGATCATCGAGCAATTATTCCGGGGCATCGGCGCCGCTGAGCTCACGGTCCCCTTGCCATTGACGCTGGCCGAACGTAATCCGAAGGTGGATCTCCTCTATGGCTGGCTCGATCCACGCATTCGGGTGAATTGAGATGGTCGACGCAGCAGTGATGAGTCCTCAATCCTTAGCAAAAGATCGCCTGTCCAGGTGGCGAGAGCGGCTTCTCCACGGCAAGCTGGCAGGGAATTTGGCCTTCTGGGCCGCCGCGGCGGTTCTCCTGATCTTCACTGGAATGGCTATTTGGCCCGAGGCCTTGGCCCCTTATAACCCGCGTCTGGGACGTCTGGCCGATCGCCATAAGCCACCCGGATATGTCGATGCCACCGGAGGCGTCCACTGGCTGGGAACCGATCACCAGGGCCGTGATGTCTTGAGCCGCGTCATTTACGGTGCTCAAGTGTCGCTGACGGTCGGATATTCGGGGGTCATCATTGGCGCGCTCGTGGGCATTGCGATCGGCCTACTGGCGGGCTATCGCGGCGGCACCTTCGATCACGTGGCGATGCGGGTGGTGGACGCCTGGCTGAGCTTCCCATACATTCTCATCGCCATCGTGTGGGCGGTGACTATTGGCCGCGGGGTGCTCAACCTGGTAGCCATTCTCGCCGTGCGTGGCTGGGCGGAGTTTGCCAGGGTCGGCCGTGGTCAGTCCTTGGCTATCCGCGAACGCGAATATATCACGGCTGTGCGCGCCCTGGGGGGAGGCGATTGGCGCATTATGCTGCGCCACATGCTCCCTAATACCATGGCACCCATTCTGGTGGTGGGGGGTTTTCAACTCGGGCGCCTGATTTTGCTGGAGGCGACGCTGTCGTTCTTGGGACTCGGGGTGGAGCCGCGCACACCGGCGTGGGGGAGCATGCTCTCCGACGCGCGTGGCTACCTGAATGTCGCCTGGTGGACGGCTACCTTCCCAGGGATCGCCATTGCCCTGGTGGTGTTGGCCGCCAACTTC
>JBKPCR010000524.1:0-11480 GCA_046727435.1 bacterium | reverse complement strand
AGGAACTCCCCGATGCCCAGGTGATCCATCAGGCCGAGCTGGTCGTCGGCGTATGCGTCCCAGGGCCTGTCGATCTCGAGCGGGCCGGATGACTGGCCGCCGTTGGCGTTGCGCAGGTCCATCGTGATGCAGCGGTACTCGTCCTTGAACTCCTCTATCGCGTTGAACGGCGCGTTCCCAGTGAAGAAGGAGATGGTCGAGTTCAAACCACCGCCGGGGATGAGTAACAGTGGGAAGCCGGAGCCAGCCTCTTCGTAGCGGATGCGGACGTCTCCTGTTTCATAAAACGGCATGGCAGTCTCTCCTTACAGGGTGTGAAAGAAGGCCGATGTCCGAGACAATGCGTTGGCGAGAGCATACCATCTCTGAACGCAAATTGTCTATTGTACGAGTGCTCCTAGGTTTGCTAGGCCAACCACGCCCCTAAGTTTTGCCGGGCTTGGCTGCACCCCGGCAACGGTTTCGGGCCGCAGGTCATTTGGAGCCCGTGGACGGCTGAGGAGCTTCGGGAGGCAAGGCCGTTTCTGGGACTTCGTCGAGAAACACACGGTGACCCTCGCGCGTCAACCCGCTGGCGATACGCTGTGCCGCGGCCTTGTCGGTGAAGGGACCCACCCGGACCCGGTAATAGGCGCCTTCAGGCCCTTGGCGCGGAGCCATGTAGGCCATGGGGAACCAATCTTGCGCCTGCTCGAGCACCGCCTGCGCTTGGTCATGATCTTCAAAGGCGCCGATCTGGACCTCATACACGAGGGACTCGTCGGGACTCTTTTTCCGCTGGGCGGCCTCCTCCGTGACGACCACGTTCACCGGGGCGACCCCAGCTTCCACGAGGCCCACACTGTCAGCCGCCGCTTTGGAGAGATCGATGATGCGGCGCTTTTTGTCAGCGTACGGACCCCGGTCTGTGATCTTCACCTCCACCTGTTCCCCGGTGTCGGGGTTTTCGACCATGACTTTCGTGCCCAACGGGAGCTTGCGGTGGGCCGCGGTCATCTCATGTTGAGAGAAGCGTTCCCCATCGGCGGCTTTGCGGCCGTGAAAGCCCTGCCATAATATGACGCCATACCGTGTTCCCGGTACCAGTCATCGGCGTACACGAACTCGCCTGTCAGCCCTACTCCTAGCCACAGTCTGACTACCACAATCACGTGTCGCGTGAACGGCATCATGTGCATGATCTCCCTCCTTCAACTGCAGCATCTGCATACACCTGCAAGATCTGCTCACCATTGCCGCATAGAGGGACGCAAGAATATTGCCATTATAATCAATAGGTTATCATGAGGTAATTTGGTCGTCTAACAGGAGTATTGATGAGACGGGATGTCAAACGATGGATACTGAGGCATAGGATGGCCTGCCGAATGCCTTACGGAGGTCAAAATTGGACTGGTGAGATAGATTGTGACACACCCTCTCGTCTTCTGAGAGATTGTCGCACTCTAGCTGACACAGGTCGTGTCTTCGTTTGAAGCTCAAACTGATACACTACCCTCACACAAGCTGAGTTTACACCACATATAGATCATGCTAGATTCAGGTATCCTACACATGGGTATCTGATGTGCTCTTCATTGCAAATGGTCCCGGTAACGATCCCCACAATCCCGCCCTTGGCCGCATCCTCTCGGAACAAGACATCAAGGTGGCCCGCATCGCGGATGCTCGCATCGCGGAGGCGTTCGACCGCCTGGATATTTCTACGGATGAGGAATTCAGGGCGCTACGGGATGATCTCAAATGGGTCCATGACTCCCGGAAGACACTGGCAGGCCTCCGACAAAAGCTGTTCTGGCTGGTGCTTAGCTTCCTCGTGGTGGGGCTGCTTGGGTTCTGCGCGCAATCCACGCTCGAAGGGATTAAGAGAGGTCTGACCAATGAAGCTAGCCAATATCCTGCTCGTGGAGGACTGTGACGCAGACGCGGCGTTCCTCCGTGATTTCTTTGAGCGCCAGCGGATCTGCAATCAGGTAACGCGCGTGTGCGAAAACCATGACGCCTGGCTGCATGTGCAGGGTGTGGAGAGATTCGATCTTCTTGTGGTAGATATTCGCATCCCCGGCCCAGGAGGGCTCGAGCTGGTCGAGCGGATCAAGGCCCTACCCGGGTATGACGGCGTTCCAGTGATTGTGACCTCGGGCGTGGACGCGGAAGCACATGTCAAAGAGGCGTGCCGGTTGGGGGTACTCGCCTTTATCATCAAACCGATGACGGCTGAGAAGTTCTGGCCTGTGATCCAGGAATTGAAGAGACTGCATATCGGGCTGATGGTGGAGGCGGCGTGATGTTACCCCCAGAGCAACATACCCGTGTCCTGGACCCCGTTGTCCCCGCCAACTGGCTGATGGGCATGGTCCAAACCTGGCTCCCCTGGACGATAGTAGCGCTGGCGCTGGTGGTTTATCTGGTGATTTCAGGGGCGCGCCGTGGGAAGAATGGGTAAGCATATCAACCATAATAAGGGTATCTAAGGTTATGAATATCTTACAGGATTTCAAAGAGCGATTCCGCACGTTTGAGACAGTGAAGGGCGCCTACCTGCTGCCTGCCGGGGGCGTTATCTGCTACGTCACGCTGTTTTACCTCCAGTACGTCATCCAGGCCTTTTGCCTGGCGCTGGGCATTTACATGATGGTGGAGGGCTTTCGGAAGATACAGGTGAACAGGGTAAAACAAAGCCTGGCCACTGAGCGTATGAAGGATGCCAGGCTGCGGGAGATGGAGATCAAGGCGACCGTTCAGGCCGGCGAGGAAACGCTGCGGACGGGAGACGCCGATGACCTCTCTCCTGCTAGTTAGATTCGGCCGGTATCTCCTCATCCCGGCGCTGATCCTGATCTACACGCTGGGCGTCGGATTTGTCGGGGATCGCTGGGGTAGGGCTGGGGCTGAGCTGGCGCATGCCGAGGCGCAGCTTGAGCTTGGCCATAAGATACGTCGTGCCGATGAGCGGATCGAGAGGGAAAGCCCGAGCCAGGCATCAATAGACACCATCCTGAAGAGACTGGACCGATATGCGGTGGATAGGGATTTTTAGTGTGTAGATCATCCTCCCGAGCCTTGCCTTGGTAACTGCAAGCCCTCGCCCGCAGTCGTCGGGGTCATTAAACATTTCGAGGGGTACAGCCCCGTTGTATATAAAGACGCTGCCGGCTATCCTACGATAGGTTTTGGTCATCTAATCAAACCAGGGGAGAAGATAGCGGCACCCTTGTTAGGTGACGCTGCGGAACGGTTGCTGCAGCAGGATATTGCGCCTAAGACTGTGGCGGTGAATGCGCGCGTGTCCGTGCCGCTGTTTCAGGGGCAGTTTGATGCTGTTCTATCATGGACCTACAATCTGGGGGAAGGTGCCCTGAAAAGCTCTACCATGCTGAAGAAGATCAATGCCGGCCGTCAAGAAGAAGTTCCGGCACAGATTAAGCGTTGGAATCGGGTGGGTGGCAAAGTGCTCAAGGGGTTAGAGCGCCGTCGGGAAGCGGAAGCGGCACTCTACGAAATGCGTTGGTATTAGTCGATTATGAGCGTACGGTGTCGATCTCGAACACGCTCAAACGACTCTTTGATAAGAATATCCTTCAATGACGTACTTCGTGGCGGATAACCACGCTGAGAAGGAGGATGGTATGGCAGTGACGATGACTAGGCCAGAGCGCGAGGCGTTTTTGGCGGGTGTGCATGTCGGGATGATCAGCATCGCCGAGGACAACCGGGGGCCGCTGACCGTGCCGGTCTGGTATGCCTATGAGCCGGGAGGGGAGCTGCGAGTCGCCACTGGAAAGCACTCACGCAAGGGTCGCCTGCTTGCACACGCGGGTCGATTCAGCCTTTGCGTGCAGACAGAGACCCCACCGTACGGGTACGTTAGTGTCGAAGGTCCTATCACCGCTATCGATTCGGTAGACGCGGAGCGCGACCTGCGCCCCCTGGCCCGCCGCTATCTCGGCGCGGAGGAGGGCGATCGCTTCATCGAGCGGACACGAGAGGCCCTCGCTGATAGCATACTGATCCGCATGCGACCGGAGCGCTGGCTCACGGCCGACTATGCCAAGGAAAACCTGTGATCGACAGCAGGTGAGACGTGGTCACACGTGTAAGAATTCGGTTGAAGGTGTGAGTATTGATCCCGGGGCGCTCGCGATGTCTGGTTCACGACCTCCGCGTGCGCTCGGCGGCCGCCTCGCCCTTGGTCTGGGGTGCCGCCCCGGCGACGGCGTGCGGCTGGGGGCCGACGCCGCTGTGCTGTGTGGCCCAGGCCTGCGTGAACTCGGCGCCGAAGAACACGATCAGGGCCGAGTAATAGACCCACACCAACAGCACCACCATCGAGCCGGTGGCGCCGTAGGCCGAGCCCACACTTGCCTGGCCGAGGTAGTAGCCGATGGCGGTCTTGCCAACGGTGAAGAGGATCGCCGTGACCAATCCGCCCAGCCACACATCGCGCCAGCGGACCTCGGCGTCCGGCACGTATTTGAACAGTAGCGCAAACCCGAGGGTCAGGACCGCGAGCGAGACGGCGAGCTCCAACAGCCGGCTCAAGAGCGACTGCTCCGGCCCCCAAAAGAGCACAGCGGCGCCGGCGAGGGCCGCGCTGACGACGAGCGAGACGAGGAGCAGGAAGGCGAGCGCGAAGACGATGGCCAGGGAGAAGACCCGTTCCTTGAGCCAGGCCCGAATTCCTGCCCAGGCCCCGCTGGTGGGAGCGGGCTGGACCTCCCAGATGAGGT
Organism: bacterium; assembly: GCA_046727435.1. GTDB lineage: Bacteria > Tectomicrobia > Entotheonellia > J063 > CAVPRW01 > CAVPRW01. The sequence goes on along the minus strand of JBKPCR010000524.1, from coordinate 6,750 downwards.
TCATCGTCGTCTGGAGCTCGCCGAAGACCGCCGTGGCACCGATGATCAGGGTGATGAGGCCGACGACGGTCGCCCACGTGCCCCCCTGTGGGCTGGTGGTGGTGAGAATGTTGGTGACGAGTTCGCGACCGGCCGGGCCCATGAGGCTTTCGAGCTGAGCCTCGAGCTGGCTGGCCACCTGTTGCCGATCCAGGACCAGCCCCACGATGCCGACGATGAGCAACACCAGCGGGGCCAATGACAGGGCGGTATAGTAGGCCAGGGAGGCCGGCGAGCCGCAGGCAGTTATCCTCCCACCAGTCTTGTGCAGCGCGTATCGTGACACTCCAGAAGCTCTTAGGCTGCATGACTTACCTCCGCTCCGGTATCCAGGCCACCCGTCCAAACATGGCCATGACTGACTCTATTGGTTAATTCAAGAATGCGTAGACAAGTGGTCTTCCATACAAGGGTTGAAAGCCAGAGAGACCAAGGCCATTCCTCTAGTGAACCTACTCCCATGGCATTGACCATTGACCGCCGCAACTTAACCAACAGAGTCAATGTTGAGCTTATGCGTATGCGAGTGCTGGCGTGTGGGACAGAGGTAGGATACGCGTCAGGGATGTGCAGATGGCATGAAGCTGCAATGCTGGTCTTGTTTTCGCTGTCGGGTCCGCATCAATGAATAAATTACCAGGTTGAGGCCTTGATTCACAGGGGATTGGGTAGCCCAGCAGCGGTGATCCCGTTGTCTCACACGGGTTCCCATGGTAGAGTGGAGGCACACGAATTCCGAGTTTCTTACAGATGGAGGACCATGCCAGCGATGTTCGACACTGCCACGGCTCAACGACCTGTCCCCACCGAGGGCAAGCCCATCCGCTCCACGCTGGACGCCTTGGCCAGCCTGCCTCAAGAAGGGGTCTGGCTGGCCAGCCGCAAAAGCCGGGAGATCCGGCAGGCCTATGCGGGGGATGTGCGACGCTTCATGCGCCTCTTCGGGATCACCTCCCGGAAGGAGTTGCGGCAAGTGGATCGCAAAACGATGATGGCGTATGAACGCCACCTGCGGGAAGTGCAGCGCCTGCACCCGACCACCATCTGCCGGCGGCTCTCGGCGCTGTCCAGCCTCTTCCGGCATCTCGTCCAATTCGAGGTCATCGCCGCCAATCTAGTGCAAGCGATTGAGCGACCCGCCATCAGCCGGTGGCAGGGGATGCCCCCCGCCTTTTCCCCGCAGGAAGCCCGTGCCCTCCTCGATGCGCTCGATCCGACGACGAATGAGGGCTTTCGGGCCCGGGCCATCCTCTCGTTGGGATTGCAGGAGGGATCGCGGCAGGTCCTCACGCGGTATTTGGGGGACGAGGGCGAGCAGTACCTGGAGGACATGCTGCAGGACGGCAAGCCCGGGAAGAACCGCGTCGTCGCCAAGGTCGTCCCAGAGCACCTCTCGGGGTGGGACTTCCGCAAGCTGCCAGGCGCGGGCGGCGGGTTGACTGCCTAGCGCGTTTATGCTGATGATAAGGAAGCCATGACGAACGACGGGACACTCTCCGGAAGAACGCCAGGGCTGCAGTTTGTTTGGTGGGAGACCAACGTAGGTGAAGAGGCGGAAACATGGTGGGGGCAGCTTGCCGGAAGCACTCACCGTCTACGAATTGTTGCAGATCAACTTGAAATGCTTGCCTCCCAGAGAAATATTGACCTGGCTTTGACATAGCTGGCCTATTACTTGGAGAATTATTTTGTCCGTATCTACGAGTTGCGAGAACGGGCTCTAGGATTGTTGATAGCGGTTACACATGATACTGCGAGTGTTCGGGCTCTTAAGAGCCAGAAAGGACGTCAGAAGGCCCTTATTGCTTTACACAAGCAAGTGCCAATGCTGATGACTCCTTTGGAGGACTTATTGCAGCTCTTGGACGAGGAGATCAACATAAGGAATACCCATACACACGAGCAATTTCTGAACGTCGTTCTTGATACAGGTTACGATATATTTAATCCACAAGATGCGCTAATCGATCTTCAAAAAAACGAGACTGCACGAAATTGGAGCTTTCTGCATGCGGCGGACGGCTGGATCAGGAGGCCAATCTAATATTGTGTCCCAGTGGAGCGCTCATTCGCTATGCTCGTTACGCGACCGCCACACTTACCAGCCCCGCCGGGGCTGCCAGGAGGGACCACGATGAATCCACAGGAGATCACAGCCTATCTCACCGCGCCGCACATCGCGGTGGTGGCGACGGTTAATCGGAACGGCACTCCGCATCTGACACCGAACTGGTACCGGTACGATGGCAAAGTGTTGACCTTGATCACCCGCAACGATCGCCTGAAATACCGCCACCTGCAACGGGATCCTCGCATCTCCGTGTGCATCTACGATCCGCCCGTCGCCTCGAACTACGTTGTCATCTCTGGGACGGCGACTTGCAACGACCAAGACATCTGGGACGAGGCCCGTAGGATCATCGAACGCTATAGGGCACCGAACGAGGTGGACGGCTACCTTGCGCGCTGGCAAACGGAGCCACGGGTGCTCATCACGGTAACACCGGAGCGCATCGCGACACGGGCGGCTGGGAGACGGTCAGCTTGAGTGCTCTTGAAAACCCCGTCCTTTGGCTAACATTCTTCGTACGGCTTGAGAGCTGATTCTCTTCGCAGTTGCAAACCTCTGTGGCGCCTAACCTGGCACATGTAAGAGGCCGCCCGAACAGTGGCCCAAATATCGATGTATCAGGGCACATCCGCCTGAGACGCCATGGTGAGCCCGCAGCGCAAGGCCATGAGACGACGGATAAAAAGGATGTTGTACCGCAACGAAAGCAGAATTGGAGCGACATGCGCCCTTGCTGGGAGTGTCCTGCTGTTCGTGGGGACATCTCTGCATCCGTTGGAAGCCAATCCGAACGAAGCCATGGCGGCATTCGCCGAATACGCCGCGGACCACCTGTGGGTGGCAAGCCACCTGACGTAACTCGCGGGAGTCGCGCTGATGGTGGCCCCGCTCCTGTGCCTGGCTCAACAGCTGGAGGTGGCGAGCGGCATAGGGTGGGCACGGCTCGCGGCGGGCCAGGCGATCGCCAGTCTGGCCGTGGCCATGGTACTTCAGGCGGTCGATGGGGTTGCCCTCAAGGCCATGGTGGACGCCTGGGCCGCCGCGCCGGCAGCGCAAAAGGACGGAGCCTTTCATGCTGCGTTCGCCGTCCGCCAAGTCGAGATCGGGTTAGCTAGTACGCTGAGTCTCTTATTCGGCCTCACGGTGACCGTGTACGGGGTCGCGCTGTTGGCTGACTCCACGTATCCGAAGTGGTTGGGTGGACTCGCCGTCGTGGCAGGCGTGCCCACAACGGTCGCGGCTGTCGTGATGGCATATACGGGGTTTTCTGAGTTGGCGATGGCGATCACTATGCCGGCGAGTTCCATTTTTCTGGTATGGATGCTCACGCTTGGAGTGCTCATGTGGCGCCGAGAAGGCAAAGGAGCCACCTTCTAAGCCCACTCAGTTCGATGACCCAAAAGTCCGCGTGGCGCTCGCCGGATATGGCATCGATCGCCGGGCCATCGCCAAAGCGGCGCTGCTGAGCCATGGAGGACCGCAATGGGGCTTCCTGCCGCCAGGAGCCAAAGGCTTTCAGGACCTCTCCGAGCGCTATCCATATGATCCGGAAAAGGCGAGAGCCTAGCGGGTCGGGATTGGACTGATGCACCTCGCCTTTTGGGATGGGTTCTCCTTGTCGAAGTTCGAGGAATGGGAGCGCACGGGGAGGGTCGACATCCCGCCCCTTCGGGACATGGTCGATGGGATGAATCACGCCATGTCGCCCTGGCGGCGCACCATCGCCCCGGCCCAGATCAGGCACGCGGTGGTCGCGGCGGCTGAAGCTGTGGACCGTCAGGCCGAAACCCTCCCGGCGCCAATCATCGGGGCCATCCTGGCGGTACGCCCCCGGTCACTGACGCGCGCCATTCACCGCCGTCGGCATCTGGACCAGGTAGAGCGCGCCCTCGCGGGGTGAGGCGGCCAGCCGCCGTAGGCGCATCACCGTCGTCCGGCGCCGGGCCGAGTCCCTGTGGATCGACGGTGGTTTCTGCCGGCGAAGTCGGCAGCATTGCCGGTGCAAGATGGACAGGCGGCGCGACTCGAGCGACGGTGGAGGGGTGCAGCCTTGGCAGGGTCCCCGCTGGCACCCTTATCATTGGGCGCCAGCGGGGCTCGATGCGAGCGCTTTGCAGTCGCGCTGATGGGGCATACCGCGAGGGGAGGCAGCCATGGGCCATGCGGACCGGCGAGTTGATGCCGTCTTCGAGGGCGGCGGCGTCAAGGGCATCGCCCTGCTCGGGGCCGCCGCGGTGACCGAGGCCTCCGGCTATCAGTTCTACAACCTGGCGGGCACCTCGGCTGGGGCCATCGTGGCGGCGCTGCTCGGAGCCGGCTATACCGCCGCCGAGCTGCAGCCGATCTTCATGGACCTGGACTTCACGACGCTCATGGACCCAGCGACGGTCTTGAGCCGCATCCCCTTGGTTGGCAACTATCTGGGCATCCTCACGGACCTCGGCATGTACAAGGGTGATGCCTTCCTCACCCTCATGCACGAATGGCTCGCCACCAAAGGGGTGAAGACGTTCGGCGATCTGGTCCTGCCTGGTGAGACCGAGACGCGCTACCGATTCAAGGTGCACGTGGTGGCCTCCGACATCTCGCGCGGGATCATGCTGATCTTACCCGACGACGCCCAGGCCTATGGCATTGCCCCGGAGCGCCTGGAGGTGGCCCTGGCGGTGCGGATGAGCATGAGCATCCCGTACTTTTTCACACCCGTCAGGGTGACGAACACGCTGGGCCAGAGGTGCTATATCGTCGACGGGGGCCTGCTGAGCAACTTCCCGATCGAGCTGTTTGACACGCCGCCGCCGGCCGTGCCCGCATGGCCCACCTTCGGCTTTGCCCTGGTGTCAGACCCGACCGACCCGACCGCGGAGGTCAGGGTCGAGTATCGGGTCCGTGGCCCACTGACGCTGTTCGCGGCGCTCTTCCACACCGCGGTCGTGGCCCATGACGCCCATGCGATGGAACTCCCCGATGTGGCGGCGCGGACGATCCGGATCGACGACCTGGGGATCCCGCCGACCCAGTTCGACCTCACCCAACCCCAGAAGGCGGCGCTCTACGCGTCGGGCCAAGCTGCGGCCCAGACGTTTCTCACGACCTGGAATTTCGACGAGTACAAGGCACGGTTCCGCCGCGTGGCCCCTGAGGTTCGTCGCCAACCCGGGCTGGCACGGCCCTCGACGGACCGGGTGGCGGGGCGACGCCGAGGGCGTGGCGGTTGACTGCCGTCTCCACGAATGGTCTCCACGGCTGTGAACCATTGAAGGCTCATGGGCACTGGTGGTGCGCTCGCCTCCGCCCTTCACCGAGAGGAGGCATAACCGTCTCGCGTGACCCCGCGATTGACTCCTGCAGGCCACGCGGGACAATGGGGCGAGTTTCCATATCTCGTGCAGCGCGCACCCGCCCATGGGCGGCAGCGGATCAGGAGCCTTTTGCGAGAGGGAGGAACAGCTCATGCCACAACCACCACAGACGACAGACCTGGTTCGGAGAGATCTTCTGCGGTGGGGGCTGGTGGGGGCCTCCGTGGTGATCCTGGGCTCGGGCCACAGCGGCCACGCCGGGGAAATGTCCATGCCCGGGGTCGAACGCAAGGTGCTGAAGGAGGCGGACTCGAACATCCCCGGCTACGCCAACATCCGCATCTGTGACGTCATCTTTCAACCGGGCGCCTCGACACCTGTCATGACCGTGGACAATGACATAGTCTGTGAGACGACCGAGGGCACGCTCGAAGCGACGAAAGATGGACAGCCGTTTCCAGCGCCCAAAGGCACGGTGTGGACCTGCCGGAAAGGCGGCTCGGACATGACTACCAATCAGGGGTCAACCGTCGCGATCATGCACGTGATCGACCTCCTCCCCGCCTAAGGCGGCTCCTCCGCCACAGCGACCCTGCAGGGCCATGCGCGCTCGCGGGGCGCAGCAGAGGCGCACGAGAGGCCCGAGAGCCCCCGTGTCAGACCTCACCACACGTGCCCACGAGCCTCATTTCATCTGCAACATTTGAGTTCCTTCCTTGATATATCACGCGTAGAATGGCCCCACACATCCGTGCACGGAGGAGACTCCCATAACGCGCCCCACCATTGGGCTTCTCCTCACCCTCGTCCTCAGCGGTCTCGTGGCGCCGCTCGCCGCCGATGCGCGGCCGCGAGCGAAACCTCCAAGGGCTTCATCGCTTGTCAGATGCCGACTGGAGTCGCGCGTGGGATGGTGAGTGGACCTGGATAGTTTCACGTGCGGCGCATCGATGGTGAGGTCATTCTCAGTGATGGTGAGCAGCGCCTGTCTCCTCTGCTCAGCTCATGCGAGCAGCGACCATGCGCTGTCATCGAGTAGAGCCACGAACAGTTTCAATTCGCTCCAGAGAGGGATGCATGGCGGGCATGTGCCCTGTCGGGGGATCATGCACCCGCCCATGAGCCGGCTTGACAGACGCCGCCGAGTCGCCCATGATGCTGACGGGACAGACTCCTGGGCGGACCAAGAGACTGTAAGGAGACACGACCATGGCGGACAACGGACGCTTGAACAAAGTCATCGACCTGCTGGAGCACGGCCAGGCGGTGTTCAGTTGTGGCACCATCCCCAACGGGAACTTTGATGAGATCGCGGCGCTGGGGCAGTCGGACTACGAC
>JBKPCR010000523.1:0-19969 GCA_046727435.1 bacterium | reverse complement strand
ACACTCCGCCACGCGAGTTCATCGAGGGGTTCCTGGAGGTCATGACCGGCTACGACGAATATCGGGGCTGGACGGAGGTGATTCGCCATCGTCTGCCCATCACCGTCGCCGATACGTTCCAGATTGTCTCCGATCGACCGCCGGTCCCCCTGGACGAGGTCGAGCCAGAATGGAAGATTCTGATGGACCTCGATGGCAAGGGGCGGGTGCTCGGCGGCGACATGTCGTTTGGCTCGATCAGCGACCCCGCGCACCGCGACATGGCCATTGCATACAACCTCGTGGGCAGCACCATTGGGACCGGCGAAGGGGGAATTCCCCTCTATCGTATGAAGCTGTTACCCAATAGTGAAAATGCCAATCCGCAGAGCCACCAGTTTGCCTCCGGGCGTTTCGGCGTGACGCCCGGTTACCTGCGCAAGTGTCGGGTGATCAACATCAAGATTGCCCAGGGGGCAAAGCCCGGGATGGGGGGCCTTCTCCCCGGTCGCAAGGTGGTGCCCATCATCGCCGAGGTGCGCCATGTCGACGTCGGAACGGAGCTGCAATCCCCTTTTAACAATGAGGATATCTACAGCATCGAGGATCTCAACGCCGTCATCTACAAACTACGTCAGCTCAATCCTGCCGCTCGTATCGGGGTGAAAATCGTCTCGGTCTCTGGAGCGGCCATGGTGGCGGCGGGCATCGTCAAGGCCGGGGCGGATATCGTCTGGATGGCCGGCCACAGCGGCGGCACCGGGGCCTCACCGCTCGACACCATCAAGTACGGCGGCCTACCTGTGGAGTATGGGGTGCAACTGTCCCATATGGTGCTGGCCGGGAGTGGCCTGCGCGAGCAGGCGAAGCTGGTGGCCGATGGCGGCATCCAGACGGGTCTGCATGCCGTCAAGATGTTCATCCTCGGCGCCAATGCCGTCGGGCTGGGGACGATTTTCATGGAGACCATCGGCTGCGTACAGCAGCGTGTCTGCCATCTCGGGGGGTGTACGGTCGGCGTCGCCACACAGCGCAAGGACCTGATTGCAAAGTATCAGGGGAAGCCGATCTATGGGCTGAAGTTCTTGTTATTCTTTGCCCGCGAGATCCGTGAGCATCTGGCTGCCATGGGCTATCGTAGCGTCCGTGAGATCATCGGGCGTACAGACTTGCTGCACGAGCGCCAGGACCTCCCGAACTCGATGGGGCGGATTCACTTCGACGATCTGTTGCACACGCCACTGCCCGTGGGCGAACTGACCTATCGTTATTTTCCCATCAACTCACTGAACCAACGTCTGCTGCAGGATGCTGCTCGAGCCCTCGACCCCCACAACCCACGACCGGTGGAGGTGTCTTACGAGATTTGCAACACCGATCGTGCCTTCGGTGCTACCCTGTCGGGCGAGTTGGCCCTACGCAAAGAGCGCGAAGGCCAGCGCTTCCCGATCAAGATCCACCTCAAGGGGCATGCCGGCAATGGACTCGGCTTTGGCATCCACGGCGGCATGCAGATTTTCCTGAATGGGTTTGCCAACGATGCGGTGGGCGACTCGATGGCGGACGGTGGGTTGATTGTTGTCCGCCCGCCCGCTGATCTGGCCTGCCCGGCGAACAAAGCTGCAGTCGTGGGGATGTCGTCTGGCTATGGCGCCACCGGTGGTGAGATGTATGTTCGCGGTAAGGCCGCCTTGCGATTCATGGTACGCAATAGTGGCGCCACGGCGGTGGTCGAGGGGGTCGGGGATGATGCTTGCGAATACATGACGCGTGGCACCGTCGTCATCCTGGCTGAGGATGTGGAGGACATCGGCTGGAACTGTGCTGGAGGCTTCCGCAGTGGGGTGCTGTATCTGTTCAATGGCTTCAAAGCGTATCGAGACGGACGCCTAAACACTGAATCCGTCAAGGTCGAGCGGCTTTCGACCGAGGACGAGCCACATCTGCGCCGCCTTATCGAAAACCACCAGCGCTTGACCGGTAGTGAGATCGCCACACGCATCCTGGCCAATTGGGAATTCTACGTGCGGCACGAATTCGCCAAGGTGACCACGATCATCGAGCGCGCCCGCGTGGATGATTAGGTTGCAAGAGAACTGTGGTTAGGGACTACCTCTTCTCAAATAAATAGCACGACGCGGATGATCCAATTGGCAACCGTCAACAATACCGCGGCTATGAGCAAGGTTGCCGTGCTATCGATATCGAAGTCCTCGATGAGTTTGTTTGTCAACCACAGGATCACTGCGTTGACTACGAAGAAGATGATCCCGAGCGTCAGGATGACCAAGGGAATAGTCAGGATCCAGAAGATTTTGAACAGGATGAAATGCAGCACGATATACAAGATGCTGTAAACCGCTGCGACCACGAGGGCGGTACCAAAACTCCCGATACGAAAGCCTGGTAGGAGTTTCGATACCCCTAGGAACGCTGCTGCCGAAAGCAACCAGGCGATCAAAATCCGAAACAAGTACATCGCTCTGCTCCTTCCCGTCTCCTCAGCTCACTTCCGTCTTTGCGTGTGTACCCATTGCACAGCGTCTGCACCGGTCAGCAGCAAGATGATCCAATCCCCACGTTCTACCCAGTTATTTCTCCGGCAGCACCGCGACCGCTTCGATTTCTACCAGCATGTCGGGATCAGCGAGGCCAGCAACGCCGACCAGGGTCGAGACCGGCAGCTTGCCGTCTGGGAAGAATTCGACGCGGATGCGGGCTAGCTCCTCGCGATAGCGCAGGTCGGTCAGATAGGTGTTGACCTTGACGATATCCTGGATGGTCCCTCCAGCAGCCTCGACCATGGCCTGGAGATTAGCCAGGGCCCGGCGCGCTTGCCCGGCGAAATCCCCTTTGTGCACCACCTTCCCATCTTGGTCCTGCGACACTTGCCCAGAGATCCACACGATCGTGCCACCAGTCGTCTTGATCCCTTGGACATACCGCACGGGGTTGTACACCGTTGGAGCGCAAAAAGCCTCTTTCTGCATGGAGCCTCTCCTGAGTCGTATGAACTATACCCTCTCCCCTCACCCCAACCCTTTCCCGGTGGAAGAGAGATGAGCGGTGTCTCCTTTCCTCTCGGAAGGAAGAAAAACGGCTCGATGGCATCGGCATCGCCGCGGCTGGGGTTTGACCATCCCTAGGTGGCCAAACGCGCAGAGATTTCCCGGTGCACGCGGTCGAGAATCTTGCGCCGGCCCTGATAATAGGCGGTGCGCTCGGGCAGCGCATCAGGGATGCGTAGGCGTGGGTCGACAAACGTCAGGTCGTTGTCGAGGTCCGGGCGGCAGAGCTCAATGTGGCCCAGGTCGCCCAGTAACAGCGAAAAATCGTCCACCGCCTCCAGCTCCCACGTGTCTGCGATGGCGCGCAACTCACCGCAATAAAAAGCTTGTTCGATTGACGTACGTGCCTGGGCTAGTTGGATCTCGACCTCCTCTCCCACACGGCGTAACATCCGATCGCGCACCTCGACGAATGTTTCCTCCATCGCCCACCTCACCGATGTAATGGTTCTTGCGAGGCGCAACCGAGCTTCACACAGGGGTCGTAGCACTCGACCTCGACGCGCGACATGGCGCGTCCAAACCCCTGTAAACTCACCACCGCCGAAGATTCTGCGCAGGTACAGTTGGCGAAGCGCCGATGCATGACGCTAAAGCTGGTGAGTTGAGCCTCGAGTCCATGGGCCCGCAGAATCGCGTTCACTTGCTCGACGATCTCTTCGACCGGTAATCGCTGCTGTAAGTCTTGATCTTGATGTGGAAATTGCTCGTCCGGGAGCCGCATCACATTCATACGCCAATTCTCCATATCATTTCAGCTTTACCAATGGACGATGCGGAGATTCCGGTCTGGGCCGCAGCCTATGCTCCATGCAGTCGACCAAGAGGTCTACTCCTTCCAAAACCACTTCGCCCATCGTATTCCTCCTATCGATTGCCTAATCGGCTGGGCTGCGACCTCACGCGGTCAAGGCCCCAGCTTACCATTTGGAGAGCTCTATGAGCAAGAGAAGAAGCCGGCATCAAGACGCATCGCTTGGGGAACTGGACGTAGTATAACGGCCCCATGAGCTCCACACCGGTCAGTTTGTCGGTAAGCTTTCCAAGGCGCGCTCCGTCGCAGCGCGCTCGCTGTCGGGGTGATGCAAGGTTGCAATGCTGTGAAATTCCGAATAACCGCCTACGGTCGATCGAATACTGCTTGTACCATCACGATGCGGCCCTCATCGCGATTGCGGCGGCCAGCGCGGCTGATGGCTGCCAGATCGTCTCCCATCACCAGGGATTGGATGGTGTGGATCGGGGCCGTAGCGTCGGACCCAGAGCCGGCTATCTCGAGCGTCACATCCTCCCAGGCACGCGCTTGGAACCCGGCAGCCTCGATCAGCGCACGCATTTCCATGGGCATACGCAGGAAGCTGGTCGTCGCGTCGCGTGCCCACATCACAGGGAAGATAGGTGGCTGCAGTGGCCCAGCCATGGGCTCCTGGAGCGCCAACAATCCTCCGGGGCGCAACACACGTTGAAAGCCCACGTACAGTCGCTCCTTGGCAGCGATGTTCATCCCACTGTTCTGTGTCCATACCACGTCGAATGTGCCATCATCGAATGGCAGCTCCAAGGCATTGCCGACATAGTGTGTCACGCGATCGCCGAGCCGCAGCCGCGCGGTGAGGGCCTCCGCCGCTCGCACGTAGGACGCCGTCAGATCAACCACAGTGATGTGACAACCGAACTCGACCGCCAGCGTCCGCGCCGGCCCGCCTAGGCCGCCGCCGACGTCCAGCACCCGCATCCGAGAATGCAAGCCGGCAAGGCAGGCAAGTCGCACGGTCGCCGTCTTGCCGCCGCCGTGAAACTGATCCAGTGGTGCCAGCGCGTCGATGGTCAGCGCCTCGAGGTTCTTGCCCGAAGCGGCAAGGACATCGAGGATCGCTTGCCCCAGGCCGTCTCGACCCCAGTAGTCGGTGATCGCCTGCACATTGCTTGCCTCACCCATGGGCACCTCCGTACTCGCGCCGAAAATCATCGACAGCAGCTCAAACCTCGGCTTCAATAGGGCCTCTACTCCAGTCTTGGCTCCTGGGGCATCTGTGCGCACCGCGTGGGCCATGCTGAATGGTCGTCGCCGAGAGTGTACCGGGGGTTGTGAGAGGTGTCAACGATCTGAAATGGCCTACGCCACCCCGTCGCCGCGTGCCCATCTGTCTCACTCCATGGAGGAGATCACCGTAACAAGTGGGCCTCAGGCGGATGCCCACAGATGGTGAGCAAGCACCCGGTGCAGCGGCACAAGTGCGTTTATATTCCTGGGGAACATCGATATAATGGGGTACATCGAACGTGTGGGGAAACTTCTGGGGTATATTCGTCGGCAACAGCCACAGGAGGCGTCCAATGGCTATCCTACTGGATCATCTCATCGTTCCCTCTCGGGACCCCGTCGCCTCGGCGCGGTCCCTCGCGACCCTGTTAGGCACCCCGTGGGAGGAGGCACGGGGCCACTTTACGCCCGTCTACGTGAACGAGACTCTCACCCTCGACTTCGACGAGCGGGAGCAGTTTGCTAGCCATCATTACTGCTTTCACGTCAGCGATGCGGAGTTCGACCAGATCCTCGCCCGCGTGCAGGCAGCGGGCATCAAGTACCGCAGCTCGCCGCGAGGACCTGACGACATGACCCTCAATACGCGCATGGGCGGGCGCAACTTCTACTGGACCGACGGCGATGGCCACAACTGGGAGGTGCTGACTGTCAGCTATGCCCGTCGGGAGTCTGGCGCTCCCGTGGGGTCAGGGACGTCCTAGTATTGCGCATACACACGGACCTCTACGAAGCGAATCACGCCAAGATTGCTGGGATCTTGGCGTGATTCGACCCAGCCAGGACCGCACGAGCCGGGGAAGCTTGTCTTCACCCAGGCGGCTGTTGACGCCGACTCCCCTGGGGGCGTTCCGAAGTGTCTCTGTGCGCTCTCGGCAAATGCCAACCGAACCACTGCCCTTGAATTGCCTCGCTACGTTTGACTCCTGATTCTGGTTAGCGTTCCTCAAACACCTCCAGTGCGACCCGTGCCGCATTCACGGCTGTCGGCCATCCGGCATAGAACGCCAGATGGGTAATGAGCCCGCGAATTTCGTCTTTGGTTACCCCATTTTGCAACGCCCGCCGAATATGCCCCCGCAACTCATCCGTCCGGTAGAGTGCTGTCAAGGTAGCGACGGTGATCAGACTGCGATCCCGCTTGGATAATTCCGGTTGTTCCCACACGTCACCGAACAACACCTCATCGCGCAGTCGCCCGAGCTGAGGAAAATGGTCGTATATCGTCGATCGTGCTTCTGCCATGCACTCTCCTTCACATCTGTTTGCTGCGCCATGTTACTCATCATTGACATCACGCACCCTAGGGATGATACGGCCTGCGTTTCCGACACGATGGGAGCCCTTGAATACTATTATCAAATGAGGCCTAGTCGTATGCGCATGGGGCATGCCACACTATACTGAAGGGCTTTCATTGAATAAGTGGCTCGCCAAAGCGCACGCAATGTACCATACTCACGTCAACGCCGAAGGTGCTCCGCAAAATGCCTCATCCGCACACACCTGGCGTCAAGGTATGGCTGTGTGCTGCGATCCGGCATCCGTGTAAGACCAAGGGCGCTCCAATCCCCGGCTTGACGTTGTCGACAATTGAGCCATTTCCATACCTCCGGGGATCCAAACATCGTATCGAAAACCGCGGCGCCTCCCGGCTAGCCTCCCATTCCCTGCTCGAAGCGCGACCGGCGGGCCTCGAGATTACTGTGGATGTCGAGCAGCACGGTGCGACCTTCAGCGTTCAGGCGCTGGGCTTGCTTCAGCGCGGGAGCTATGTCGTCCGGCTGCGTGACCGTAATGCCGACGGCGCCCAGACCCTCGGCGATCTTAGCATAGTCGCCGGTCATCTTAGTCACTTCGAACATTTGGCGTGCGGTTGGATACCCGCCTGGGTAGGTGGCCATGTCACCATTGTTGAGGAGGATGGTGGTGATGGGCGCACCGGCGCGGACGGAGGTTTCAAGGTCTAAGCCGGACATGCCGAAGGCGCCGTCGCCCATGAAGTTGAGGCAGAACTTCTCGGGCTTGGCGAGCTTGGTGCCGATCATCAGCGGGATGCCGTAGCCCAGGTGCGTCGTCTTCCCCCAGCCGATGTAGCTGTGCGGCACCGTGGCAGAATAGAACGGCATGATCGTGTCACGGGGCGCGCCGGCGTCGTGTGTGACAATGCTATGTTCCTTATCGAGCGTGCGCTCCAGCTCGCCGATCACCCGATACGTGTTGATGGGCACCTCATCCGAGTGCAGTAACGCCGTCCACTCGGCCATCCACTTCTGCTTGATCTCGGCGATTTCCGCGGCGACGTGGGTCTGTCCCTTGCGTCCGTTCGGGCCGAGCTCGGCCTTGATTTCATCGATCAGCATCCGGATGGTCAGTTTGGTGTCACCCGGCAGACCGACATCGATGAAATAATCCTTGTCGATGTCCTGCAGGCTCTCCGTGTTGTGGATCATGATTTTCCCAGCGGGGATGGGCTGACCGTAGCTGGTGCGCGTCAAGCTTGAGCCTAGGGCTAGCAAGAGGTCAGAGTCTTGCAGCCACTGACGGGCTTGCAGGCTGGTGGAGGAACTGCCGGAGCCCAGCGCCAGGGGGTGACGTTCATCGAAACCAGATTTACCGGGCATCGTGCAGTAGACGGGGATCTCCGTCAGCTCCGCCAGCTCTTGCAGCTCTGCCGAAGCCTCCGCCAGCAGCGTACCCATCCCGGACCAGATGACGGGCTTGTGGGCCCTCAGCAACAGCCGCACGGCATCCCTGACATCGCTTGCCGAAGGCGTTTGCGGATATCTCTTGGGGGGCTGATAGTGCAGGGCCGCTTCGGAGACTTCCTGCGTGGCGACATCGGCCGGGATCTCGACGATCACCGGTCCTGGACGCCCGTTGCGCAGATGGTGAAATGCCCGTCGCATCACATTGGCGGCCATATCCGACTTCCAGACGACCTCGCCGTAGACGGAGACGGACTGATACGTGCGCACGGGGGAAAAATTGGGCTGCACCGAATGTTGGGCCAACGCTGGGCCGCCTGGCAGGTACAGGATCGGTACGTTATCGCCGAAGGCCTGTGCCAATCCGCCCATAGCGTTCTCAGAGCCGGGGCCACCCTGGGTGATCACGACGCCGAACTTCTGACGGTTGTTCATCCGGCTGTAGCCGTCGGCAGCCATGAGCGCCCCACGCTCCTGCCGGAACATGATTGGCCGAATGCCTTCCTTGGCGACTGCCTCGATTAAATTATTAGACGGAAAGCATGAGATCCACTCGACGCCTTCCGTTTTTAAGATCCGTGCGATGACCTGCTGTGTATTCATTCAGTGTCCTCCACGATCTGGTTGTGTAACGTCCCACAGTTCACTGGTACTCGTGATGTTCTGCTTCGTTCAGGCCGTCAGCATCTTAACAACCCCGCACAAAAAAGTGAATCGCTCCGTCATCGGGCAACACCTCGGGGCATCATTTCATGCATGGCCAAATGATGCGCAGGCCGCTTGACGACACAGGAGCAGAGAATAGGCGATTTAATAGCACTTGGCAAGCGGCGCTGCTTTCTGAAGCGCAACCGGAGCGCTACGAAGGGCTATAGGATAGGGCATACCGTGGAAGGCCCAAGAGGAGTATCGCCATGCGTGCTGCATTTGTGTTATGCTGGGCCGTGTTCTGGTTTGGCCCTAACAAACAGTGAGAGCAGTCGAGACCTTGACTCTGGCTCCTAACGACGATCTTGCGTGCTTATAGGAGACAACGATGACGGACATCGGTATTGAAGGAAATGTTGTCGTCCATAACGTTGGAGGGCGTGAGCTCAAAGTCGATATCTTTCGTCCAGCGCACACCCCGGGCCCTGTCCAGGGCCTACTCTTTTTGCCAGGCGGCGGCTGGCAGACCGCCAACCGTGCTCCGCTCAAAGACCGTTATGGGGTGCGCATGGCCGAGCGTGGGTTCGTCTGCGTCACTGGCGAGTATCGCATCATGGATGAGGCGCCTTGGCCGGCGCAGATTCAGGATGTGAAGGCGACGATTCGCTGGATGCGGGCCAATTGTGAGAGTCTCGGGATTGACCCGGCGACGATTGTCGTGGGTGGCAAATCTGCCGGTGGACATCTGGCCTTGTTGGCGGCGGGCACCAGAGGCCTTGATGCATTTGAAGGCAATAGCGACCATACCGCTGTCAGCAGCGAAGTGGCGGGTGTCATCGGCGTGTCCCCGGTCGCCGACCTCACGGAATGGGCTCGCCGGCCAACAATGGCCAAGCTGTTCGGCGAGAATCCCGCGGCGGAGATCGTCAAGGCGGCGAGTCCGCTCGCCCATGTCAACGGCGACTATCCACCGACGCTGTTGGTACACGGCACTGCAGACACCCGCGTACCTCACGCCATGACCATGCGCATGTACCAGGCGCTGGAGCAGGCGGGGGTTCCGGTAGACCTGTATCTGTACGCCGGACAGGACCACTTCTTCGACCAGGAGGCGCAGTTCTGCGATGCCATCGCCAATGCGATGGCCTTCTTCATCGCGCGGTATGTGCCTGTCCAACAGCCCGTGACAACCGCATAGCGTCAATCCGGAGGTGCAACATGACTTTACAATTCGGTGTCTTCGACCACATCGAACCGGTTCCAGGCATGGACCTCGAGCAGATCTACGCCCATAGGCTCATTCAGATTGAGCAACTGGATAAGGCTGGATTCTACGCTTACCACCTGGCGGAGCACCATACCCCGGCAGTCCACAGCCTGGCGCCATCGCAAAATGTCTTTCTCGCCGCTGTTTCCCAACGTACCAAGCATCTACGTTTCGGACCCTGTGTCTATGTGCTGCCGCTGCATCACCCGGTACGTCTCATCGAAGAGATCAGCATGCTTGACAGCCTTAGTGGCGGGCGTATGGAGATCGGTGTGGGCCGTGGCGGTGTCCTGGAAGCATACTTCTGGGGGCAGGAATCCGACGTCGAGGTCAATTATGCCCGGTACCTTGAAACCCTGGCAATCATACGCGAGGGCTTGAGCCATGATGAGCTCACCTATCATGGCCAATTCTATGATTTCGACAAGTTGCCAATGCGCATGCGTCCGAAGCAAGCTCCCCACCCACCGCTGTGGTATATGCGCAATATCGAGACGGCAGCGCGCCATGGCATGAACGCCGTCCTCGATGTGCCGCTGAGTGTGTTCGATGCCTACGTCAAGCGCTACCGCGAGCTGTGGGAAAAACATCAGGGTGTCGGGGCGCTGACGGAGCAAGGCGAAGAGCCGAAAATCGGCCTGATCAACCACATGCTGCTCGCCGAGACGGATGATGAAGCCGTGGCCCAGGCGACACCTGCCTGGTCGGCATATCGCTGGAACCTGGAGACACCTCGCCGTCTCGAGGCGGAAAAACGCGGCCTGACCCAGTTCCTTGGCGATCGCATGCGGGCCCGTCCGTCTTCTGTGCCGTCCCGCGAAGTGCCCCGCGAGTCGTATGCGACGATGGTGCTGTCAGAGGAGCAAGAGCGTCGTCGGATGAACCCAGGTGGACTCAGCAGCCGGGTGATCGCCGCCTCACCGGCTTCCATGCGCGCCTACCTGGACGAATACATCGAAACCGGCGCCAACTACTTCATCTGCTCCTTCCAATGGGGCGATCTCAGCCACGAGCAGGCGCTACGTTCCATCGAGCTGTTCGCGACCGAGGTCATGCCCCATTACGTCTGAGACCCGGACGCAACGAGGAGGAGGCCTGTACCATGGGGTCGATGCTCCTGTATCAGCCAGTGCGGAGTACTGTCAATCTGTGGAGCGCAAATTCCCCTCGGGGATGTCACCCTGAAGAACCTTCCTGCGGAGGTCAAGCATGACTCAAGCGCAAGAGGCTCATCTCAGTCCGGAAACGGTCATGGGAGAAATGAAGAAAAACGGCGTTACGCATGTCGTCTGGTTGCCCGACAGCGAGACCAACTGGTTGTATCTGCTGATGAAGGCCGATCCATCGCTGCATCTGGTGGCGGTGAGTCGTGAAGGGCATGCCTTTGCGACAGCCGCTGGACTCTCAGTGGGAGGGAAGACGCCCATCATCCTTATCCAGAACACTGGCTTGATGGAGTCAGGAGATTCGCTCCGGGGCTGGGCGCTGGGCCTGAACATTCCAATCGTGTTGATGGTAGGTTATCGGGGTTGGACCCGTCACGGTGTCACCCAGGACACCGCTGCCACCTATACCGAGCGCTTCATCAACGCTTTTGGTATTAATTACTATTTAGTGGAAAATGATGAGGATGCCGCGCGAATTTCGGTGGCTTTTGAAGAGGCGAAGAAGACCAAGAGGCCGGTCGCCGTGCTTGTAGGCGACGAATATCACGGCTTCAATCGCTAAAGCAAATTTACACGGCGCATGGAGATCTGAGATGATCCAAACGGCAGAGTTGCTCAAAGTCTTCCAGCAATATCGTGGGGATGCGATTGTGATTCCAGGCCGAGGCGGCCGGCATTGGGTGAATGTCAGCACCAGTCCTACTCTCGATGCGCCTCTCGGCGACCCCGCGATGGGGGGGCATGCGTCATTTGGTCTGGGTCTGGCGTTGGCGCAACCGAATAAAAAGGTCGTTCTCTTTGATTCTGAGGGAGACGTACTGATGGGGATGGGCGCGTTAGCAACCATCGCTGAGCAGGCGCCCGGAAATTTTTATCATTTTATGCTCGACAACGAATGTTACGCTACCACCGGTGGCCAGCCCGTTCCAAATGCCAAGAACATTGCATATGATGTCATTGCACGTGGAGCCGGATACCCGCATACCTTCGCCTTCGATACCCTGGAGGATTTTACCAACAACATCAAGGCCATTTTAGATTTACCTGGTCCGGTTTTCGTGGCCCTAAAAGTTGACCCCGAGATTGAAAATGAACCGATCGGTCGGCGTGCCCGGTGGCAGACTCGCACTCGGGATCAGGCGGTGAAAGATTTGCAGAAGGAGTTGGGGATTCCTGGGTGAGCATGTTGAAGTTTGGCGCGAACGTTCTCGTGCGCTAAATCACTCGTCAATGATGCCATAGCGCCCGGCGACCGTTCCATGACCAACTACGGCATTCTTACGAACCAGGGGGCCTGACAGACCAGAGGGTGATGAGCACCGCCGACAGCCGTTGATGGCATGAGCGGATACCACGTGCTCAGGTGGTATCCGTCCCGCTCCGCGGGTTCAAGACCAGGGCAACGGTGGGCCAGAGCTTGCGTGTCGCCACAAGATGGTATTGGAAGATGCCGAGGTTACGTTGAAGCTGGGAATGAAGGCCGAGGGCACGATGCACTGGTTCAGAGTGTGGTCTCGGCCCGCTCCGCGAGCGCTGTCTTGTAGCCGTATGTTAGCGGAAGTGAGGCATGATCTCCTTGGCGAAGGCCTCAAACTGCCGTTGCGTCTCATCCCATGACATGAACCCTTGGTCAAAGAACCAGCCAAACCATTCGAGCTCACCACCGCTGCCGTAGAGTGTCTGCAACGCATCAATTTCCACTCGCACTTGATCGGGTGTCCCCGCTAGAGCATACTTTACCCGGCGCAACCGCTCCACGGTCAGTTCTTCGAGCGGCAAAGGCGTCATCGGATATTTGTCGTTGTCCTCAGCCGTGCGGAACGCCTCTCCAAAGCCAAAGCCGCTAAAGTATTCGATGAATCCCCGGTAGTTCGTGTCGCGCAAGAGTGCCACGGCTTCAGCTTCCGTCTTGCCAAAGTGGACCGCGCGGAAGGCACCGACGCTTTCACCCAGTTTGAGGGAGCGTCCCGATGCTTGGGCGACCTCCTGATAGACCTGGCAGAGTCGCTGGAAATCGGGTGGGTTGGAGACGAGAATCCAGGGCACAATACTGAATCGCGCCGTATAGCGAATCGTATTTTCACTCACCGAAAACGGCTGGAAGAGTGGTGGGTGTGGCTGCTGATAGGGCTTCGGAATGACACTGATTTTGCGCACCACACCCTGCGCATCGACTTCGCCGGGCGCACCATACTGCCGTGTCCATTCCGCCGCCGGCCAGCGTTGAATCCCTTCCTCGTAGGGATAGGGAATCTGATAATACTTCCCATTGTACGTGATGGTATCCTCTGTCCAGGCCTTACGAATGATCTCGAGTACCTCTTCGTAGACCTCGCGGTTATGCTGGTCGATGGCTGAGCCATCCATCGGCGCGCCGGTGGCGTGATACTGCTGCCCTAGGACGTTTACCCAGCGATCCTGGTAGCCACGGGCGAAGCCGGCGTAGAACCGCCCCTTGGTCAGATGATCCAGGACGGCGATTTCCTCCGCCACCCGCAGCGGATCCCACGCTGGTAGGACCAGCCCAAGCGAGGCGAACTTAATACGCTCCGTGCGCGCCGCTAAGTCCGTATAGAGCAGCAAGGGCGCGACGGACGCCTCATATCCCTCGGAATGAAAGTGATGCTCGGTCGTAGAAAACACGTCGAACCCCGCCTGCTCCGCCAAGACGACGAGTTTGCGCAACTCCTCCAACATCTGCTGATAGCGCTCGTTGTTCCTGCCAATGGGACGCAGATTCCTGCGTTCTTCGAAGGTGCCCGGAATCGTGGGTAGAACAAACAGCATGAACTTCATGGCGCTCCTCCTTCCACCTCACTCTCATCCCCAACGATAATATCCCTCAACAGGATACCACCAGTGGCGAATCCATCATAGCCATGATCAAATATCTGCACTGCTTGACGCGGAACCTGCTCTATAAGCAGCTGCATGGTTTGACTTGTAGACGGAAGATATCAATCCACTCGGGTGCTGAATGGAGAGATTTCCCTACGCCTCCAACCAAGCCGCTATTCGAACTGCCAGGTCGGGGGCACTTCTACAGTGACGCTTCTGAGCCATGG
Source organism: bacterium (assembly GCA_046727435.1). Taxonomy (GTDB): domain Bacteria; phylum Tectomicrobia; class Entotheonellia; order J063; family CAVPRW01; genus CAVPRW01. The sequence goes on along the minus strand of JBKPCR010000523.1, from coordinate 6,024 downwards.
GACGCCTCCAACGGCAAGGTCATGAGCTTCTGGGGTGTATGAACTTTAAGCATGGGCGAGGGGCCACGCGAGCACCCCAGCGGAAGATAGCGCCCACTAGGGAAATCCACGATCAACAACCGCACCACGGTCGCTTCTAATGCTGGACAGGATGCATCTTAATGGGGTATGGTGGGGGAAATTTTGGGGTCGAATATTCAACCACGGAATCCTACTGCGTGAAACAACCAGAACCATTTAGGCTCACAGGTGCGAGCGCGGCTGCCGCAAAGAATATCGCATCGCACGTCACGAGAGGAGGAGTCACATGGCAAAATTCAAGATCGCCACGCCAGCTGGGGCGAGTTTCTCGGTGGCGGGCGTCGGCTATAAGTTGGAAATGGAAGGACTGGGCTCGCTTGACGCGGAGATTATCGAGATCCCAGATGGGACGGAGGAGGAGTTTGCCAGAGCGGCCCGTGACGCCGACGCCCTGTACGCCAAGGGACGGCTCATCACTAAGCGTATGATCGATGGCCTCGAGCGCTGCAAAATCATCGCGCTTGGTACGGTGGGCGTCGACTCCGTCGACATCGCAGCGGCCACGGCGCGTGGCATCCCGGTCACCAATGTGCCCGACACGTTCATCGAGGAAGTCGCCGACCACACCATGATGCTGATCTTGGCTACCTATCGCCGGCTGGTCGTCATGGATAGGCTGGTCAGAAATGGGCGGTGGGCCGAGGGGCGGCCAATGCTGTCCCAGTTCCCTCGACTTATGGGCCAAACGTTGGGATTCATCGCGTTCGGACATGTGGCCAGAGCCGTGGCTATTCGTGCGCGTGCTTTCGGCCTGCACATGCTGGCCTACGACCCCTACGTCGAGGAGTTGGTCGTGAGTCAATATGGCGTGGAGCCGGTGGACCTGACCGAACTGCTGCAGCGCTCCGACATCGTCTCGATGCATGCCCCGGCGACTCCAGATGCCCATCATCTGCTGACGGAACACCACTTTCGGCAGATGAGACCGGAGGCGCTGTTCATCAGCACTGGACGCGGCCCCACGACGGACGAAGAGGCGCTCATCAAAGCCCTGCAGGAAGGCTGGATCGCTGGCGCCGGGCTAGATGTACTCGAGCAGGAGCCTCCGTCATTGACCAATCCCCTGCTGAAGATGGGCAACGTCATCCTGACGCCGCACGTGGCCTCAGCCTCGGCCCGCTTTGATCCGGTGCGGAAGCGACGGGTAGGGCAAGAAATCGCGCTGGTGCTGAGCGGCCGTTGGCCCAGGAGCTGTGTGAACCCGTCGGTCTTGGAGAGGAGTGAGCTGATGCGCTGGCAACCATACTCCATGGAGCGCGGTCCAGGCGCATAGGATCCTCGTGAACACCCAGGGAACGGTGGTCGACTGAGCAGGTGTCACAAGGTCAAAACACTCGGCCGGCTTGACGAGTGGCTCCCTGCTACTAATACACAATCCTGTTCGCCTAGCGCAGGCCTTTCTGACGTAGCAACTCGTCCGCCCAGACCGCCTCGACCGGCGGCAGAGGCGGATCAGGGTCGCCCTTATAGTCCAGGCGCAAGTCGTAACTCGCCCGGTCATAGAGGTCGTGAAGGATCTGACCAAGGTCGATGGTGGGCTCCTGGTCGGTTGGCTTCAGTGGCAGAGAGAAGGGGGGAATAGGCTGGCGGACTCCAAAGGCATAGAGGGTGGCGTTGGGCCTACAGTCCCCCCGGCTCACTAACGTGCGGTAAGCGCTGGCTCTACCATCGCCCATAATCGGCATGGGCTCCCCCGCCCGAAGGAGGTCGATCTCGACCAGGTGGGTCCTGCTCGCCAGCACCTCCATACGCTTGTCCTCATATAATCGTCGACCACGCCCTGGACGCTTGCTGGTCGGAGAGAGGAGCTCCAATACCGTCAATACATAGTCTGTGCGCGTTTCCCGCACCTCTAGATAGGTCTCCCGCACTTCATCGGGCACGGGAACCTGCACTGTCAACACAGAGGACGCAGAGGGGGTCGGCTTCAGCACGATCTCGGCTGCTGGCTGACCGATGACCGCGAGATCCGGGCGCCCAACAAACACTCTCTGATCCGGCTCGGTGATATACAGCCGCTCTTCAATGGCGACGTAGTACCGCGGCCGGAGTTGGGGGGCCAGGGAGAGTTGCAACGCGGCAATGAGCCCGTTATGCACCCCCGGCCAAAGCGCGGGATGTTCCAAATATGGGTCCATACCGGGGAACGGAGGGGGCACAAGCATCCTCCTGTGGCGACCCTGGGCCATCAGGTCAAACCATGCAGGCGACCTCGATAGCATAATACTTCAGTAGGCCAGCAAGCCATGCGTGACAGCGAATCACGAGGTCATGCCCTGGTCTGAGTACCAGAATTTCATCTCCTCCCGAACTCTCCCCCATCGAGGGGGAGGGCTGGGTGGGGGGATAGCTCATCTAAAGGCGCAGCCCAGCGCCATCCTGTGTCCTTCGTCCATACTGCTTGATTGCGGTCACAGCGCTGCCTGCACGCGCTGGCGGAAGTCTTCGGCCCCAAGGCGTAGCAGCCCCAACGCCGAAATCGTCACAAAATTGGCTCCCACCTTGATAAACTCGGCGACGCCGGCGGCATCGGCTGGGGAATTGCCGCCTACCCCGACCAGTTTACCACCAGCTCTGATCTTGGGAATCACCTGCCGCATCACTTGCCTCACGGCCGCCGCCCCAGGAAAACCCATACTCTGGCTCAGGTCGCTAGCGGCAACGTGGAGCACGTCGACACCAGGCACCTTCAGAATCGCGTCCAGGTTATCCACGGCCTCGGTCTCTTCGATCATGGGGATGACCAGCACATTGGCGTTAATCCAGCGCGTCGATTCGTCCCGTGACACGCTAATCCCGTAGTCATGAGCCCGCCCACTGCCCATACCTCGGTGGCCCTCGGGATGGTATCGAGCCGCGCGCGCCACCCCCTCAGCTGCCTCCTGAGTATTGACATGGGGCACAATGATGCCCTGTACGCCCCGATCCAGAAACTGCAAAATGGTGGAGTCCGCATGGTTGGGGATGCGCGTGATCGGAGTGATGCCAAACACCTCGGCGGCACGCACCATGTGTTCGACCTCGTCCAAGCTCATCGGACCATGCTCACAGTCGATCATCACAAAATCGTAGCCGATGGCGCCGAACAGCTCCACCTGGTCTGGCGCAAAACGGCTGATGATCGCGCCGAACACAACTTTGCCCTCGGCTAGTTTGGCCTTTGTCGTATTAGTCCGCATAGCGCTCCGGTGACCTCAAAAGAAGGCGACTCCGCCGTTGGCATGAATGGTTTGACCGGTGATAAACCCGCTATCGTCGGTGACCAGGAACAGGGCGGTGGCGGCGATTTCCTCTGGCATCCCCTGCCGCCCCAAGGGAATCCCGCCGGCACTCGGCACCCGTCCCTGATACCATTCGGGATTGGCGCGCGAGGTGTCGATACTGCCGGGGCAGACCACGTTGACCCGAATATTGTGGGCGGCGAACTCGGAAGCTAAACTCCGGGCCAACCCCACCAGGCCCATTTTGGCCGCCGAGACGTGGGCCCGCCCAGAACCACCGGAAAAAGCGCCTTCGCCCGTGAAGAACAAAATGCGCCCATAGTGGTTGGTGACCATGCTGTTGATCACGGCCATACTGGCGTAGAGCGCTCCATCCAGCACCACGGCACGAACTCTCTCCCAATCTTCGACCGTCAGCTCCGTAAATGGCTTATGGGGGCGGATCGCCGCATTATTGATGAGGATGTCGATCTTGCCAAATTCAGACATGGCCTTCGATATCATACTGTCGATCTGATCCTTCTTGCCTACGTCTGCCAAGATCGACAGCGCCTTGACGCCATACGCTTGGGCTTCGCGTGCCACCGCATCGGCCTCCGCCTGGTTGCTACGGGAGTTGACCACCACATGCGCCCCTTCGGCGGCCAACTTCAGAACGGTGGCTCGGCCGATATTTCGACCTGAGCCGGTGACTAGCGCGACTTTACCATCGAGCTTCCCCATCGCAATATCTCCTCACGTGATTGCGACACAAGTTTTCGAGCTGTAAGATTTGGCGCACGATTATATCACACCTCCACGCCCAGTCCGCAGAATCATCACCACAATACGGCCTACTCGGCCGACGCTGGACAGGTATATCAGGATAGAGTATGGTGCAGGAACAATTCACGCCCAGGCCATTGAGGAATCGATCTAGATGTCAACATCAACCACCACCGGTGAGTTGCTTGACCAGGATACGCCTGACACCATCCGCCTGAGTGTCACAGAGGCGACGACGCTTGGCGGACAGGCATTGCACCGTCTAGGCTTTACCAACGACGAGGTGTGCGTCATTGTCGACCAATTGATCGATAACGCCTTGTGCGGCTATCCCTTTGCCAGTCTGCCGCGGATTCTTGCCATCGCCCGGGATGTCAAGACCAGCCAATCACGCCAACCGGTACAGGTAGTCCACGACACGCCGGTGTCGGCCCTGCTCGATGGCGGCAACCACGTCGGCTACGTCGCCGTGTATCGGGCCGCGCAGCTCGCGATCGACAAGGCCCGGGCCCGTCAGTTCGCTATCGTAGGGGTATATAACAGTTACTACAGTGGGCGCAACGCCTACTATATGGAGATGATCGTCAAAGCCGGGTTAGTCGGCATTCACCTGGCCAGCGGTCAGCCGCACGTGGTCCCCTCAGGGGGGACACGACCGGCGCTGGGGACCAACCCGCTCTGCTTTGGCTTCCCGTCCGCTGAAGGGCCAGTGATTTTCGACATGGGTACAGCCGCACTGCAGTGGGGGGAGGTGCTGCTGCATGCCGAGCTCGGCGTGCCGCTGCCCGCGGGGGTGGGGCTCGACCAGGAAGGCCAACCGACGCGTGATGCCCGAGCAGCGCTGCTCGGCGGTGTCCTCCCTTTCGGTGGCCATAAGGGCTATGGGCTGTCATTTGTGGTGCAGGCCATGGGCCTCCTTGCCGGCGCAGCGCTGGCCCGCGGCCAGGTGCAGGATTATGGGTTTCTATTCGTCGCTTTCGACCCTGGCCTGTTGATCCCGGCTGACGAATTTAAGCGGCAGGTCTCAGAACTTGTCGACCACCTAAAAGCCGTCCCCCGGCAGCCAGGGGTCGAGGAGATTCGAATTCCGTCGGAGCGTGCCTTCCGTGAGCGCGCGCGTCGCCGCGTCGAGGGCCTCGTATTCGACCGCGCAGTCGTCGAGGCACTGCGCGCCCTTGGCACACCCTGAGATCACTTCTTAGGAGCTCGTTGAATCGCCGCGCCCGCTCATGGTCGCCTTGGTGACGTGCATTTCGTCCTGTACCTGAGCGCCCTAGACAGGAAACCTGTGAGATGCGAAACGGGCTGAGTCATACGGCGCCAGAGGGGGAACCGGAAGATGACGAATATCCACACCAACGTCTGTGTCGTGGGCGGGGGGCCGGCCGGCCTAATGCTAGGTCTTTTGCTCGCCAAGCGCGGCGTCGAAGTCATTGTCCTCGAGGCCCACGAGACGTTTGATCGCGAGTTTCGCGGCGAAGTGCTGCAGCCAAGCACAGCGCATTTGCTCGATGAGCTTGGGCTGCTCGAGTATATCCTAGCGCAGCCGCATTCGACCCTCACCGAAGGGTTGATCCGAATCAACGGCAAGACCGCAGGCGGATTTTTCTTCAACACCGTCGTGCCCGAATATCCATACGCCATCTGGATGCCCCAGCCGATCTTTCTGCAGGCGCTGGTGGAGAAGGCCGCCCCCTTCACCAGCTTTCAGTGCTGGATGGGGGCCAAGGCGACCGAGCTCATTGAGGAGGGGGATACGATCACCGGCCTCCGTGGTCTTCGCCATGGCGAGGAGCCATTTGAGATCCGAGCCGACGTCGTCGTGGGGGCCGACGGACGATCGTCGTCGATGCGGCGCCTGGGCCACTTTGAAATTGAATACGAGTATCACGACTTCGACGTCATCTGGTTTGTCATCGAGCAGCCGCCGGACTGGCCAAATACCATCTATTTCTCG
>JBKPCR010000522.1:0-7438 GCA_046727435.1 bacterium | reverse complement strand
GAGCAAGACGCGCTGTTCGTATTGCGCCAGGGCCGCCTCGGTGCGCGCATCGGCGCCCCTGATGCGCGCCCGGACACGTCCCAGGTCGAACGCGGCCCAAAAGATGCTCGGACCGACGGAGAACGTATCACTGCCGCCCTTCCCGACGTCCAAAAACGAGCCGGCCTGCAGCGCCACACTGCCGGCGAGGATGACCCGCGGGAACAGGTCGGCGGTTGCCACTCCCACGCGCGCCGTGGCCGCCTCTAGATTGCGTTCTGTGACGCGGATGTCGGGACGTCGGCGCAGCAAATCGTCGGGCCTGCCGAGCGCGACCAGCGTCGGTAACGTGGGGAGCGGCAAGGGCTCTGACAGCTCTGCCTCCAGGGCGGTGGGGGGCTGGCCGATGAGCACGCCCAACCGATACATGGCGCGCTTGACCACCGTCTCCAAGGGGGGAATACTGGCCAGGGTCGACGTGAGTTGGGCCTCGGCCCGCGAGGTATCCAGCTCGGTCCCGCGGCCGCCTTCCAGCAGAGCATTAGTCAGGTCCAGGGTTTGCCGTTGATTGTCCGCATTCCGGCGCGCCACTGCGAGGCGGTTTTGCGTCCCACGCAGTTCGAAATAGTTGCGCGCCACCTCGGCCAGTAAGCTCACGAGCACATCCCGGCGGTTGGCCTCGGCGGCCCCCACGTCGGCCGCGCTCGCCTCGACGGAGCGCCGGACCCGCCCGAAGAAATCCAGCTCCCAGCTCGCATCGAATCCGGCCTCATACAGCTCGATGTCACGGTCGCCCATCGGCAGCACGGCTTCACTCAACCGCTGTCGCGTAAAAGAAGCCTGGGACGTCACCGTCGGATAGCGATCGAAGGTCGTCTCCGAAAGCAACGCGCGGGCCTCGCGGATCCGAGCCGTCGCCACGCGTAAGTCGTGATTGTGGGCCAGCGCCAGCTCGACCAACTGATTCAACCGTTGGTCCTGAAAGCCACGCCACCACGAGGTCTCCACCCCACCCGTCGACAGGCCTTCCTGCGTCTGATTGGCGAACGCGGCGGGCATCTGCGTCGGCGGTGTCTTGTAATTGGGTCCGACCAGCATGCACCCAGACAGAAGTCCAAGCAGACATGGCACCAGGGCGATAGCCACCAAGGTCCTGACATGATTCGAGGAGGGTTCTGGTTTCTCGTGTCGGCGTTCAACGAACCAGCGGATGACCACGTAGAAGACTGGTGTCAGAAGCAACCCAAAGAACGTCACCCCCACCATGCCGCTGAGCACCGATGTGCCCAGCGCGCGCAACATCTCGGCGCCAGCCCCCGTCGCCACGAACAGGGGAAGCACGCCGAGGATGAAGGCGAAAGAGGTCATGAGAATCGGCCGCAGGCGGATGCGGCAGGCTTCGATCGCCGCTTCGATTCGGCTTTTGCCTTCTTGCTGCTGCTCTTTCGCAAACTCGACGATGAGGATGGCATTCTTGCAAGCGAGGGCGACCAACACGACAAAGCCGATTTGGGTCAGGATGTTATTGTCCATGCCGCGCAGCCAAACGCCGGCGATCGCGCTCAGTAAACACATGGGCACGATCAGGATGATGGCCAGCGGCAGCACCCAGCTTTCGTACTGTGCGGCGAGCACGAGGAAGACGAACAGCACGCAGATGGGAAAGATGAAGAGGGCGACGTTGCCGGCGAGGATCTGCTGATAGGCCAGATCGGTCCACTCAAAGCCCATGCCACTGGGCAGCACCTCAGCCGCCAGCCGCTCCATGGTGGTGATGGCCTGGCCAGACCCAACACCCGGCGCGGTGTCGCCGTTGATCTCCGCGGCAGGGAACATGTTATAGCGCAACACCCGGTCGGGGCCGATCGTCCGGCGGATGTCGACGAGTGAGCCGAGCGGCACCATGGCGCCTGATGCGCTGCGGGTTTTCAGCTTCGCGATCTCTTCGGGGTCGTTGCGGAATGGCCCTTCGGCCTGTGCCATCACCCGATACGTGCGGCCGAACAAGTTGAAGTCGTTGACGTATGATGACCCTAGATACACCTGTAGGGTATCGAAGAGATTGTTCAGTGGCACGTTCAGCATCTTGGCCTTGGTGCGGTCCACATCGGCATAGAGCTGTGGGGTGTTGGCGTTAAAAGGGGTGAAGAGGCCCACCAGCCCCGGCTGCTGATTGCCCGCGGTAACGAGCGCTTCGGTGGCCGACTGCAGTGCCCTTAGACCGGAACCAGAGCGGTCTTGGACCTCCAGTTTGAAGCCCCCAGCCGTCCCCAGGCCTTGCACGGGTGGTGGAGGAAACACCGCGAGTCGCGCCTCCTGAATGTTGGCGAGTCGCTGGCGCAGATTCTGACTGATCTCAGTAGCGCCGAGACCCTGCCCCTTGCGCTCTTCAAACGGCAATAACGTCGCAAAAATGGCGCCGGCATTGGAGCTATTCGCCCGAGTTGCACCGGAGAAGCCAGCTATTCCCACGGCATGCGCCACGCCAGGTACTTTCATAATGGTATCTGAGGCCCGAAGGAGCACTGCGTCAGTGCGCTCCAAGGAGGCGCCGTACGGCAGTTGTATGTCGACGATCAGATAGCCTTTATCCTGCCCTGGGATGAAGCCCACCGGCACGGTGGTGAACCCCAGATAGGTGAGGCCGATCAGACCGCCGTAGATCACGAGGACGACGATGCTAAGCCGGAGCACCATCCCCACCGCGCGTCCATATCCATTGATCATGCGCGTGAAGAACCAGTTGAACCCCGTGAAGAACCCGGCCAGTAGCCGGTTGACCAGCGGGCTGAGGACCCATCCCACGACGCCGCCAACCAGGAAGACCGCTCCGCGGAGCGCCCACATCGCCATTGCGCTGGACGCCTGCCCCGCACCTGCATCGGCGCCATGTTCCGAACCCGACAGGCCGAGCAATGGCGCCAGGGCTGGCGTGAGAAAGCGGTAGGCCACAAACCCGCAGATCAGAGCAATTCCCAGGCGGGGCAGTGCCTCCCGATGCGTTGTGTCATGCCCTTCGCTAGGAGGTTTGATGAGTTGCACAGCCCGGGCCGGGGCCATCGTCAGCGCATTCATGGCTGAGATGATGGTGGAAGCAGCGATGGTAAGGGCGAACTGGCGATAAAACTGGCCGCTGATGCCCGAGAGGAACGCTGTCGGGATGAAGACAGAGCTGAGGACCAGGGTGATGGCAATGACTGGGCCGGTGATCTCAGCCATGGCCCTGAGGGTAGCCTCGCGAGGTTCCAAGCCCTTGGCCATCCAGCGTTCGATGTTCTCGACCACGACGATGGCGTCGTCCACCACGATGCCGATCGCCAGCACCAGGCCGAAGAGCGACAGATTGTTGAGCGAAAAACCCATGGCTGCCATCACGCCGAGTGTGCCGATCAGCGATACGGGGACATCGATCATCGGGAGGAGCGTCGCCCGCCAATCCTGCAGGAAGATGAGGACCACGATGAAAACCAGGATAAACGCTTCGATGAGGGTCTCGAGGACGGCGTTCATCGACTCCTGAACAAACACAGTCGGGTCATAGACGAGACGATATTCCAAACCCTTCGGAAATTGCTTACTCAGGTTGGCCATGGTCTGGCGCACGGACTCGGCAGTGGCCAAGGCGTTGGAACCGGGACGTTGGAAGACCCCAATGCCTACGGCCGGTTTGCCGTCGAGATAGCTATTGGACGAGTAGTCGCGTGCGCCCACCTCTACCCGGGCGACGTCGCGCACGCGCGTAATCCGCCCATTGTCCCCAGTTTTAAGGACGATCTCGCCGAACTGGTCGGCGTTTATCAGCCGACCCAGGGTACTGACCGAGAGCTGATACGCGTTGCCCTGCGGCACAGGCGCCTGACCGATCACCCCAGCCGCCACCTGCACATTTTGTTCGCGCAGCGCCTGCACAACATCGCTGGCGGTCATGTTGCGTGCCGCAATCTTCTCGGGATCCAGCCAGACGCGCATACTATATTCGCGCGCGCCAAAGACCGAAATATCCCCGACACCGTCGAGGCGAGCGAGCACATCGCGCACCTGGAGGAGGGCGTAGTTGCTGATATAAGCTTGATCGTAGCGGTCATCCGGAGAAAGTAGATGCGCGACTAGGAGCAGATCAGGGGAGCTTTTTGTCGTGGTGACGCCGCCCCGGCGGACTTCCTCGGGTAAGATGGGTTCGGCGATGGCGACACGGTTTTGGACCAGCACCTGCGCTTTGTCCAAGTCCGTGCCCAGCTTGAACGTAATGGTCAAGCTCATCTGACCATCGCTCGTGCTTTGCGACGACATGTAGAGCATGTCCTCGACGCCATTGATCTGCTGTTCCAGAGGTGTAGCCACCGTGTCGGCGATGACTTGCGGATTTGCCCCGGGATAACTGGCACGCACCACGACAGTCGGAGGCACCACCTCCGGATATTGCGCTATCGGCAGGGTGAAATAGGCAATAGCGCCTGCAATCACGATGACGATCGACAGCACGGTGGCAAAGATCGGTCGATCGATGAAAAAGTGGGACAATGTCATGCAGCCTGGCTCCTCTCCAGCAGGCTTATGGCCTGGCGACGGTCGCTTCTGGCGATGGCAGGGCGTGGTCCCCGGGGAGCGTCTACCGCTCGGGATCGACCTTGGCGCCCGTCCTCACCCGCTGCACGCCGTTGACGATCACCCAATCCTCCGGCTTGAGTCCGTTGCGAACCACGCGCAGACCGTCGCTCATCGGTCCCAGCTCCACCTGGCGGTATTCCACGGTGTTCTGGTCATTGGCCACGAAGGCGAAGCGCTGCGTTTGATCGGTGCCGAAGGCCTCGTCTGGGAGCAGCAACGCCTTGTACTGGCCACTCCCCGTGATACGGACGCGCGCAAAGAGGCCGGGGGTCAACATGAACTCAGGATTGGGGAGTACGGCCCGTCCAGTCATCGTGCCCGTGTTCGGATCAAGCCGATTATCGACGAAATCGATGTAGCCTTGGTGCGGAAATCCCGTTTCATTCGCCAACGCCAAATAGGCGGGATTGCGTACGTCGCGGGAGCTGGGACGCTCTCCAGTGCGCGACAGACGGACGTACTTGAGATATGAGCGTTCATCCGCCTCGAAATAGCAGTAAATAGGGTCGAGCGAGACGATCGTGGTCAACAAGGTGGATTCCGCCGTGCCGCCATTGATGAGGTTGCCTTGGGTCACCAAGTGGCGGCCGATACGGCCGCTGATGGGGGCCTTCACCTCGGTGAATTCGACATTGAGCCGCGCCGCTTCGACCGCGGCACGCGCCGCCTGCACTGCCTCTCGCGCCTCTCGCTGGTCGGAGGCCCGTGTGTCCACATCCTCCTCAGAGATGGCGCGGGATTTAACCAGCTGCTGGGCCCTGGCGAAATCCTTCTGAGTACGCTCATGCCGGGCGATAGCCTGTTCTAATGTGGCCTTGGCGCGGTTCAATTCGGCCTGATACGGTCGGGGGTCGATCACGAAGAGCAACGCCCCCTTCTTCACGATCGCACCGTCGGTAAAGTGTACCGATTGCAAATATCCGCTGACGCGGGCGCGGACGTCGACCGATTCCACCGCCTCAAGTCGTCCGGTATACTCATCCCACTCGACGACGTCGCGCACGACCGGTTGACTCACGGTCACCTTCGGTGGCGCGGGCGGGGGTGCGGAGGCCTGCTGTTGCTGGCAGGCGTTCAGCAGTACGCACCATCCAGCAAGGACACAAAGTAATACTCGGGACCACAGTGTTTTCATAAGAGTCGGTCCTACCGAGATGGGGATGGCCCTAGGGTCATCTCACCCACGCTCCTTGGCGTGCCCACGCATACGCCCTGGCATTCGTTTGGGGCGCCAATCACAGCTCTAGGGGGATCTGACGGGATGATGTGGGCCGTCGAGATGACGGCCCAGGTGAAACGGCATGAGCACTATGGCTTCCTAGTCGGACGCGTCTCCCTGGTGAGCCGGATGAGCTCGTTCAGGACTTGTCGGCGGAGCTTCCCATCCAGGGACCAGATGCCCAGCAACTCAGCTAACCACAGACCATCGACAGCCAGGCGAATGACGGTCGCGCGCGCCGGGTCGATGCCATCCGATTCGATCGCCTGTTGCCAGGCCAGGAAGCGCTCACGAAGTGGATCAAGGAGCCGAGGGTTGGTAGTGGAGGCGGCAACTAACCCGGCTCCCACCTCTTTGGAGCGGGGAAAATCTGCTTCACCCGGATAGGCCAACATCGGCTCTGATGTCTTCCGCACATAGGCGCGTGTCCAACTCCCTGGCTCGCTATCATGCTGCTGATGCGCCTTGATTTCACGTTCGCAGTACTGGATCAGGCGCTCAAGCATGCCCTGGATCAATGCCTCTTTCGTCCCAAAATGGTACAGCACACCGCCCTTGCTCAACTTGGCTTCACGCGCCACAGCGTCGATCGTCAGACGCGTCACCCCGTCCCGCATAACGACCCGCTCAGCCGCACTGAGGATGAGATCAATGGTCTGTATGGTAGATCGCTGCCGTTTCACCATGGCGGCACTATACCGTCCAGACGGTATAGTTGTCAAGAAGCCCTTACGGTCATGCACGGCCTCGGGGTGGCGATTCTTCAGGGACGATCTCGAGCACCAGTTTCTCGGTGCGTCGGATAACCGTCAGACGCGCCCGGGCTCCCAATTGTATCTCGGTCAACTGTCGATGTAAGTCATCGATGCCGCCAATGGTGTGGTCATTGTAGCCAACGATGATATCCCCTTCGAGTAGACCGGCGCGCTGGGCTGGGCTTGCCGGTTCGACGGAGGCGACCAGAATGCCGCCGTCTAGCCGCAGATTGTGAAAGCGTGCCAGACGGCGTGGCAGCGTGACGTTTTGACCCGCGACACCAATGTAGCTGCGCCGCACTTTACCATCCTTGATGAGACGGCCGGCCACGAACGTCGCCGTGTTGATGGCCACCGCAAAACACAGCCCCTGTGCCGGCAGGATCACCGCTGTATTGACGGCGATGACTTCGCCGTGCGAGGTCACCAGTGGGCCGCCAGAGTTGCCTGGATTCAGCGCCGCATCGGTTTGGATGACGTTATCGATGAGCCGACCCGACCGGGACCTGAGCGAACGACCCAGCGCACTCACCACGCCGGCCGTGACCGTGCACTGAAAGCCGTAGGGGTTCCCAATGGCGATCACTACCTGACCCACGCGGATCGCTTGCGAATCGCCCAACGGCGCCGGCACCAGGTTCGACCCATGGATTCTCACGACGGCGATGTCCGTATCGGGATCATCGCCGACCAGGTCTGCCTGGAAGCGGCGCCCATCCGACAGCGTCACCTCGATCCTGGTGGCCCGATGCACCACGTGGCTGTTGGTCATGATGAAGCCATCCGGCGTGAAGATGAACCCCGAGCCACTGCCGCGCGTCTCCGGCGAGCGGCGCAGATCGGCTGCCTGCTGTCCTCTTGGCCCTTGCCCTACATC
>JBKPCR010000521.1:0-12340 GCA_046727435.1 bacterium | reverse complement strand
CGGCGCATTTCTCATCCCTCACGGTCACAATTTTCATCCCTAATCGAATCGCTCCCAGAGTCAACGGGGCTTGGGAGCCTACAGAGATCCCAAAGATATACTCTACCCCTGCGGCCTTGAGCGTTTGTGCCAAGGCTTCCCCGCCTGTCATCTTCGCCATCGTCGAGCCTCCTCTGCCGTGAGTCGAGCGGCGAGCCCGTCATGGATTGCGTATGCTGGTGCATGGCGTGACTCGTGAGGATATCGGGTTGAGAAACGTGTGCAACCACTGTCGTTGGCGAGTATATCACTGACATTGGAGCGTCTCTCAAAAAAAATGGCCATGCGATCCGCCCGTCCATAGAGCCTTCTTAATCCATCATGCCACTGGTGCATCACCAGCACCGCCGCGATGAAGGTGACGATTATCTTGCGCTCCACTGGTAAGGCAAGCTGCATGCGGGGGTTGCATACTGCCACCCTCGTGCGCTACAAATAGGGGGCATCCTTCGCGGACTGGTGTTGATCTGGGTGTCATGGTCTCGGAAGAGATGAAGAATCACGTGAAGTTTGAGTAAGGGAGCTTCAGATGATGAAGGCTCGCATGCATCAGCAACCCGCTTCGCTAGACGGCCTGGACACCTGGGTCTGCGCGCATAACCCCGATCCGTCTCTGTCCTACGGCAAAGGGTGGTGGGATTGTGTCGAGTTCATGCGGCACATGCGCGATCAGCATGGACTGGAGGCCATAGACGTTCCCGCCACGTACCATATGGGAACCCCGCCCCCGTGTGAAACCTTGCTCATGCCTGTGTACCGGATTCGGCACCACGGCCTGGAATGCTATCTCAAGACGGATTTTGACCTGCTGCCGCCAAACTGGTTTCTCAGTATTTGCACCTCACAGCCCCTGGCGCAGACATACGGCCTGTTCGACCCCACGAGAGACTGGCGGCAGGAGCCCCGATACCTCGACGGATTCCGGGAAGAGTGGCGTTATCCGCCCTTTGCGGAAAGCCCGACGCGCTTTACCTGTGCCGTCGATGGTGAGATGGATGTGTATATGCTCCTCCGTTTGCTGATCGGCATGCCTGGCCCCAGCCACCATGATGCCGCGCTGCGGCGCTAATATCCTCATCCCTGATGAAAGCCATCTTGCGTATCGCTGCGCCCGGCTGAAACGCTTACAGGAGATGTTGCCATGAGTGAAGATCTGGAACTGGTTAGGGGAAGCAACAACCCATTTAAGGATATGGGCCTACCGGAGGCGGACGCCAAGCTGATCAAGGCCGACCTGGCGGCTGAGATCATCGCGATTCTGCGGGAGCGTCGGTTGATCGAGGCCGCTGCGACGAAGCTGGCTGGCGTACAGACGGCCGATATGTCCCGCATCCGCAATACTTACCTGTCCCGGTTTACCATTGACCGATTGGTCACGATCCTCAACCGCCTCGACCGGCACGTTGAAGTGCGCCTCATCGCCAGATCCGCGACCACAGGAAGGCCGGAGAATGTATGATTTCGAGGCGACGAAGCTGAAGCTACTGCAACAGGCCATCGATGAAGGGCTGGCGTCCGGCCTGAGCGACCGTTCGATGGACGAACTCATCGCTGACGCCGAGGGGGAAGCGGCGGATGGTCCCGCCGGAGATGCCTAAGCCTGGGGCCGATGTCTATTGCCCACGATGGTTTAGTCCGGCATCTGCCGGTAATGCTGTTTTCCCTGGCCCTATCCGTGCTATCATGAATGGTGACTATTTAACCCCGAGGAGTGAGATATGGAACAGGTGATCCCGAAAACCCCCCTCAAAAAGGCCTGGCCCCTGATGACGCCCGCAGAGCGCCTGGCGATCTGGGAAGACGCACGACTGGCCTGGACCCATGACGCCAAGGATGTGATCGCGCATATCAAGCGGGGCCGTGACGAGGAGGACCGTGAGTTGCCACCACGTGTGCCGTAGCCCGTGTACACGCTCGACACCAACATCATCATCTACTATTTCAACGGCGAAGCGCCCATCCTGGCCTTTCTGCGCGAGCAGACCGAGCAGGGGGCTCCCTTATTTGTCTCGGCCGTGACGGAGCACGAGCTGTACAGCTACCCGCACCTGACACCCCTGGAGGTGGCAAGGATCGACGCGCTGTTAACCACGCTCACCGTGATCGACGTCGACTCGCGCATCGCCCAACTGTCCGGACAACTCCGCGCTACCTACGGTATTAAAGCCCTGGACAGCTTTATCGCGGCCACGGCGCTGATGACAGGAACGACGCTGGCCACCCGCAATATCCGGGACTTTCGCCGCATTCCCAATCTCGATATCCGCGAATTGTAAACAGCCCCCTGAGCCGGTGCATTCCTCTTCCTTTTCAATCAACCGAAAAACCTTGTAATCAGCACCAAAATGACCGTGCCCTTGATAATCCCGTTCATCGTACACGGTTGGCGGCGAACACTCTTGCGACTTCTATCCGCTGCGATGGCGATGTCTGGACTTTGTGACAAGGTCGTCAGAATGCCTTGTAACTTTCAGAATTATCTGGCACAGCTTCATAATTATGTGTCATCCGATTCTGATGAAAGTAACCATTAAGCGAGAAGGTCCGCTTGGCAGGAGGGAGGGCCTCGTACAAAAACCCCCTCGTAGAGTGCGTCGCATTTGACCCAGGGTCACGACGGGCTGACGTGATTTACGAAATTTGTGGGTTGGAAAATCAAGGGAGTTGGACGACCTCGAGGAAGAATGTAACACGAGTTCGGATGGAACACGTACAGATGCCCCCAGCCGCTACCAGAGCAGGGGAGTGCGCAGATTTAACGGAGTGCTAACGGCAGCAGAGAACAGAGAACGCCCAAGCTTCAGGTGCGGCTGGAAGCGGATCGCGGTAGGAACGTACGCTGGAAGCCGTCATCTGGATGCTTGTATTAGGCGCTGACAACCGTCGGATCGTCATAATGCCCCTTCCCCTTCCGAGCTACGGCTCAGCCTATGAAAGCTAAGTCTTTTTTCATGAGCAAGAGCATCGGGGCCTTGCTGAGCGAAGCTGCCGTCTCGAAAGAGCTGGAGAGGGACATCCCCTTAGCTATGCATTTATAAAAAGGAATCTCCCAATCAAGGATGTCGTTAATGTAAACCCAATCCGTGGCGCCGATCATGTTCGTGACCTTGGCCAGTTTCGCGGCCAGGAGGAGGGAGTCGCAGGTCGCCAAGATTACGAGCCGGGCTTTTGCGAGTTCGACTAGTCTGGAAAAGCTCTCGGCTGGGATCGAGTCAACGTTCACGCCTTCACGAGGAACCCCTTTGTTGTCCACATCATTGAAGTAAATTTCTCCCGTTTTCGGATCCACGGCGGCGCTGATATGAATTATGTCAAAGGTATCGTCCATCAAGATATTTTTGAGCCTTTGCGAATCCACGTTACGTAACTCCAAGATCCGAGTCGATATCTTCTGCGTCTCCTGCCGGATGACGTCAACGTCTTTCTCAAAAGAAAGGTTGAGATACTGGGGAGAACATGCGCAGAGAACCTTGGGGCTGTTGATAATTTCAACTGAGGGCGAACCAAGCCGATCCTGCCTCACACCGAACTTCTCGATTGCCTGCAGGATCTTGAAGCAAGCTGGGCCTAAAGCCGCTTCGATATTGCTTCGGCTGGCATCAAAGGTCACCGTCGCGATCCCGAGTAAGTCGGTCGGGAGCCGCAGTTTGCCTTGATCCTGCGGCATCACGAAGAACACTCGTTCCTTCCCCAATCCCCCCATAAACAACCCGAATTCGAACAGCACGTTGTCTCGCACCGCTGCGAGAATCTCCTCCCTAATTGTTAGGATATCGTCCGGGGCGAATGCGAATACGCCGAAGTCGGAATTTTTCAATCCATCAATCAAGCTGTCCATGTAGCTCACATTAAACCCAAAAACCCCTTGATTCCATAGGGTCACCTCGGCTTTGGATTTCAGCTGGTTTTGCAGAGCATAAGCATAAAGAAGGTTCTCGGAGGAAGAACCAATAAACAGATGGGGTTTCATTAGAGCTCCTTTCTGGACGGTGATGGCCTCGGACTCATTGTTGAGCAACGAGGGACCGAGCTCGTGACAACAACCTCAGTCGCTCACCCTGTCGGTGCAACCATTGATACGACCGAAACACCGTGGTAGGAGGGGCCGTTGTAACAGGGGTTGTATCGCGGCGTCTGACATCACTGACCTGCCGGAATGAGCACGGGGCGGAGCGGAGCAGAGTTCAGACCCAGCGAGGATCTCCGCTCCATTGGGCAGTCAGGCTGACTGCGACGGCCGCATAATAGCCCACAAGACGACAGCACGCTGGTCCGGGAAGGTGCCGTCCCCTCACTAACATCGCCTGCACAGCGATCACCCCAGGATGATCGCTTGTGAGGTGGTCTCGTCGCTTCTCTCGCAAAGGTCCATTAGGCGGACGCCTGTGCCTGGCGCACATAGGCATAGAGGGTCGGCTTGGAGATCCCCATCATCTCGCAGATTTCCTTCACGGTCAGTTGTTTCTCCTGATAGAGTTGCACGGCGCGTTGCCGTTTGCTCGCCGCTAGCGCCTTGGGCCGCCCGCCCATGCGTCCTCGCGCTCTCGCGGCGCGCAGTCCCGCCTGCGTCCGCTCCTGAATGAGTTGCCGCTCGAATTCCGCCAATGCCGCGAAGATGTGGAAGGTCAACTTGCCGCTCGGTGACGTGGTATCAATGACTTCTTGTAGACTCTTCAAGCCGATCCCTTCGTGCTCGAGCCAGCTGACCCACGCGATTAAATCCTTGATGGAGCGTCCTAACCGATCCAGCCGCCAGACCACGAGGGTGTCCCCGGCCCTCAGGAGCTCCTTGATCGTGGCCAGCCCTGGTCGCTCCGCCACGGTGCCGCTGACCCGGTCGAGGATAATTTTTTGGCAGTCGGCGTGTGTCAAGGCGTCTTGCTGGAGCGCGAGGTGCTGCTCATGGGTGGAGACCCGGGCGTAGCCGATGTACATGGCACTCCTATCCAAGCGTTAAAGAACCCGTTGGGAACCGAATCGATCCTGACGTTGTTTGTACAACTGAGTTTCTTACCCCAATTCCGAGCCACACGCTACAAAAAAGATGTGGCCGGGCCTGGGGCAAGAAAACCCTCGTTTTCTTGCCCGCTGCTACCGGCGCTCCATGACCACTGATCTTCACGAGACGCGGAGGCCCATCGCATGGTGACACCGCTGAGTGCGTTGACGGCACAGGAGCGCGCCCAGGCCATGGCGCGCTTTGGCATGTTGCAGCCCTTCCTGGAAGACCATGTCGAGTTGCGCCAGCTGGCGCAGCAACACCAGCTGGCACCCCGGACCCTACGACGATGGGTCCAACACTATACAACCGGGGGATTGGCGGGTCTGGTCCGCCAGCGACGGAGCGACCGTGGGGGACATCGGCGTCTCCCAGCCGAGCTGCAGCAGTGTATCGAAGGCCTCGCCCTCCAGACCCCGCCGCTGAGCGTCGCGGTCATTCACCGCAAGGTGTGTGCGCTGGCGCACCAGCATGAGATGACGCCACCCAGCTACAGCCTCGTCTATGCCGTGGTGCGGCAGCTCCCCTCTGCCCTCACGACCCTGGCCCATCAGGGCTCCAAAGCCTACCACCAGCGCTTCGACCTCCTGCATCGTCGCGAAGCCGAGGCGCCCGATGCGATCTGGCAAGCGGATCACTGTTTATTGGATCTGCTCTTGGTGCGCGAGGGGAAGGCCCCGGCCAAGCCCTGGCTCACCGTCATCCTGGACGACTACAGCCGTGCCATTGCGGGCTATTTTCTCACCTTTGAGGCTCCCTCGGCCCTGCAGACCTCGTTGGCGTTGCGGCAGGCCATCTGGCGGAAAGATGAGCCCCGGTGGCATATCTGTGGCATTCCGCAGGTCCTGTACACCGACGGCGGGAGCGATTTCACGTCACAGCATCTGGAACACGTGAGCGTCGATCTGCACATGCGTCTGACCCACTCGATTCCCGGGCAGCCGCGAGGACGTGGGCGTATCGAGCGCTTCTTCAAGACGGTCCAGCAGATGCTCCTGTGCGAGTTACCCGGCTACGCGCCACCTCAGGGGCTGGTCCGGGGCGTGCCGCAGCTCACGTTGGGGGATCTCGACACGCGGTTTCGGGCTTTTATCCTCGACGTCTATCATGTGCGACCCCACAGTGAAACGCAGATGCCGCCCCAACAGCGTTGGGAAGCCGGTGGGTTTTTGCCCCAGATGCCCGACTCGCTGGAGCAGCTAGATTTATTGCTACTGACGGTGGCCAAACCTCGCACCGTGCGTCGCGATGGGATCCGGTTTCTGGGCCAGCGCTATCTGGATCCCACCTTGGCGGCCTATGTCGGGGAATCTGTCGTCCTCCGATACGATCCTCGTGATGTCGCTGAAGTGCGGGTCTTTTACCGCAACTGTTTCCTGTGCCGCGCGATTTGTCAGGAACTGGCGGGCGCTGTGGTCCCCTTGCGCGAGATTATTCACGCCAGAAACCGGCACCGTCGAGACCTGCGCCAGACCCTTCAGAAACGCGTCCAGGTCGTTGAGTCCCTGTTGACCGTCCACCGGGGCCATCCCAGCGAAGCCGAGGCTTCAGACCAGGCGGTGTCTACAGAGGCCGGTACGCCCTCACCCCCCAAGACCCAAGCCCCGAAGTTGAAGCGATACCTCCATGAGTAACACGACGGACACCGTGGACTTCGTCCTCACCAAGGAACATCAACGCTTCGCCGAGTTCTGCGATGCGTGCCGACGCTTCAGCTACATCGGGGTCTGCTATGGCCCTCCCGGCGTGGGCAAGACCCTGTCGGCCCGTCACTATGCCAATTGGGAGCTGATTGAAGCCTGCTCGTCGTACAGCTTCGCGTCCGACACGGAACTCGCCGCGCTCGTTGGGAGCCAGACCATTTTCTACACGCCCAAGGTGGTCAATTCGCCCCGACAAATCGAGCAGGACATCCAGCTGTGGCGCAATCGGCTGCGAGCGATTCCGTTGGAGGTCATCCGTCGCGAAAAAGAAGAAGCGTTGGAGGTGGCGCGACAGCAAGACATGGCGAGCGAGCAGGAGTTTTTCCTGCAGACGATCGAGACCCTCTACGCTCCCCCCTCGGAGCGACCTGCCAAGCCAGCGTCTCAGGTCTTCCACGTCGCCAAAACCTATGCGCAGAAATATGAGGAGACACCCGAGCCCACCACCTTGCTGATGATCGATGAAGCCGATCGCCTCAAGACGGCCGGCTTAGAACAAGTGCGTGACCTCTTCGATCAGGGCGGCCTCGGTGTCGTGTTGATTGGGATGCCCGGTCTCGAGAAACGATTATCGCGCTACCCGCAACTCTATTCGCGTGTCGGTTTCGTGCACGCCTTTCGCCCCCTCAGTGCGGAAGGGGTCCGCGACGTGTTCCGGCATCAGTGGCTCCCTGCAGGGATTGTCTTACCAGACGAGGGGCTCCACGATGAAGCCGTCATGACGACCATCATCCGGATCACAGGTGGCAACTTCCGGTTGCTGCATCGCCTGCTGACGCAAATCGCCCGCTTGGCGGAGATCAATGCCCTATCGCGGGTCACCAGGGAAGTGGTAGAAGCAGCACGGGAGAGCTTGGTGATTGGTGCCGGCTAAAGGCGGAAGGGACCACGTGACACATAATTCTGAAACTCGGCCACATAATTCTGCAAGTTACAGCCCATTGACCACTGATCTCACCCCCCTGGCACCCGTGACGTTGTCCCTGCCGCGAGGCCTGCCGGCGCTGATCGCCGCCGCCGGCGAGCGCACCGCCTGGCGTTTCGTCGAATTTTTCACCGCTACTATTCGGAACCCGAATACCCGCGAGGCCTATGCCCGCGCCGTCGGCCGCTTTCTGGCCTGGGGCGAGGGAAGGGGGTTCCGGGACCTTCAGGCCCTCACGCCGATCGTGGTCGCCGCGTACATCGAGGAGCTCCCGGGCGCGAAGCCCACCGTCAAGCAGCACCTCTCGGCTATCCGCCAGTGTTTCGACTGGCTGGTCACGGGTGGCGTGCTGGACGCCAACCCGGCCGCCTCCGTCAGGGGCCCCACCTACGTCATCAAGAAGGGCAAGACGCCGGTGCTCGACACCGAACAGACTCGTGCCCTGTTGGAGGCGATCGACACGGACGCCATTGTGGGCCTGCGCGACCGCGCCCTCATCGGCGTCATGGTCTACAGCTGCGCCCGGGTGAGCGCCGTCATCGGCATGCGGGTGGAGGACTATTATCCGAACGGCAAGCGCTGGTGGCTCCGCCTGCATGAGAAGGGCGGCAAGTTCCATGAGGTGCCGGCGCACCACAAGGCCGAGGACTTCATGGATGCGTACCTGCAGGCGGCCGGTCTCGCGGCCGACCCGAAAGGGCCGCTGTTCCGCACCGTCAACCGCGCGCGCCAGCTCACCAAGCGGCCGATGCACCGCAACGACGCCATCCGCATGATCAAGCGGCGGGGCCGCGGGGTCAACCTGCCGCCTGGGATCTGCTGCCATACGTTCCGGGCCACCGGCATCACCGCCTATCTGGAGAACGGCGGCACCATTGAGCACGCCCAGGCGATCGCGGCGCACGAATCGCCGCGCACCACCAAGCTCTACGACCGCACCAGCGACGCCATCACCCTCGATGAGATCGAGCGCATCTTGATCTGAATTTAGGTGAGAGTAATGTTCACAAATAGATATTTCGCGTCGTCTTATAACTGTACGATATATATGTACAATAATTTCAGTATGAGATAATGCAGAAGCAGCTAGCTTCATCCAACCCAAAGGGGGTTCTGATGCATACTCTCATGGCTCCTCCGGACCCCGGTCAGATCGTCGAAGTGCGTCAGCGCCAGTGGGTTGTTCAGGAAAACTACGTCTGCAAGACTGCTGGAATGGAGAGCATACGAAGTTCTTTATAATTGGATATTCTTTCACGCGTGCTGTTATACACCCATATAGTGGTTAAAATCGTTTCGTTTATTTTTTTTATTGTGCATATTTCGTTTATATGGCATCCTGAATCAGAGGAAAGGGGGTGAACACCATGACATCACTGGCTTCCACCACCCACGAGCCTGTCGCGCCCACCGAGACCGAGGCATTACTGGCGCGCGAAACCAGCCGGCTGCTCGCCAGCCATGTCAGAACCAGGCGGGATTTGCGTGTCCGCATCATGGAGGATGAAAAGGCTGGGGACATCCTGTCGCTACCGGCGTCTGCCGTGCGGCTGCTCCTCGACATCCTGACTGAAATGGCCCAAGGGAACGCCGTGACCCTGATCCCCGTCCGTGCGGAACTGACCACCCAGCAGGCGGCCGATCTCCTGAACGTCTCACGTCCCCATCTGGTGAGCCTGCTCGATGACGGGAAAATTCCCCATCGCAAAGTCGGCACGCATCGGCGTGTCCTGTTTCAAGACCTGATGGCCTACAAGAAACACATCGACCACGCGCGTGAACAGGTCCTTGACCAATTGGCTGAGGAGGCGCAGGAGCTGGATATGGGGTACTAGGCGTGGCGTCGTTCTCCGCTCTGTATGATGCCTGTGTCCTGTATCCCGCGCCTCTGCGGGATTTGCTGATGCAGATGGCCCTGACTGACCTCTACCGAGCCAAGTGGTCCTACATGATTCATGACGAATGGATGCGGAATCTCCTGCGCAACCGACCTGATTTGACCCGTGAACGGCTCGAACGCACCCGTGAGCGCATGGATGCCCACACACGCGATTGCCTTGTCATCGGGTTTGAAGATCTGATCGACGCTCTGGAACTGCCGGATCCCGGCGACCGCCACGTTCTGGCGGCGGCCATTCACGGCCGGGCGGATGTGATCGTCACCTATAATCTGCCGCATTTTCCACCTGAACATCTCTCCAGGTACGGCATCGAGGCCCAGCATCCCGATGAGTTTCTCTCCCATCTGATTGACCTGGCGCCGGGGCCTGTGTGCGCCGCGGCCCGCACACACCGGCTGCGGCTGAAAAAGCCCCCAAAGACCGTCATGGAATATCTGGAAACCCTGGAGCATCAGTCCCTTTCACAATTCGTGGCGCATCTGCGCGAATTCGAAGAGCTACTGTGACCCTTTTCGAGAAGCCTCGACCGTGAGCGTACCACGTTGCCGTCAGTCCCCACCCCCGTTTACGCTTGATAATCGCGTTAATCGTGCGTTAATTCGCGAGAGATTGCAGAGAAGGTCGGTGGTAGGATGTTGTATGCTCGTCAGATCGGGCAGCAGCCTGCCTCAACCGGGGGACGCCCGCGGACTCACGGTCGTCGAATCACCCTCGTTTGACCAGGTTAAAACCTCGGTGGAACTTCTGTCCTTCATGGGCAGGTGGCTCAGTGACGAGGAAAACGCTCTCACGGGAAATCGTGCTCGACGGGTATGAAAGAACTACAGTATTTTAAGCTTATGGTCCTACGCCTCGAACAGCTCAGACCGGAAACTATCGCTAGGCTCGCGCAGAAAGCCCAGGCCGAAGGGCTCTCGCTCGACGCTTATCTCAATGTGTTGTTGGGGCTTCTGAACGAAGGAACGGCCTTGGCAGAGATATCAGAGGCGGAGTTTGAGGCCTTCATCGAAGACTTTTCTAAAGGCTCGGAATACTTCCCGCCCCTACCGCCAGATTTCTCCCGCGTTGACATCTACACCGACCACGACTAGATGTCCTACCTCTTCGACACGAATATATTTCTGCGCTTGACGAACAAAACTGACCCAGCCCACACCCTCCTACCCATGACCAGCCAACCTCACAAGTCCTATAGCCCCACCACACGCACGCGGTGGTTGTGGGTATCGGCGATGTAGAGGTTCCCAGCAGCGTCTAGACCACAACCGTGCGGTCGGGCGAGGCCGGCAGCCGTGGCGGGGCCGCCATCGCCATCGTCACCGGCGTGGCCACCGGCAATCGTGGTGACAATGCCGGAGCGGGCATCAATGCGACGGACGGCATTATTCTCGCTGTCCACCACGATAATGTTATTCTGGAGGTCACAGCGCATGGCCTTGGGCGCGCCCCAGGTGGCTGCCAGCGCCGGGCCACCGTCCCCCGTATAGCCGCGCACCGCCTCGGCCCCGGCAATGGTGGTCAAGATGCCTTGCGCGTTTACCTTCCGCACCCCGTTGCCTTCCCGCTCACAGATGTAGGTGTTGCCCAGCGTATCCATGCACACAGCCCGTGGCCCCATGAGGCTGGCGTCGGTGGCCCGTTTGCCGTCCCCCATGCGGGACTTCTCACCGGTGCCCGCAAAGGTGCTGATGAGGCCCGTCCGCAAATCCACCCGGCGAATGCGCTGATCCTGCACGTCGGCAATCAGCAGGCCCCCCTTGCCGTCCAAGCACACGTCGTTGGGCTCTCGCAGCATGGCCTTGTTGGCGGGGCCGCCATCGCCGCTATAGCCCTTCTCCCCCGTGCCCGCCAGTGTAGTGATGAGTCCCGTTGTGCCGTCTATCTTGCGCACGATGGGATTGCCCCGTTCGGCCACATAGATATCCCCGTTGGCGTCCACCGTCAGGCCATAGGGCATGTTGAACGTGGCGCGCAGGGCAGGGCCGCCATCGCCGCTGTACCCACTGTCCCCAGTGCCAGCTACTAACGTAATGATGCCAGTGTTGGCGTCCATACGCCGGATACGGTGATGTTGTCCCATACACACAAACATATTGCCCTGCGTGTCAAACGCGCACATATAGGGGGTTTCACAGGCCGCATGGAGGGCGGG
Source organism: bacterium (assembly GCA_046727435.1). Lineage (GTDB taxonomy): Bacteria > Tectomicrobia > Entotheonellia > J063 > CAVPRW01 > CAVPRW01. The sequence continues at coordinate 621 of JBKPCR010000521.1, read as the reverse complement.
ACCGCCGTCACCGCCAAAGCCTTCTTGCCCGTTGCCGAGGACGGTTTGGATGATACCTCGCATGATAGGCATAGACCATTCTCCTGTTAGAACAGGGCGATGGGATTGACCGGGGAGCCGGTGACGCGACGCAAGCGCAAGGGCCCCAGGCACAGCATAAACGTATAGCGCTGGCGCTGGCGACACGCCGCGACAAGCTGTTCCAGATTGGCGTTGTCAATCAGCCACAAGCCCAGCCCGACCAGCGACACAGTGTGCAGCGGGGTGGCGATGTTCGGGTAGGCACTCGGACGGACATCGTTGGACGTATCGGTGCCAAGCATCGCGATGTCCCGCTCCTTGAACCAGGGGGTACAGGCCACTTGACAGGCCACCATTGGAACCGTGCTGGGGACTGGTCCCTGGTCGAGAATCTTCCGGTAATTGCCAGTGCGCACCAGCAGAATGTCACCGGCTTCGATGCGCACCCCGGCCTGCTGCTCGGCGGCCTCCAGATCGTCGGGCATCACCGGTTCGTCGGCAGGCAGCCACGGAACGCCTCGCACCGCCGGAATGTCGAGCAAGACCCCACGGCTGACGATGCCGTCGGCGGCGACGTCGATCGCATGCGACTGGGCGCCC
>JBKPCR010000520.1:0-12652 GCA_046727435.1 bacterium | reverse complement strand
CCAGATGGCCAAACGCACATCGAAGAATTGGACCTCGCCTCCCATCCAGAGCTCACCCAGCTCATGGCCACGAAGGGCGTCGTCTTTCGAAGCGCGGAGCCCGGCCGTTTTAGCGATTGGCACACCGCCCCGCGCCGGCAGTTCGTCATCACGCTAGAGGGGGAAGTGGAGATCGGCCTCGCGGATGGCAGCTTGCACCGCTACGGTCCAGGGCATGTGAACCTGGCAGAAGACCTGACGGGAAAAGGACATACCACACGCGTCGTTGGGAACAAGCCCCGCGTCACCGCCACGATTCACCTCGACGACTGAGCCAGGTTCTTCCCCGCCCCTCGCAGCTGTGGGGGCATATGGACGACTTCCTTGCGAGCCTGCGGTCGATTCGACTTGCAGGCTCACAGGTCATGTGAGCCTCGTCGGGGGTGCTGCGTGCGGAGGCGGCATATGCTCACTAATAATTGTAGCACAAGTCCTGGAAATCCTGCCTTTCTTTGCACGGACCCGCATCTACACTTGCAGATGGGAAGGAGTAGAGCATGCCGATAGAACAGCATGACCCAGGCTTGGCACGCATTGTGGCCCCAGGGCAGGAGATCGAAGAGCTGGCCAGCGGATTCGGGAATGACCAGGGTCCTGCTGAGGGGCCATTGTGGTGGCACGAAGGCAGGTATCTGCTGTTTAGCGATATCGGCAATGATCGACGCATGCAATGGACGCCAGGGAAAGGCGTTACTATCGCACACGAACCCACCAATGGGGCGAACGGTCTGACCCGCGATCGACAGGGGAGGTTGATAGCCTGCGAAGGCGGGGCTCGCCGGGTGACCCGCATCGAGCCGGATGGGAGCGTCACCGTGATGGCGAACCAGTATCATAGCCGACGCTTGAATCGGCCAAACGATGTGGTGGTGAAATCCGACGGCAGCATCTATTTTACCGATCCAGGGGTGGGTCGCGTCGAATCCGAATTGGACTTCTGCGGGGTCTATCGTGTCTCTCCCGATCGAGAATCGATTCACCTGCTGGTACGGGATTTTGTTCTCCCCAATGGCCTGTGCTTTTCCCCGGACGAGACGATCTTGTACATCAATGATTCCCGCCGTCGTCACATTCGAGCCTTCGATGTGGAACCAACGGGGTTGCTGGCGCTGGCCACGGACCGGGTCTTTTGCGCTATGAGCGGTGAGCGACTGGGAAACCCAGACGGCATGAAAGTTGACCAGGAGGGCAATGTCTACTGCACTGGACCTGGTGGCGTCTGGATCCTCGACAATGCCGGGAAGCATCTAGGGACAATCCCGACCAAGGAGACGAGCACAAACATAGCCTGGGGAGACGATGACTGGTCGACATTGTACTTCACCACCCGGCGTACTCTGGCACGTCTGCGGCTGAAGATTCCAGGGGTTCCGGTGCCGCGCGGGACTCTCTAGAAGTTTGCCTCATGCTTATCAAATTGTGGCCCAGGAGTGTTCTGGACCTCCAATTGCCCCTCGCAGCGCGCGTGGTCATCAATATGGACTCACAATGGCCGGGCGTGTTGTGTGTGGGTGTGAGTGCCCCGTCCCACACATCGAGCTCGATCGTGCATCCGACTGGCTCGCATGGACCCTTGCAGCAGAGGGGCAGAATTCCATTGGTCATCCCACGGCAGTCTGGTAGAATACACTCGGTTGTTTGTCCCGATGCGACACATTCATGAAGGAGGCATGACACGGTGAGATATCCAGAAGAATTTATCGGACCGATGCGGCAGGAATTGACGCAACTGGGCGTGCAGGAAACGCGGACCCCTGAAGACGTTGACGCCATGCTGGGGCCACATGGCGGCACCGTAATGATGGTGATTAACTCGATGTGTGGGTGTGCAGCCGGCCGTGCCCGCCCGGGGATTGCGCTGTCGTTGCGACATGCGATTGTACCTGACACCGTGGCCACGGTATTTGCCGGCGGTGATCTTGAGGCCACCGCACGCGTGCGCGAGTATTTGCATGACTATCCGCCTTCCTCGCCATCGGTGGCGCTGTTCAAAGATGGCAAGCCCGTGTTCATGTTGCATCGGCACCAGATCGAACAGCGGGACGCCACCGAGATCGCCAAGTTCCTCACGGAGGCTTTTGACCAGTTCTGCGTGAAGCAGACTTCGGAGAAGATTTCCTAGCTGTAGCGGTCCGCTAACAGCGATTTGCGAGCCTGCAAACACGGGCGCTTTCCGGCTCACATGCGCTGCAGATACAAGATACGTGTTCCTGGCGAGGCGTGTGAGTCATCTCCAGGCTCTACTGTCGTCTCAACGGCCCATCGTGTCCGGCGAAAACGACCCTTTTTCCTGCACACTTGTAGCCGGAATCTGCTGATTTTCCTCGCGTCATATACGTGCAATAGGCTGCACTGTGAGTTTTTTGCCAGATACCACAAGGGATGATGACGGGAGAGATCTCTCTCCATTTTAGCTCTCCCTCTTCATAGATTACGTGTCGGACTTCCTGAAAGGTTGGGCGAATAGCTGAGGACTCCGCAGAGGTGAGATTGGGCAGGGCCAGCAGGGTCGGGATAAGGTCGGGTACCCGCAGCGGTAACCCTCCCGATGAGAGTCTGTGTGATGGATTGTGGGCGAGGCGACCGCAGGAGTATAGACCAGGGAGGGCAGGGGTATGAGGGAGGCGGAGGGCGACCGGCTAGACCGCATCTGCCCCTTCATGCGAGAACCACGGGTTCCACCGCAGGGCCGGACTGAGCGGGCTCTATGTCAGATAGGAAATGTGAGTGTGAAGCACGTCCCGCCGTCGCGCGCTAATGTCATGGTTCCCTGTAGCTGCCTGGTCAACAAGCAGGCCACCTGGAGACCCAAAGATTCTGTCTTGTGGAAATCCACGCTTTCGGGGAAGCCAATTCCCGTGTCATGGATGGTCACGGTCAGCTGCCCAGCCGGGATGGCCCGAATGGTAATCGTCACTTCCCCTGACTGCTGGCCTGGAAAGGCATGCTTCAAACAGTTAGAAATCAGCTCATGACATAGCAGCCCACAGGGGATTGCCGTATTGACATCCAGCAACACCTCGTCGGCCTGGATTGAGAGGTGAACCCGCTCGGGGTCGATGCGGTGGGACCCGAACAGCTGCCTAGCCAGTGCCTCAAGATAATGTGCGAGCTCGATCCGTCCCAGGTTGCGGCTTTGGCACAGCAACTCGTGAACCAGGGCCATGGCGCGAATGCGCTCCTGACAGCCCTGGAAGATCTCCTGAATGTGTGGGTCCTGCACGGACGCTGACTGCAAATTCAGCAGACTGGCGATAACCTGGAGGTTATTCTTGACCCGATGATGTAACTCGCGCAAAAGTACCTGGGCCTGGCCTAACGCGTCCTGCAGGGCGGCATTCGCCTGGGCAAGCTCCGCGGTCTGCGCCTGAACCCGCTGCTCTATTACCTTGTACGCTTGCTGCTGCTCAGAGTTATCCCGCAGGAGCCACCGGAGGCCGATCACCTGCCCGTGGACATCCCGTGCTGGAGCCACACTACACATGGCCGGAAAGGCGGCTTGACGCCAGGGCTGAATGGGTACCTCCCACATTCGTACCGCAGCGCTGTTCTGCAAGCAGGCTATCTGTGCCCGAAAGCCTTGGCGCGCCTCGGGCGCGACAAAGACCGCCAGTGGGATGCCAGCCAACTGGTCCTGCACGACATGGAGTAGAGTGGCTGCAGCCTGGTTGGCCTCCTGGATAAGCCCGTGGAGGTCGGTCACCAGATAGCCGTCGGGGGCGAAGGTAAACAACTCCCGGTACCGCTGCTGTTCGTGGATGGCGACCTGCTGGGTCTGTATAAGCGCTTCATTAACTGAGTGTAATTCTTCAAAGGCCACCGACACTGCTTCCATCGCCTCATCGAGGGCGGGCGGAGGCGGCGCATCGCCTGCCGGGTCGTGGGTGAGTGCGACGACTGCTTGGCGGAGCATCTCAATCTCGGCCGTGTAGTCGTGGAGAAATGGATGTGGGGGCTTATAATAGCGGCTCATAGGATATCCTTCCTATTCGATGTATAGACTAAATCAGTCCATACAGGATTGGTACAGTCAACTTCGCCGAAAAATGGGACTGAATGGGGTCTTAGCGGTTCGCGTGTGCCAATGTCATGTGGTTCGATTTAGAGGGGCTGATGGACTGCGACCGGGAGTCTATCGGTGGATTTACTGCCCTCCGTTGGTCACGCGCACGCCAAATCCACTCATAACTATTCTCTCATAATCATCCATCTACTGTAAATGTCTTTATACCTATAAATTACACTTTGGATATTAGATACGATCTTATTGGAGTCGAGGCTTGCCTCTGGTCAGAATGTTGGTCGAGGGCGACCTCTCGCCGAGAGGCCCTCTACAAGCCCTAAAGCTGTTCGCTGCATCTCTGATTATGCTTGCTGACCTCCAGATCGGCGTTACTGCGAATCGTTCCACAATCGCAAGAAATCTCGCTCGTGGCGGCTCCGACCCCAGCTCCCAGCCGGTTGCTTACCATCTTTGTTCTATACGCACTTGCAATCAGCGCTGCTCAAGTTCCCGGTTGGATAAGTGGCTTCACATGTGGCTTGTCGTGTAGTGGTTACAACAAAGAGCAGTTCTTCGGCCGTGTGTGGCGTTTGTAATAGGCAGTAGTTTCTGGGATTTTGAGTTGCCAAGACGCGCCCCCTCGGGCAGCCTTTCTGGTTGCGATGGCCAGATAGGGTTGCCAGACAGCAGCAGGGGAGCGTCATGAACGACGCGACACCCCGTTGGGAGAAGTGGCCAGCGCGGGTGTCCCATCAAGGAAGCCAAACAGCAGTGATACTTGGGCCATCCGCCGCAGAATACCGAGCGGGCGGTGCGGGTGCATATGGTGTTCACCCTGTTGATGTTCGCCCTGGCGACCGCGTATCGGCTGCGGGGTGAGCATGAGGCGCTGGGGGAGGCACCCTTGGGCTGGCAGCGCTGGCGGCGCCAGCTCCGCGTATAGGCTGACTACGCATGGATAGCTCTTATGTTGGAATCTCGGGATATTCTTCTCCTTTCTTTGACTTGTCTCACGGGAACATGGTAAGCTGGCGGTAGAATAGCGCTGCAGTCAATGCGCGGGTGCCGTGGCGCAGCTTCCGTGCGCTTGGCCGCTACAACCACGATGCTGGCGCGGAGAGATGGACGCCACGGGCTACACGATGCAGAGCCCCAGGCGAATCCGCTCGAATGACTGACTTGAACAGGATGGCGAGGTCGTCCTCCATGAGTGGTGCATGGTGCTTCTGGAGGCTGTGGAGCTGACAGGTTCCATCAGCGTCGCGGCGGCCTACCCATAGGAAATCGTGGAGCAGCGCTTCGCAGAGAGCCTCGAGCCCATCTAGATTGTTTTGCAGGTCGTCATGTTGAAGGCACATCACGGCCTGCAGGAGATGCTCGTATGGTTGATCACGAGCAAGCCACCGCAGATCTCCGGTTCGATAACCCTACAAGAGGCCGGCAAGCGGACATCGTCTCGAGGCAGGTGATCTCGGTGCGACAGGGCATGTGGTACCGCCAGCGGGATCAGCTCGTCGCCGAGGAGCCTATGGAAATTCAGGTGGGCGGCCCCGACCAGGACATGATGAGCCTGGCCGTGACCATGCGGACGCCGGGACACGATGGCGAGCTGGCCATGGGCTTCTTATATGGCGAGGGCTTGATCGGCTCCCACCACGATATTATGGCTGTCCATGGGGGTGACCACTCTGGAGTCAGTCATACCTGTAATATTGTCGAGGTGCGCCTAGCTCGGCCCGTCGATCTCACGGCTGTGAAGCGCCACTTTACCGCCACTTCTAGCTGTGGGCTGTGCGGCAAAGTGTCCATTCAGCAAGTGGCCATACACTGTCCTCCAGTGGCGCCAGGTCCTGTAGTTGATGGCTCGGTCTTGATGCCACTCCCCGGCGCTCTGCGCCAGGCACAACAGCTCTTCGAGCAGACTGGCGGGCTCCATGCCGCTGGCCTGTTTGACCAGGCGGGTCGGCTTCTCTCGTTGCGGGAAGACATCGGCCGCCATAATGCTGTGGACAAACTCATCGGACAGATGTTGCAGGCGGGAGAAGTGCCTCTGAGGGACCGCCTGCTGCTGGTTTCCGGTCGCGTCAGCTTCGAGATCGTGCAAAAAGCTGCGATGGCAGGGGTGCCAATCCTATGCGCCGTCTCGGCCGCGTCAAGTCTGGCCATCGAAGCCGCACAGCATTTCAGGATGACGCTCGTGGGCTTCCTGCGTGACCAGAGCTTCAATATTTATACCCATCCAGAGCGCATTGCGCTCGATGGCTCCAAGGAGAAGCATAGCAATGAAACGGTCATACGTCCGACTGACAGAGCCTCTGGTACGTGATCATGGCCGCTTGCGGCCGGCGACCTGGGAAGAGGCTTTGGATCGCGCTGCTGAAGGATTCAGCGTGGCCGTGGAACGGTATGGACCGCGGGCGTTCGGCCTGTTCAGCTGCTCGAAGGCCACTAATGAGATGAACTTCATGGCGCAGAAATTCGCCCGAGTGGTCATCGGCAGCAACAATATCGACAGCTGCAACCGGACCTGACACGCGCCGAGCGTCGCCGGGCTGGCGGCGGTATTCGGAGCGGGAGGGGGCACCAGTTCGTACCAGGAAATCGAGGATACAGATGTGATCCTCCTGTGGGGATCGAACGCGCGTGAGACCCACCCGATTTTCTTTCACCATCTCGTGAAAGGTGTGCGCCGTGGCGCCAAGTTGTATGTCATCGATCCGCGCCGTACCAGTTCAGCGGCGTGGGCTGATGGCTGGTTAGGCCTGGAAGTGGGGTCGGACATCGCCCTCGCCAACGCCATCGGTCGCGAAATCCTTGTCGCAGGGCTGGCCAATGAGACATTCATCGCACAGGCCACCGCTAGCTTTGAGGCCTATCGCGCCGGCGTTGAGCCCTACACACTCGAGTATGCGGAGCACGAAACTGGGGTGCCAGCGGCGCTCATCCGCGAGCTCGCGCATACCTATGCCAAAGCCGATCGAGCGATGATTTGCTGGACCCTCGGCATCACAGAACATCATAACGCCGTAGACAATGTCGTCGCTCTCATCAATCTGGCCCTGCTGACAGGGCACGTCGGCCGCTATGGCTCAGGGCTGAATCCGCTGCGCGGCCAGAATAACGTACAGGGCGGCGGCGACATGGGGGCGCTACCCGACCGCCTGCCCGGCTTCCAGCACGTGGAGGATGATGCGCTGCGAGCCAAGTTCGAGGCACTCTGGGGCAAGCAGATCCCGCCGAAGCGAGGCTGGCATCTCAGCGACATGTTCGAAGCTATGGAACGTGGCGAGCTGTCGGCACTATACGTCATTGGCGAAAACCCGGTGCAGTCGGAGGCGGATGCCAAGCGGGCCCTCCATTTGCTGGGTGACCTGGAGCATCTCGTGGTACAGGATATGTTTCTCACGGCCACGGCGGAACTGGCGCATGTGGTGTTGCCGGCAGCGGCAAGCTGGTGCGAATCCGAGGGGACGGTGACCAATAGCGAGCGTCGCGTCCAGCGAGTGCGCAAAGCCCTCAATCCACCGGGTCAGGCGCGGGACGACCTGGCCATTCTCTGCGACCTTGCGCGTCGACTGGGTCATGACTGGGGAGCGCCGACGGCCGAAAGCGTCTGGGACGAATTGCGTCGCCTCAGCCCCAATCATGCCGGCATGAGCTATCAACGCCTTGAACAACTGGGCGGCCTGCAGTGGCCCTGTTATGACGAGCAGCATCCAGGCACGCTGTTTCTCCATGCCCGCCTGTGGGAAGAACCTGTGCAGGGGCCAAGAGCGCCATTCCATGCCGTCGAGCATGACCCCCCCGTGGATCGTACCGATGAAGACTATCCCATCCGCCTCACCACCGGGCGTCGATTGGATTCCTATAATACCGGTGTGCAGAGTGGGAGGTATACGTCGCCGTTGCGGCGCAACGAAAGCCTCGACCTCTCACCCGCGGATGGCCAGGGCTATGATATTTGCGAGGGGGAATGGGTACGGGTCAGCTCGCGTCGGGGATCGATTCTGGCGCCGGTGCACTTCGATTCGGGCCTGAGACCTGGCCTGGCGTTCATGACCTTACACTTTCAGGATGAAGTGGCCACCAATCTGCTGACGATCGACGCTACCGACCCCAAATCCGGCACGGCGGAATTCAAAGCCACCGCCATTCGCGTGGACAAGATCACCTCCAAACACGATTAGAGGAGGCAGGGGCTGGCGTTCGCCGGTAGCACTGAGGCCAGGAGAGACACCGGCATGGATCTACGGTTGTACCCCGCTCCCGCCACTCCCGAGGAACAAGCAGCAGTGGATGCGCTCTTGGGATCATCCACACCCGAGCGAGCAGAGAGGATGAGGCATGCGGCTGGAGGCGGGCACGCAGCAGCTCGAGACCAGCGTCATCTGTTGTTGCCAGCCTTATGGGCGGTGCAGGCACGCGTGGGCTGGATCAGTCCCGCAGCACTCAGCTACATCTGCGAGCGCCTGACCATACCACCTGCCGAAGCCTATGGCGTGGCCAGCTTTTATGCCCTCCTGGCACTCTCGCCACAACCACCCGTCGTCGTGCACATGTGCGAAGATCTCGCCTGTATGGTCAATGGGGCCGACAAAATCCGTGCGGCGCTGGAGCGTCGTCTCGGCCCGGCGGGTACGCCGACGGCAGATGGGCGTGCGACCTGGCATCCCAGCCCTTGCCTAGGCCTGTGCGAGCGCCCACCAGCCGCACTTTGCATCGCGGCGGGAGAAAAGCCGCAAGAACAGGCGTTCGCTCCGATGGCGGCTACAGATCTCATGCAGCTTCTCCACGAGCTGTCCGCTCCTAAGCCACCACCACTGCTAATCCCCCAAGCCGGCGATACCAACCTGTGCCTCCTACGCAGAGTCGGACGGGTTGATCCCACGAGCCTGGACGCCTATCGTGCCCACGGCGGCTATGCAGCCTTGCGCCAAGCCATCGAACTGGGGCCAGAGGCGATCATCCGGGAGGTGAACGACGCCAAACTCCTCGGCCGGGGCGGGGCAGCGTTCCCCACGGGTCGGAAATGGGAGGCAGTGGCACGCGCGGCAGTGCGGCCGCATTATCTCGTGTGCAACGCGGACGAGTCGGAACCAGGAACCTTTAAGGATCGCCTATTGATGGAAGAAGATCCCTTCGCGCTTCTGGAGGCGATGACCATCGCCGCCTTTGCCACCGGTTGCGAGCAGGGCTACCTGTATATTCGGGGTGAGTATCCGCTGGCGGCCAGGCGTCTCACCAATGCGATCGTGCAGGCGCGAGCCCGAGGATTGTTAGGCGCAGATGTGATGTCCCAAGGGTTTCGCTTTGAGATCGAGTTGCGGCGTGGGGCTGGTGCCTATATTTGCGGTGAAGAAACTGCTTTGCTGAACTCCATCGAGGGCTATCGTGGCGAGCCGCGCAACAAGCCACCGTTCCCCGTGCAGGTGGGGCTGTTCGGCAAACCGACTGTGGTGAATAATGTTGAGACCCTGGTCAATGTGCTGGAGGTCATCCGTCACGGGGGAACGACCTTTGCCTCCATTGGCACTCCCGCATCGACGGGCACCAAGCTCTTCTGCGTGTCTGGCTGCATCGCGCGCCCAGGTGTCTATGAGGTCCCTTTCGGCACGACCCTGCAGACGTTGCTGGACCTGGCAGGTGGCTTGCGACAGGGACGCGCGCTACAGGCCATCCTGTTGGGTGGAGCGGCTGGCACATTTCTCACCCCTGAGCAGCTCGACACCCCATTGACCTTCGAGGGCACGCGCGCCATCGGTGCCACTATCGGCTCGGGTGCCGTCATGGTGTTCGATGACACCATCGATATGAAAGCGGTGCTGTCGCGGATCGCCGCTTTCTTCCGGGATGAGTCGTGCGGGCAGTGCGTCCCCTGCCGCATTGGGACAGTGCGCCAGGAGGAATGGCTGCATCGACTGATCGATAGCCATCTGCTGAGCTCGCTCCAGGATGAACTGGCCCTGCGTGCCGACATCGCCCAGGTCATGCGCGACGCTTCGATTTGTGGCTTAGGGCAAACCGCCCCCAGTGCCATTGAATCCGCCATCGCCCAGCTGAAATATTTCACCCCAGAGGAGGCATCATGAGAGGGGACGCGCCCGGTCACACCACTCGGGACATCGAATTGACCGTCGATGGAGATTCGCTCCGGGTGCCAGAAGGGACGACGCTACTCGAGGCCTGTCGGCGCCAGGATATTGACATCCCGACACTGTGCTATCTGGAGAATCTGACGCCGGTCAATGTCTGCCGTGTCTGCGTGGTCGAAGTCGAAGGCTCGCGGATCCTGGTACCCGCCTGTTCGCGGCAGGTCGAGTCAGGCATGGTCGTGCAGACCGATTCCGCGCGCGTCCGCCTGAGCCGGCGGATGGTACTGGAATTCCTGGCCTCTGCGGTTGATCTGTCGCTGGCCCCGACGGTGCAGGACTACCTGCAACGCTACCAGGCTCGCCCTGAACGCTATGGGCCGCCTGAAGCCCCGCGTCAACGCGAACTCCAGCGCGTAGGACATCATCACCAGCCTTTGGAGAGGACCGCCGCCAGTGTGGCACAGCCTCCAAAGCTCGATAACGACCTCTATGTGCGGGACTATTCCCGCTGCATCTTGTGCTACAAGTGCGTCGAGGCCTGTGGTGTAGATGCTCAGAACACCTTTGCCATCGCTGTGGCCGGGCGCGGCTTCGAGGCTCACATCTCGACCGAGTTTGCGGTACCGCTTCCGGAGTCAGCCTGTGTCTACTGCGGGAACTGCATTGGCGTTTGTCCAACTGGCGCCCTCATACCGCGCCGCGAGCATGAGATGCGTCAGGCCGGCACCTGGGATGAGGCACAGCAGACGCACACCGATACCATCTGCCCATACTGTGGGGTCGGATGTACGTTAACGCTCCACGTCCAGGACAATCAGATTGTCAAAGCTACCTCTCCCCTCGACCACGATGTCGGCCATGGTCACCTGTGTGTCAAAGGACGGTTTGGCTGGCAATTTGTGCAGGCTGACATCAAAGGTACGGGCGACCAATAATGCGCGGCACCGCAGAAAACGTCCTTTGACAAGACTGGTTTCTACGGTTACGTTGACCCACGGGCTTCGGATGCTGGGGGTAAGCTGAATCTCCGGTCGCGCCTTTTCTGACGAAATGTTGATCCTGGTAGCTTTCCTTTTCACAGCTGTTTGATCCAACCTAGCTGACATCCACTCCTTGATCACGCCGTCATCATCAATATGTCTGTAATATCTCTGCAGACGCGCAAGTCACACCCTGGAACAGCCCATGTTCAGGGCAGGGGAGCTGGCCACGGCGGCAGGCGTACCCATCATTGTCCTGGTGCCGGAGATCGGGATGGGCTATAAAGTTGGCTCAAGATCGAAGCGCAAGTCTATAGGAATGACCTAAGGTGGGGGTTAGGACATGCGACGCATAGCGATCACAGTGGCCATCACGGGTGTCATCGCGGCGCTGATTGTGCTGGGGCTCACCACTAATTTTCTGGTGGATTGGGCCTGGTTTTCAGCCATCGGCTATTTGCCGGTCTACTGGACGATTCTCGGTGCCCAAACACTCCTCTTCCTGGCCACCCTTGTGGGCTCTGCCACCGCGCTGTACGTGAACGGCTTCGTGGCGTATCGGTTCGCCCAGCCGCGCCGGCGTATTACTCGTGTTGACGGGGCTGGGGCATCGACGCGTGTTCAGACCATCCCCGAGCTGTGGGAGCTCACGAGCCGGCGCCTCCCATGGCACCTCCTCATCGGGGGGACCGCCAGCCTCTTGGGGCTCCTAGTGGCCGCCGGAGAGGTGAGTAATTGGGAGGTGGTCCTGCGCTTCATCTATCAAGTCCCGTCCGGGCACAGCGATCCCTTATACGGCAAGGACATAAGCTTCTATTTCTTCTCCCTACCCGCCTATCTCGCCATGAAAAACTGGTTGTTACTGATGCTTTTCTTAAGTGCCATCATGGCTGCAGCCGTCTATTGGGTGAACGGCGGCATCCAACTTGAGGAGCAACGGTGGTCGGTGTCCCCGGTGGCGATCGCGCATGGCTCAGGCCTCCTAGCCCTCTTCTTCGCCGTCAAAGCCTGGTCCTACAGCCTGGACCGCTTCCTCCTGTTGTACCGCGACAACGGGGTCGTGGTGGGCGCCAGTTACACCGATGTCCATGTCGAGCTGCCTATCCTCTGGTTGCTGGTTGGCCTCGCGGTGGCGGCAAGCCTGGTGTCATTGGCTAATGTCTGGGTGCGCACCTATACGCTCCCCTTCGCCGCGGGGGGGCTGATCTTTGGGACCTCACTGGTGTTGGGTTTAGTTTTCCCAGCGCTATTTCAACGTATCTTCGTGAAGCCGAATGAGCTGCAGCTGGAGAAACCCTACATCCAGCACAACATCGCTCTCACCCGGCAGGCGTATGACCTCCAGCAGATCACGGTGAAGACCTTCCCTGCGGATCAGGACCTGACCTGGCAGACGCTCCAGGCCAACAAAGCGACCGTCGACAACATTCGACTATGGGACTGGCAGCCCCTCATGGACACCTACGGACAATTGCAGGAGATCCGCACGTACTACAAGTTTCACGATGTGGATGTGGACCGCTACGCGCTCGACAGCA
>JBKPCR010000519.1:0-15536 GCA_046727435.1 bacterium | reverse complement strand
GCCATAGTCATCGCGCCGCATCAGGCGCGCGGCGCGGGCGGTGATCATCTCGAAGCACTCGCGGATGTCGTCCCGTTTGCCCACCTGGCAGATATTGGCATAGAGGTTGGCCATGCGCAGCAGCGAACAGTCGCCGAACGGCGTGAAGGGATTGAGCACGTTATTGGTGGAGAGGGAGCAGTTGACACCGTCGTAGAGCAACTCGTGGGCCGCCACCACCCCACGTAGCACGTTATGATCCTGGTGCCGACCCATGAGGTACAGGTCAGTGGAGGGCAGCACGGTGAGGGCCACGCCAGCATCGGCCATGCGCCGGGCGATGCGACGAACGCGGTCTTTGGAGAGCGTGGAGAGCTTCGTCACGTGCCCCACCGCCACCCGGCCTCCATAGTGGTTCGTCTCCGTCTGCTCACACACATACTCGAGATCCATGGAGTCCGCCGTGTTGCCAAAGTCGAGGTGCATGTCGATGTCGACGTCGAATGTACGCGCCATCTGAAAGACGCGGTCGATCTGCCCGCGGGGGTTGGTGTCAGTGTATGGCGCCGCACCCACCACACGTGCGCCGCGCTTCAGGGCTTCGACCATGAGTTCGTCCGTCCCGGGATTGTTCAGAAGACCCTCCTGGGGAAAGACACAGATCTCGAGGTCCAGGGCCCACTGGTAGGCCTCAATGAGGGGCAGGACGCCCTCCAAGCTCCGCAGCCCGATCCCAGGGTCGACTTCGAGGTGGGTGCGCATGAGGGTGGTGCCGTGCAGGATGCATTGTTTCAGGGTGCGCGCGGCGCGGGCGCGGACGTCGGCGGCGGTGAACTGCTTCTTGACGGCTGCCACCTGTGCAATCGCTTCGTCGAGGTCTCCTTTCTCTGCATGGCATCGATCGAGCAGACAGGACTTGTCCAGGTGAATATGTGTCTCCACGAAGCCGGCATTGACGAGCCGACCCTGCACATCGGTCTCTTGGCCCTCAGCATGCAACGTCGGTTCAATGGCAGCGATCCGGCCGCCCTCGATGCCAATATCGAACAGCGTCTGACCAGGACGAGAGGTAAGCCGGGCGTTCCTGAGTATGAGATCCATCGCATCCTCCGCGGAACGAAGAGGGGGAGAGGGGGCGACAGGTCTGAGCCCATGCGGCGCTCTTTCCCCGTCTCAAGCCCCGCTCTCCGTGTTCATCGCGCATGGTGCCAACAAGTCTGCCTGCACGATTCCTTCGTAGGTCCGGTGGTCGTTGGGGTGTGGTAACGGTCTCCATCGAACGTTCCCAGGTAGGTGTGTTCGAGCGCCGGGTCCGTGCGAAGCGCCGCAGCCAACCGGTCACGGGTTATCTGGCCTGACGCGAGCCCATCGCCGCCATCGGCCACGGACAGGGCGTAGGGGCCCCGTGCGTGCCAGCGCTGCTGTGCTCCTGACCAATAGACGCGCTAGGACGCGCTCTCGGGGGCACATTCAGCGGCCACCGCTGCCCAAGCCCTGCATCTTCCTGGTCAGCGTGGCTTGGCCGAGATGTCCGCTCGGGTGCCTGAGAGCCATCTGGAGCAGCAACCACCCCTTGGTTTTGCCGACGTACACCTGTTCAACCCAGCCGGCGTGTGGCCCAATAACCCCCTCCTCGACCAGCACCCGGTGGATATGCGACGGATCCGGCACGTCATCCCACGCCTCGGCTGGCAGGCCTCGGACGATCTCCTGCGTCCTTCGCCCCACGGCTCCGCTATACGCACGCAGCGCCACCGTGTTCACCCTGGCACTAAACTCGACCACTTCGTCGTCGGTCATCCCCGTGCCCATATCGCGGCGTGTCAGGTTCAAGCGCGATGCCCAGCCCTCCCCGGTCAGGACATCTGGGCGATTGGCGATCAGCCGATTGACCCCCATGTCCTCACTACGGGCCATGTGCCAGAGCAGCCAGGCAATGGAGTTCAGGTGTGGATGGGGGCGGAGCCGTATCTGGTCATCGGTCAGCTGATTGAAGCGGTCAGAGATTTGCGTATACATGGTCTCGTGAGGGGGCAGGAAGAATGACACCAGGTCCATGTGTGTCCCTCCATGACATGTTGGTCTACCTCGACACCTCCCTCGTCACTTGGCACGAGTGTAGTCGGCTTTGGCAGGGTTGTCAACGCGAGTGGGACCCATCAACACATGGTCTGTGCGGGACACGAGCGGCTGAGCATGCAGGAGCTTCCGGTCGTGTGATGTCAGACATCTCTGCATGAGTTTTTGACCAGGATCCTTGCCGCTGTCCTAGGGGAGCGTGACGGCCGCGACAACTGTCCCAAGGTCTCACTCACTCATCTGGAAGAGCCCGCCCTGGCCTTCCCTATCCTTGGTGATAGACGTGCTCCTGCACCGGCGTGCCGTGCTGCAGGTGCTCCGTGATAATCCGGTCAAGCAGTTCAGGCGTGACCTTTCGGTACCACACATTGTCCGGGTACACCACGACCACGGGACCTCCCGAGCAGACAAGAAAGCAGTTACACCGCGTTTGTCGAACCGCCTCTGCACCTTTATCGAGACCGTGATCCTTGAGCCGGCGGGCCATCAGCTTGAAGAGGGCCTCCGACTGTCCGTTGACCGTGCAGCGCGGCCTGGTTCAGACGAAGAGGTGGTGCCGAAATCGCCGTACCTCGTTGCACTCATCTGCCGTGGGGCCGTATACCTGTGGCACGCTTGCGTCCTTCAACCTGAGCAATACCGTCATCTGACCCCGGTGGTGAACCTCCTGGTCGATCACGTGGCCCAGGATCCAACGCTTCTCCTTCATTGTCCCGTGGTAATCGGTCATCTCATCGAGCCAGGCGTCGTCCTTCGTGCGGAGGGCGTCGACAATCTCATCGTAGATGTCGTCGAGCCCCTGGACCAGCCCCGCCGTCGTTGTGGGCGGCCTGGCGTTGTCGAGGTCCCACCCCAACTGCGTGGGGAGCCTGAAGACCTCGCTCACATAATAGAGCGGTGTGGTGGCCACGTGCCAGGCCAGCTGCCCCCAGCTCAGGGAGCGCTCGTGCGGGCGGAACGACGCGTGGACCTCGGGCATCGCCGCGATCACGGCGTGCGTGGAGGCGTGCTGGTGCTCATATCGCTCCAGGATCTCCTTCATGGTTGTCGCCATTATTCACCTCCTCAACGGCAATCCTGTTGTGACCAGGCTGGCTCAGGATAGCAGCCAGGCGCTCAGCACCTTCACGGTCGTTGCGCTCAACAAAGACACGGGGACGGTGCTGTGGGATGTGCCCATCATCGGTACTGCACCATACACAAACGAAGGGCGCGCGGTGGTGTCGGAGCCCATCACCGGCGCGATGATTGCCGTCGGTGTGACGCAAAACGACCGTACGTCCTTCGATATGACGGTGGCCAGTATCACGGAAGGGCACGAGGACTGGCGGCGGTCATTACCGGTCCCGGCAAGCGCGTTGATCGCGATGATGCTGAGCTTGCTATCGCTGCCGATCCTCGGCGGCATAGTATTGCCCTGGCGGGCTATGCCCAAAATACGGCTGCCGGCCTTTTGGGAACGCCGCATGAGTTCAGGATGGTGAAGATTAGAAACAGGGGTACCATCGCCTGGAAGTATGATCTGAACGATCCGTTTCCGCACGATAACAATGCCGCATTGGCCGTGGCTGTCGATGTGAGCGGTGATTTTTTGCGGCAGGCCGTACCTGCAGGACATCGCTCGTGTCCTGCTTTACGGTCGTACGGGTGGGCCGGAATGCAAAAGAAGTCTGGCGGACGATCATTATGGGTGAGACGCTCTTTAAAGACCTATGGCAAAACCTGCGGCCGTACGCGCTCAGATGGCACGAGAATTCAAAGCCTTTACAAGGGCTCGGGAGGCGACAAACCTCACACCAGATGCTTCGGCTGGTACCGCTCCCCTGTGGGCGGAACAATCGCGCTATGAGCTCGCCAGCCCCTTCACCATGCCAACCACCACGACTTTGTGTCTGGGTTGAGCGGGCAGGCCGCGTTGATCACCTGCTGATACGGAACCCGAGGTGTCTGGTCGCCAACGCGGCGCCCGCCATCACGGTCTTCATTTGCTTCCGCCGCTTTATCCCGGCAGCTTCCAATCAATCCAATTGCACAGGGCACGCCCCATGACCAGCTCTTGGTCACGCCCCGACAGCCACGATAGCTCCTCCGTGAACATCGTCACGCATTGCCGCCAGGAGCACGGCATACGTGTGATATCCGTCCCCCAGAACGTGCGCTCCGGACCGAAGGCATCATAGATCTGCCTGATATACGTCTGAATGTTGCGATAGGGATAGGGTTGGCTCGAATAGCTCGGCGCCCCGCTGGCCTTAACCGCTACATTTGGATACCTGGCCAGCGCTAAGAGCTCTGGCAGGTTGGCGAAGGCCGCCTCGTCCTTGGTACCTCCGGCCCTGCCCAGGTGATCAACGTGCAGCTTCAGCCCTGGATGGCGAGCTGCGATCTCCCCGACGATCGGCAGGAAACTGGCCGCGGCCAGCCCAATAGGCACCCTAGCGCGTTCCGCCGCGGACCACAACCAGTCCAGGCTCCCATCTCGCAGCCAGGCCTGCTGATGCGGTTGTTGAAACGTGAAGCGCAGGCCGAGCATCCCTGGCCGCTGCTTCCAGCCGTCGAGCAGGGTACGGCTCTCCGGGCGATCGAGGGGGAAGTTCCCCAGGATTGAGAGTCGGTCGGGGTGCTGACGGGCGGCATTAACCGCCACCTCGTTGGCATTCGGGTCCCAGCCCGGCGGATGAATCACGGCCGCGTTGACGCCCGCTTCATCCATTTCCTTGAGCAGATCGTCCTTGGTGAAGGAGGAGATCTGTCGGTGCGCTCGATTGGTAGGCATGCCGCTTGTCCAGATATGCACTTGCGAATCAACGATCAGCATAACGGGCTCCTTTTTCGCGTGCTATCCGTTCTCAGTTTGCTGACGTCACCGCGCCAGCGGGCCCCGGATCAGCCGCGCCTGAACCGGCGGCGGTACCGTCTCGACCCACCGCCGGGATGTCACCACCTACGCAAGCTAGATCAGGTGGCCGCGGTGCCCCTCAGCCAAGATCCTCTGCCAGCCACACGCCTTCTGTGGCGCGTGCCAGCGGTCGGCCACCATGGCTGGCGTGCCGATGACGCTATTGTCGCGCAGCAGCCCCATCGTAGCAAGGATTTTGTCGCATGCTTTCATGGACGCACCATTTCGGGTATGATCTCTCTCCGTGCCCATCACAGCGTTGGGGTCTCTTGCTGCCTCGGCGATACCTGAGTGCGCGTTAAGCTGATGCATCCCAGTCCCCGCCAAGTTCACTGCGTCCCGGCGTGACGGAAATCGTAATGAGCGGTGGGCGTCGACAGGTCGATGAGCAGGTCGGTGGCGATGATGGTCCATGCTCTGGTAGGCCACATCACGAGCGATACGGGTGGCGAGCTGTAAGACACTCGAATCTGTGCCACGAGAAGGTGCCGATAGGAGGTTACACCGTGCAACGGAGCAAGTAGGGAGGCATCGTATGCTGACCCAGATTCGCATCGACAATAGGATCAATGGCTTTCTTGGGCGTCCCGGTGGGGCAGCCAAGCGGCCCGCAGTCATCCATCTCCACGAGCGCTATGGTATCGTTCAGCACACGACAGACTTAGCGCAAAAGCTAGTCGATGCTGGCTATGTAACGGTTGTCCCAGACCTCTTCTCCCGTTTCACGGGTGACCGGCATGCCCTGGCGCACGGTGACAGTCGTGTGGAGCTGGCTGATGAAGAGGTACTGCGGGACGTGGATACAATAGTGACCTATCTGCGCACACTGCCGGATGTCGACAGCAGCCGGCTCGCCATGATTGGCGTTTGCCAGACCGGGCGCCAGCCGATTCTGATTTCCGCCTACCGTAATTATCTCTCGGCCAGCATAGTTATGTATGGTGCCATCTACAACGCGGACTGGGAGTCTCATCAGCTCCGACCGGAGCCGATCAATGGGCTTCTGGAGAAGGTGTCCTGCCCAGTCCAGGGGATATTTGGCGAGTTGGACAACTTGGTCCCTTTAGACAACGTCCTTCGTCTGTGTAATGTGCTGGCCACCGCCAAGAAGAGCTTTGACATCCGCGTCTATGCGGATGCTCCTCATGGCTTCCTGAACGACACCATGCCGGGGCGCTACCGCGCCTCTCAGGGGCAAGCGGCTTGGGGACAGATTCTCTTCTTCCTGGACGCTACACTCAATAAGGGGTGGGACGAAGAGCGGGTCGTTTGGCGTTTCGAAAGCGATACCTCGGTTCACTACGATTTTACCAAGAACCGGCGGTGGGAATAGTCCTCGCTGCAGGAGATCAGCGTGGTGTGGCAGGCGGACCTCGCGAAAGATCAGGAGGGCTTAGAGCGCTTTCTTGACGGGCTGCATAAGGCAGAGCTACGGAGAGGAGGTCGCCATGAGAAGGAGCCTTGTATGGCTCGCGGCATGATTCCGACGGACCTGTTCAACATTCAGTGGGTATCGGATGCGCGCCTCTCGCCCGATGGGCGCCTGGTGGCCTTTACGGTCACGCATCTGGACAAGGAGGCCGACGACTATCGCGCGGCCAT
The DNA here is from genome assembly GCA_046727435.1 of bacterium. Lineage (GTDB taxonomy): Bacteria > Tectomicrobia > Entotheonellia > J063 > CAVPRW01 > CAVPRW01. The sequence continues at coordinate 8,977 of JBKPCR010000519.1, read as the reverse complement.
CTGGCTGGGGCCAGCTGATTGTTCGACCCCACCCAGGCGCTTCACCGGCGGCGCGGGCAAGGACAGCGCACCGCGCTGGGCGCCCGATGGCACACGTCTGGCATTTCTGTCCGACCGCGAGGGTGGCAAGGCGCAGATTTACGTCATAGACGTCATCGGTGGCGAAGCACGCCAGCTCACCGCTATCCCCCAGGGCGCTGGCGCACCCGTGTGGTCGCCTGACGGCACGCGACTGGTCACTGTGGTGCGCATGGGTGGCGAGGATAATGGGAGCCAGCAGGGCAAGCCGAAGACGCCCCCGGCGCGGCTGATCACCAGGCTCAAGTATCGCGCCAATGGCGAGGGTTTTATTTATGATCGCCGTCGGCACCTGTTTGTCATCGATGCCGTCACCGGTGCGACCCGCCAGCTCACCGACGGCGATTGGGACGACACTCAGCCGGCCTGGTCGCCCGATGGCGGCCGCCTGGCCTTTGTCTCGGCCCGCCACCACGATCGCGACCAGGATCACGCCGAGGATATCTTCATCGTGGATGCGGCGGGGAGCGAGCCCGTGCGGCTGACTCCCGGCGGAGGCGCCTGCGCACTGCCCGCTTGGTCACCGGACGGACAGGCGATGGCCTATCTGGGCTACGCTGATGCTGAGGACTCACCCCGCCATAGCCGTCTGTGGCTGGTCCCGACGGCTGGCGGCATGCCCCGTTGTGTGACCATGGGCTTCGACCGCCATCTCGAGATCGGCGACACGGCGGCACCCATCTGGCGGACAGACGGCACCGCCCTCATTGTAGGGGTTGAGGACCGGGGCACGGTGGGCGTGATCGAAGTGCAGGTGGCGGATGGAAGCGTGACGCCGCTGGTCTCTGGGAGGCGGAGCGTGGCCTCGTATAGCGTGGCTGGCACCACTGTGGCGTTTACGGCCTCAGAGCCGCACCGCCCTGCCGAAGTGTATGTGTACACGGCGTTAGGCGAGCGGCAGGTCAGCGATCTCAACGCCGACTGGCGCGCCGAGGTGGAGCTGCCGGAGCTCGAGCACTTCACGGTACAGTCGGGCGGCTTTGAGGTCGACGCTTGGGTGATGCGTCCCGCTGGCTTCGAGCCGGGGCGGCGTTACCCAGCGCTGGTCAACATCCACGGCGGACCGTTTGCCCAGTATGGCTGGGCATTCTTCGACGAGTTCCAGGTGCAAGCCGGGGCAGGCTATGTCGTCATCGGCTGCAATCCACGTGGGAGCAGTGGCCGAGAAGAGGCCTTTGCCCGGGCGATCATTGGCTGCCCGGGTGAGCCCGACTCGGCAGACGTGCTGACCGCCCTCGATGAGGCGCTGCGACGGTACGATTTTATTGACGCGACACGTCTCGGGCTGCTCGGCGGCAGCTATGGCGGCTATCTCACGGGCTGGATCGTCGGTCACACCGACCGGTTTGTAGCAGCGGTGCCAGAGCGTGGCCTCTATAACCGCTACAGCAAAGACGGCACCAGTGACATCTGGTCGGGCTACGCCTATCTCCGGGTGCGCCAATGGGAGGACCCAGAGCTGTACTGGCGCTATTCGCCAATGGCCTATGTACGGAACATCCGCACACCGCTACTGATCCTGCATAGCGAGGAGGACCTGCGTTGCCCCATTGAGCAGGCCGAGCAGCTCTTTGTGGCGCTGAAGCAGATGCGGCGGGAGGTGCGGTTTGTACGCTTTCCTGGCGAGAACCATGAGCTGTCGCGCAGCGGCAAGCCCAGCCACCGGCTGCAGCGCTTTGGCTATCTTCTCGACTGGTTTGCCGAAAAGGTCGCCGCCCCCGCCGAAGCGGTATCTCAGGCGGCTTCATAACACAAAAATGCGCCTGATGAGTCGAAACCCGTTCAATCTGGACCCCCTGGAGATTGTGGCTCGAATTTGCAAATTGTGAGAAAGAGGGAGAGGTGATAGTGAGACACCTCCCCCCCTCCCTTGGAGCCCTGTTCGCAGTCCTGGGACTCACTTGGCACCAAGTGGCTTCGCGCCAAATGGAGGCCATACAGGCTGACGGCACCACAGGACCCGGAAGGTGAGCACCGCGATGGTCACCGGCGCCACGACGCTCAGTCCGTACACCCACGTCGCCGCCGCGGCCACGGTAGACGGTGACATGCCCGCCGCCAGGCCGGCGGTGTTCGCCACGACACCGGCAATGGCCGCGCCGAAGGCGGTCCCCAGCTGGCTGCCCATGGGAATCCAGGAGCCGGTACGATCTTCCTCCCCTGGGCGGGCCGCAGCCATGGTCCAGCTGATGAGGTGGGCGTAGCACAACCCATAGCCGATCCCGCTCAGTGCTCCAAAGCCCCCGAGCAGGAACAGCGGTCCATCGAGCACCACGGCCGCCTGGCCCACGACCCCACTTGTGACCACCAGCGGCCCTAGCAGAGTCACGAGGCGTACACGGCGGCCCTGCAGGCCCGCCGTGTACAACGCGCTGGCCGTCCAGGCCAGCGGCCGCAACACGGTGAAGTACCCGGCTCCCAGTGGTGAGACGCCGTGTAGGACTTGCACCACCAACGGCAGGAATGCGTTGACCTGGCTTGACGTCACGAAGAACAGAAACACGATCCAGAAGCCGGTTCCCACTGGGGTGGTGAAATGGAATGGCGGTTGCCTTGGAGAGAATGACCGCACTATCAATGGCTTTCTGCTCGGTACTGCAGTAGGTTGCCGCAATATGCGGGATCCAGGCCCGGCAGAGTGGGCGCCGTATGTGGCTCCGGCCATACTCGGAGAGGGGCCACTGCGGGACAGGGATCGAGGGATCGATTACGACATCAGGATGGGTGATGAAATAGATGTGACGCGACATGTCTCAGACCCCTTTGCAGCCGAACGGGCCAAGCCCGGAAGCGGGAGCGGAGCCGACACCCTCCTGCGTTGGCTCCGCTCCCGCTTACCTCACATGGTTTGTCTCGCCGCAGGGCTCCCTGCTCCCAATGACGTTCCGGAAATTCATGGCGATGTATCATGCGTGTGTGCCAAGGCGTCGGACGCCATATCGGTTCCCAGCACAGCAGTTGCTGGTTTGCGAGCTGGCGCACACGGAGTAAGGTCAGCTTCACTCCGCGTGAGTGTGAGTGAACCAGTCCTATCCCTTCTTTCTATCGGCCTTCCTTCATCCAGTCCGCCACCCGCTCGGCAATCATGATCGTGGTGGTGTTGGTGTTGGCCCGGATCACATCGGGCATCACTGACGCATCCACCACCCGCAGTCCTTGCAGACCGTGGACTCGGCAGAACTGGTCCACGACGGCCATCGGGTCCAAGGCCGGCCCCATCTTACACGTGCCTGCGGAGTGAAACCCGGCCATACCGATGTTCCGTAATAGCCAGGAATCCAGGGCTGCATCAGACGCGAGGTCAGCGTCGGTCAGGGAGACCCGTTCCAGGATGATGTCTTTGAACGCTGGATGTTCAGCCAGTCGGAGGGCCAGGCGTACCGCCTGGCGCAAGCGCTCCCGATCCCAGGGGTCCGAGAGGTATCGGTAGTCCAGAGAGGGTTGGACGTGAGGGTCCCTCGAGGTGAGCTTCAGTTCCCCGACGCTGACCGCCTTCTGAATATTCGCGTACAAGCCGAAGCAGACCTCACCTCTGGCGATTGGGCTATCGGGGGGCATGTACGCGCTGTCCAGGGAGAGAGGGCCAATCTGCATATCATTACGAGTCGTGGACCCCTCGGCTGTGTAGCGCAGGATCACTTGGACAGCCGTCCGTCCTAAGTCGGGCGCCTGTCCCGTTTCCCGGAACAACAGCAGGACGTAGGGATGGTCTCGTAGGTTCTGGCCCACCCCAGGCAGGTCATGGACCACCTCGATGTCCAGGCTTCTTACATGCTCTGCCGGCCCCACGCCGGACAGCAGCAGCAGGTGCGGCGAAGCGATGGCCCCGGAGCTCAGCACGATCTGGTCGCCTTCGACCGTGAACCTCTGCCCGCCACTCTCAGCTTCTACACCTCTCGCACGCTTGCCATCGAACAAGATGCGCGTGGCCAACATGTTACCCCTGATGGTGAGGTTCAGGCGGTGGCGGGCCCGGTCAAGGTACGCTAGGGCCGTGCTCACACGGACGCCATCACGGTTGTTCGACGGCGCGGGACCGATGCCCGTGGACTCAGGGTGGTTCTGGTCCGGGCACTCGGGGAAACCTGCCGCCAGGCACGCCGCATAAAAAGCCTGGGCATGGGGGAGCATCTCTCCCCGCTTCAGGCGGTGCACCGGAATGGGGCCGTGGGAGCCGTGGAAGTCGCCACTGAATTCCAGATCCATCTCCAGCTTCCGCAAATACGGCAGGACCTTGGTGAAAGCCCACTCCTCGTTGCCCCAAGCCGCCCAGTTGTCGTAATCCTCTGGGACGCCTCGGAGGAGGAACTGGGCATTGATGGCGCTGGAGCCGCCGGTCCCCTTACCACGGGGCACGGGGACAGGATTGGGCTGCTGTGGGGTAGCAGTGGCCACGTAGCCCCAGTTGTGGGGGCCAAAGGCGGACATCAAGAAATTCCCTCCCCACTTGAGGTCTTCCGGGAGATAGTCGAACTCCGGATAATCTGGCCCCGCCTCTAACAGCAGCACCGACCGGTCTGAGTCCTCGGACAGCCGAGCGGCCAAGGTACTGCCAGCAGATCCGGCACCGATGATGATGATGTCATATCGCATGGTCTCCTCCCTGTGATTTCCCCTTCACGCCCGGTGGTCGGCGGCGCGATCGCGCGCCTCGCGGAGCACCTGGGCGATGAACGCCAGCAGCATCTCCAGCGACTGAAAGTCGGTCGCCTGACCTGAGACCACGTGTTCCACCCGCCCAACCAGGTGTCCCTGCTCAACCACCGTGTCAGCCTGGAACGGGACGACACAGGCGCGGTGGACCGACAAGTGGGCGGGGTTGTCTGCGAGTGGCATCATGGTATACTCCTGTGGTGATAGGGGCGTGCACATAGGTGATCCTGGCTCTGAGACCTCAGTATAGTCTTATGCGTAGGATACAGTCCCGAAGAAGTTGTGAAAAAATTCTGACAAACATCTGAAAATTGTCCGACGTGGAGTGAGTCTGCCTCGCTTGTTGACGAGGCAAGGGAGAGCTATGCAGGAGCTGCAGTGCTTCATGTTTGGGCCGTTCCGGCTCGATCGGCGCGACGAGCGCCTGTGGCGCGGCCAGGAGGTGATCCCACTTCAGCCGAAACCCTTTGCGGTGCTCTGCTGCTTGGTAACCCAGGCCGACCAGCTCGTGACCAAAGACGCCCTGCTGGAGGCGGTCTGGCCCAAGACAGCAGTGAGTGAATCCGTCTTGACCGCAGCGATTCGCCATCTGCGTCGGATGTTAGGAGATCGGGCGCATAACCCACAATTTATCCAGACGGTGCACAGTCGGGGGTATCGGTTCATTGCCCCGGTTGCGATGGTGGAGCCGTCTCCAGTGGGACACCAGACGGCGGGTACGAGGCGCATGCCCCAGCCTGTCGCCCTCATTCCTGCCGAACTCTTTGTCGGGCGAGAGGTCGAATTGGCCGAGCTGCACCAGTGGTTCACCACGGCGCTCCAGGGGACGCGGCAGGTGGGAATCATCGCTGGGGAGACCGGCATCGGCAAGTCCGCCTTGGTCGACACTTTTGTCACCCAGGTGGCCGCTGTAGAGACCTTTATGCTGGGGCACGGGCAGTGTGTGGAATCGTATGGCGCGGGGGAGCCTTATTTACCCGTGCTGGAAGCGCTGGGACGCCTGTGCCGGGGACCGGAGGGCACACGTCTGGTGTCGGTACTGCGCCAGTATGCCCCGAGCTGGTTGGTGCAGATGCCGGCGCTGCTGCCACCCGACGAGTGGGAGGCGCTCCAGCGCATGATGGGTCACACGGCCCAGACGCGGATGCTGCGCGAGCTGACCGAAGCCCTGGACGTCTTCACGGGGGAGCGGTCAGTGGTGCTCGTGTTGGAAGATCTCCATTGGAGTGATCGCGCCACGCTGGAATGGCTCGCTTACGTCGGCCGTCGTCCCGACCCCGCCCGCCTCTTGATTCTCGGGACCTATCGCCCCGTTGAGGCTATTGTCCATGCCCATCTGTTACGGACCGTCCTCACCGAGCTCCGGCAGCACGGGCAGTGCGTGGAGTTAGTGCTCGACTATTTGTCCGAGGCCGATGTTGCTGCTTATCTCTGCCGGCGGTTCGGTGACACCCAGCTGGCGGCAGACCTGTCGCATGTGCTGCATCAGCGCACCCATGGGAATCCCTTGTTCCTGATCGCCATGGTCGATGAGCTCGTCCGTCGGCAGGTGGTGCGAGAAGGGCCAGACGGGTGGGACGTGCGGGACGGGTTAGAGAGGATCACCGCCATAGTCCCGGCGAATCTCCGGGCGCTGATCGAGATCCAACTCGCCCACCTCAGTCCCGATGATCAGATGCTGCTCGACGCCGCGAGTGTGGCGGGGGTCGAGTTCTCCGCCGCGACGATCGCGGCGGCCCTGGAGCGTGCCGAAGATGTCGTGGAAGCGCGGTGCACGGCGTTGGCCCACCAAGGTGAATTTCTCCAAATACGCGGCCGAGCGGAGTGGCTCGATGGCACAGTGGCCACTTGTTATGGCTTTCTCCACGCCTTATATCAAGACGTCTTATATCAGCGGGTCCCGGCCGGTCGCCAGACCCGGTGGCATGCGCGCATCGGGACCCGACTGGCACAGGGCTTCGGGGAGGATACAGGGGAGATGGCGGCAGCCTTAGCGATGCATTTCGTGCGTGGCCGTCTGATCCCGCAGGCCGTGCCGTATTTAAGGCAAGCCGGACAGCAGGCCGGCCGGCGCGGCGCCCATCAGGAGGCTGTGGCCTTCTATGAGCAGGCATTGCCGGCCCTGCAACAGCTCCCCACCGCGCCCGAGACGCTCGCCCAGGCGATCGATCTCCGCTTCGCCCTGCACGAGTCCCTCTTTCCGCTGGGCGCTTTTCACCAGCTCTTCGACTCCTTGCGTGAGGCCGAGCGCCTCGCTGAGGTGCTCGGGGATCACCGGCGGCTGGCGTCGGTCGCAGACGAATTTGCTGCGTACTTCAGGCGGACCGGCGCCTATGACCAGGCGATGGCGTGGGCGCAGCGCGCGGCGACGCTCGCGGTCACCCTGGGGGACAGCATCCTGCAGGCCTGGTCGACCCTACGCCTGGGCCAAACCGCCTACTTCCAGGGCGACTATCAGCGCGCGAGCGACTGTTTCCGGGATATCATAGGGTCTGCCCCGGAGAGTGGCGATGTCTCGGGAGAGTCTATTTCCCTCCCTGTGCATGCCCGGAGCTGGCTTGTCTACTGTTTGACCCAACGCGGGGAATTTGGCGAGGGCTTGGCCCTCGGTGCAGAGGCGGTACGGCTCGCCGAGGCCGGCGATTTTCCCACCAGCCATTGCGCCGCCCACGCAAGTCTCGGGTGTTTGTATCTCGTCAGAGGAGCTCTCCAGCCCGCCATCTCCATCCTCGAACGGAGCCTCGACCTCTGCCGCCGATGGCACAACCTGGACTGGTTTCCTGAGTGCGCAGCGTCCTTGGGCCTCGCATATGCGCTGGCAGGGCGCCTTGCCGAGGCGCTCCCGCTGCTGGAGCAGGCGGTGGAGCAAGAGGCCTCGATGGAAGGAGGCCACGTTTCGATTTCGCTCCCTAAACTGAGCCAGGGCTATCTGCTGACCGGCCGCCTGCAGGAAGCCAGGGCGCAGGCCGAGCGCGCGCTCGTTCTGGCCCGTAAGCGCCAGGAACGAGGCTTCCAGGCGTGGGCGCTCCAGCTCCTCGGCGAGATCGCCGTGCAGTGCGACCCCCTGGAGGTCGAGAAGGCCGAAACCTTCTACCGGCAGGCTCTCGCCTTGGCCGAGGAACTCGGCATGCGCCCGGTCCAGGCCCACTGTCATCTGGGTCTTGGCGTGCTCTATGCTAAGCTCGATCGGCAGGAGCAGGCCCACACGGCACTGTCCGCTGCCATCGAGCGCTACCGCGCCATGGGCATGACGTTCTGGCTGCCTCAGGCGCAGACCGTCCTGGCGTCGCTGAGGGGCGGGGCGGGTTGATACCCTACAGCTCCCCTCTTATCCTGAGCAGCCCGTTGGCGAGCGACTCGACAACACCCAGGTTCAGCAACGCGAAGAGCGCCAGCTGTCGCGCTGGCATTCCCCCCGATGCCGCGAGACAGACTCGTCCATCACGTGCTCCCACAAGTGCTCCCAGGCTTGCCCGACAAAGCGCGACATCAGATATATGTCATCACTGGCTTTGAGCTGCATATACTGCAGCAGATCCTGCGGGTTGTGCCCACCGAAGCTCACCTCGAGGAGCAGACGCTGCCCGTCGGAGAGCGCCACTGAGTAGCGCGGCCGATCGAGGCCAAATTCCTGCAAGGGTGTTCCGTGGTATTCGTCATGGCGCATCACCCGCACCGGCCCCGATGTGTGCATGAGGAGAATGGCCTCGGTGAGATGCTTGAGCAACTCGCCAGTGAGAACACCCTGGCGACCGCTCTGCACCCATGCCTTATCGGAGGCGCGCACAAAGGTCGCCGTGTGCTCGCCAACGCGCAACTCTACCCCGCGGACATGCTCTGGGGATACCTTGAGCATGCCCTTGGCCTCGAACTTGGCAAGCTGCCGGGTCTCGGGCAGCGAGCCAGTCAGCACCATCGCAACAATGAATGCCACCGCAAGCAGCGCCAGGATGACTGACAACCATGGCCTACTACGCGCTCGGCGGCGCTTTACCGACGTTTCCACCATACAAAAGCCCCGATCGCAAGGGTACCAAGCGGCAGCAGCACCTCAGTCACCAAGAAAATCTGCCGCATCTGTGGCCTGGTGAGGAGCATGAGAGGTGGGACTGGAATACGCGAAGCCACAGCAGGGGAGCGGTCCTCGCGCACCAGCCAACGCACCATGGACAAGGCGAGATCGCCATTGGCCATATAGGGGAAGAAGGAGTTGCTGGCAAAGTCGGCATCACCAATGATGACGGCG
>JBKPCR010000518.1:0-11319 GCA_046727435.1 bacterium | reverse complement strand
ACCACGGAGCCTGCACATCTTGAGTCTCCCTACCCTGCGCGCACACCTGGCGCGACGGTGTCCCTTTTACTATGGCTGGGTCGTCTTCGCGATCGCTGCGAGTACGAGCTATGCTGCCCGCCCCTTGATGTCGGTAGCGGTCCTCTCCGTGTTCATGGTCCCCATGACCGATGCCTTCGGATGGTCCCGTGGGCTGTTCGCTGGGGCCGTCAGCCTTGGCGGCGTCTGTGCCGTCATCATCTCCCCTCTCGTCGGCCGCCTGATCGATCGATATGGCTCCGGATGGATGATCAGCGCCACTTCGGCGATAGCCGGGGCGTGCGCTGTTGGGCTGTCTGCCGTCAGCCAGACATGGGCCTTCTACACGCTGTACGTGCCGGGTCGTATGGTCTTTGCTAGCCCGCTGGAGTTGGCCACCTCGACCGCCATTAGCAACTGGTTCATCCGCCGCCGGTCTTTTGCTTTGGCGCTCCTGGGGGTGACGCAGGGCACGGGCTTGGCCCTGATGCCATTTGTCGCCCAGCAGATGATCACCGGCTGGGGGTGGCGCGGTGCCTGGACGCTCCTGGGGTTGTTCACCATGGCCACCGGGATTATCCCCGCTGTCTTGTTGATGGCCCGCCGGCCGGAGGATATGAGCCTAGAGCCAGACCCATCCCCCACGCGATCCCGCCAGCCTGAGGTCGTGACACCTCAGCGCATGCCAGATGGCCGCAGAATATCGGACGTTCACCGCAGGCCGGAGCGCCAGTTCACGCTGAGTCAGGCACTGCAGACGCGGGCGTTTTGGATACTGGCGGTGTTCTCCGCTATGGGGTTCCTGGTTCAGGCCGGGGTGAGCTTACACCAGGTGGGCCACTACATTCGCCAGGGGCTTCCCGGTCCATCGGCCGCCATCATGGCCAGCGTCTTCGCCCTGGCCCAGGTGCCCGGAGGACTGCTGTGGTCAGCCATCACACGACGGATTCCTGTGCGCTTCGTCCTAGCCATCTCAGGAATCTGTGTCGCCCTGGGAGCTATGGGAACCGCCCTCTCCGGCACACTGGCGTGGGGTATTCTGTCGGCCGCTGTCATTGGCAGTGGCGTCGGTGGGCTGCACCTGCTCCTCCGGCTTGCCTGGGCCGATTACTACGGTCGCCAACACCTCGGGACCATCCGTGGTATCACCCTGCCTGTGCAAATCGGTGGCCAGGCCGTGGGCCCCATCACCGCCGGGTTCGTGTTCGACGCGACCGGCAGCTACCAGATGGTGTTTCTCTTCTTCGCCGGTGTCGTGGCCTTAGGCAGTCTGCTCGTCTTGACGGCAATCCCGCCCAGCAGCGTGGGCAGGTCTATGATTGTAGAAGCTGAGGAAATACCCTAGGAAAGGATGCGCTGACGGCATCACACATCGTTGACTGATGTCCGAACGACGATGTTTCCGGGCGCCGCGCTACCTCACGTCTCTTGCGTGGCGCGAGGGTTGACGCAACCTTCGTTGCTGCCAGCGCACAAAGGAGGTATCCTGTCACTTAACCATCAGCATTGTAGTAGGTCTTGCAGAGGCTATGTCAGGTCTTTCTCATCTAGGAGTATTGTTCCTAATTAAGTTGGCAATTCTTATCGGGATCGAATTATGACTAAAACTGTCACCGATGTAGCCATCATTGGCGCTGGTCATAATGGTTTAGTCGCAGCGGTCATGCTGGCCAGGCATGGACTGACAGTGAACGTCTTCGAAGAGCAGGCGACCATCGGAGGAGCCGCGAAAACCGAGTATCCTTTTGGCAAGGCCCCGAAGCTCGGCACCTCGTCGGGCGCCTATCTGTTCGGCCTCATGCCACCAGAGCTCATCGCCAAGTTACAGGCGAAATTCATATTGATCCGCCGCGATCCGCATTACTTCTTGCCCACTACTGACTATCGTTACTTACTGTTCGGATCTGATGTCCAGAATCTGCGCCAACAATTTCTAGCATTCTTCTCCGAACGGGACTGGAACGCTCACCAAGCACTGACCCGAGAAATCGCTCAGATCCGAGACGATCTGGCTCCCAGTTGGCTGGAAGAGCCGCTCTCTGTCTATGATACAGCGGAAAAATATCTCCGCCCCCCTTTGCGTGAAACGTTCATCAATCTGGTCACACGTCCTGTCGAGGATTATCTGGCGAGGTTTGGTTTTGCGAGCGAGCTCCTGGTCGCCATGTATGCCGTCACCGATGGCTTCCCCGGCTTGCATGGCAGCTTCGGGACCTCAGCCTCGGGGATGAATTTTCTGGTGCATAACATGTGTCGCTTGCCAGGCTCGGACGGCACGTGGATGATTGCGGAAGGTGGGATGGGCAGCATCACCAAAGAGCTGGCGCGATTGGCCACAGAGGCTGGGGCCAAGATTTGGACCAGAGCGGGCGTGCAGCACATTATAACCGACGGTGGTCAGGTCGCCGGTGTGATGTTGAGGGATGGCCGCGAGTTCAACACCCAGGTCGTGATCAGCAACGCCGACCCATTCCGCATGCGCACGCTGGTGGGTCGAGAGAAGTTTCCCCCAGCTTTCAACGCCAAGCTGGACAATTTCCAGCGCACTGGCACTACCTTGAAAGTGAACCTCGCACTGGACAGATTGCCGACGTTTCTGTGCCTACCCACAAACTGTGGTCAGCATCAGGCTACCATTCATCTGCTGCCGCAAGGGGACGATGTGATCAGCCAGATCCGGCAGGGGTTCGAAAGAGTGCGGGCTGGCGAACTAGCTGACTTCCCTCCCATCGAATTGTATACACATACACCAGTGGATCCGACCTTGCAGGACGATCAGGGGCGGCACAGTGCCGCGTTTTTTGTCCAGTGGGTGCCGTATGAGCTCAACAACAAGCGCTGGGAGGATGAAGAGGGGCGCTACGTCAAGCATCTGCTGAGCATCGCCGACCAATTTGCACCTGGATTCAGCGCTAGCGTGGTGGATGTCTTCGCCTTGACGCCCAAGAAGATCGAGCAACATTTCGGCATCAGCTATGGTCATATCCACCATGTCGACAATACCTTCGGCTTTGACCAACGAATGCCCTATGCCACGCCCATAGCTGGGCTGTATTCTTGCAGCGCAGGATGTCACCCGGCTGGCTCGGTGATCGGCTCAGCCGGCCATAATGCCGCAATGCGAGTACTCAAAGACTTAGCTCGACTTTATCCATTTCCGTAGGGTATAAGATCCTTGGAGGACAATTCATTAGATAATCAAAGAGATAGCTTTTGGCACGTCAAGGTTTTTACGTGACACTGAAAAAGCCAGGCGACAAGTAGCAGCCCCCAGTCTTTCAGTTCGCCACTCGTGTTCCAACATGAGAAGGCGTCCATGCCTCCGCTCAGTCGGCTTTCCTTCCCCTGGCGTAAAAGCTATGCGAGGCTTTTCAGGGACGGCAAACTTTTTTTTGACATTTAATGATATTATGGTATAAGAGGAGACATTGATGCACTTCGCCTTTCCTCAGCTGCTCACTTCCGCTGATCTCGAAGCTGCAATGGCGACGGAGCCTGTTCATGAGGAAACGACACGTGAGTCTCTTCCCCTCCTCCGAACGTCCTGCCCTGCCGGTGCTCCCGGCCCGATCGCGCTCCCTCGCGCGTCCCAACTGCTGAATAAGTGCGCCTCGCTTTGTAGAAACCATCTCGCACGTCGAACATCCCTGGCCCGCTGAGCCTTTCCCCATCGATGTGTCGACCCCCCCGAGTATTTAAGGCCTCAGTATGCCCGGTGGGTTCCCGTATGGCTTGCGCGTGATCCACTCGGAGTATGCATGGGCACGCGCGAAGAGACAGGACAGGAGGTGGACGAGCAGCCATCCCGCATGATCCCTGTAGTGCACGGATGTAGACGATCGGGCCTGGGACCTTGCACGCATGTACGAGTCCCCAAGCCCGATCTCCGAGGAAGGCGCGGTGGAAGGCGCCCCCTCTGGTGTGCCGGCTTTGCCCCTGAGCCCTCCTGGGTAGCCGCCCAGGAGCGCAAGGAGCCCGCGGTCGAGTGACGATCACGGGACGGCCGGTATTTCTTATTGTAGAGGTCTGTCGACTTCTGTCAATGGGACGCCGCTGGCGGGAACCCTCCACCCACAGACCAGAGGAGTATCCTCATGCGACCCAGTCGACGACCGCAGTACCTATCCCGCGTCGTGGCCATTGCCATCACCCTCGTGAGTCTTCTCATCGGCGGGGAGGCCCTGAGCTTGGCGGCCTCTGTCCAGGTGAGTTGGCAGGCCCCCACCACCGATGCCGAAGGCAACACGCTGACCGACCTGGAGGGCTATAAGGTCTACTATGGGCCAAGTAGCGGGAATTATACTGTAACCCTTGACGTCGGCAACACCCTGAGCGTCAGCCTGAGCGGGCTCACCGCTGGGCAGACCTATTACTTTGCAGTTACCGCCTATGACACGTCCGAGAACGAGAGCGCCCGGTCCACGGAGGTCAGCGCGACCCCGACTGAGGTCCCGCCTGGCACCTTTATGGATACCACGATGGCCGACTTCAGCGCCGGCACGCTCGATGGCAATATCGATATCAGTCAGACTACCAACGGCGAAGTAATCCTCGCCCCATTGGTCGGCGCCGAGTTCACGGGTACGGCGCTGCCGGCGGGGTGGACGACCACCCCGTGGAGCACAGGCGGCACGGCCAGCGTGGCGGCTGGAGTACTCAGGGTCGATGGCGCCCGCGCCGGTACCACAGCCCTCTTTGGGCCTGGCCGCTCAGTGGAGTTTGTCGCCACTTTCAGCGGCCAGGCCTATCAACATGTTGGCTTCGGGGTGACCTTCAGCGAAGCTCCATGGGCCATTTTCAGCACCAGCGGCGGTGGGCAGTTGTATGCACGGACCAATACCGGTGCCTCGAACCAGGACACCGCGTTAGGATCACGCTGGTCGGGAACTTCGCACCGCTACCGCGTCGATTGGAACACCAGCAACACGGTGTACAGCATCGATGGGACGGTGGTCGCCACGCATGCGTTGACCACCTCGACGACGCAGCGTCTGCTCATCAGTGATCTGACCCCAACAGGGGGCGCCGTTGTCGTGGACTGGTTGCGGATGACGCCTTATGCCGCGTCCGGCACATTTCTGTCCCGTGTCTTCGACGCAGAGAGCAGCGTGACCTGGGGCACCGCGACCTGGACGAGTGATCTCCCGAATGGCACAAGTCTGAACATCAGTGTGCGGCGGGGCAACACGCCGACACCAGACCAGACCTGGACCGCCTTTGCTAACCTATCGGGGTCCGGGGCCACGATTGGAGGGAGCTCACGCTACCTGCAGTATCGGGCTCAGCTCGCCACCACGGTTCCGGGCCAAACCCCGGTCCTGCGTGACCTGACCGTGATGTATTAGCCCCTTAGGACCATAGCCTTGCACATCTCGACACGGCGCTGGGGGTACCCGTTGGCGAGGAAGAACACGACGTTCCCACAGATGCGGCAAGCTACATCGCGCTTGGGACCGCTCTCCAGCTGTATGTCAATGGCAGCCGGGTCCAGAGCGCACCGGGGACGGGCCTGATCACGACATCATCGGAGCCGCTCCGGATCGGGGGTAGTAGTGTGTGGGGCAAGTCTTCTTAGGGCCGGATTGATGAGGTCAGCATGTACCAACGGGCGTTGTCGGCCAGTGCGATCGAGGCGGATATGACCACGCCCCGCAAGTAACTTTTAATAGGATGACAGGGAAGCCAGAGAAGTCCTAGGCGCCCCAGCCGACGCATGGGGGGACATGCGCGTGAGCGGCACGACGAGCGTATAATGGGTATCTCTCAGGTGTGACAGACGGTGGATCTTAAGCGCGCGTGCCCACCGGCACACGGCGCAACGGAGGCATCATGGCGCGAGTATCCGCACCGATCGCAGAAGTCAAACGTACGATCTCAGGCCAGCCCCACAGCGCCCTCACCCAGGCCTGGGGGACGGTCCTGGTGGGCACTTTCACAATCCTCTGCATCATTGGGCTGGCCCAGGCCCAGCCCGCCGGTAATCCGTGTAGCGCCGCTCCAGCGCTCCCCGTGACCGGCACACGCATGGTGAATGTCTCGACGGAGTCAGCGCTGCAGAGCGCCGTGGCCAATGCCCAGAACGGAGATACCGTGCTGATTGCCAACGGCATCTACAACCTGACCAATTCGCTGTATCTGAATGGAAAGCACAATGTCACCATTCGGGGAACGTCTGGCTGCGACGGTGTTGTGCTGGTCGGCAAGGGCATGGACAACCCCAACCATGGGAATGTCTTGGTTGGTATCTGGTCTAATGCACTGAACACGACCATTGCCCACCTCACCATTCGGGACACATATGACAACGCTATAGTCTTTAATAGCGGCGCTCAGGCTCCCCATGTCTACAGTGTGAAGCTGCTCAACGCCGGCTCCCAGTTCGTGAAGTCCAACCCCACGGACGGTCCCAACGGCATTGGCGTGGATAACGGCATCCTAGAATACTCCTGGATGGAGTACACGGCCGGGCCGCCCGCCACCGACCATGGGGCAGGCGCTGGCTATACTAACGGCATCAGCGCCCATGCCGTGGACAACTGGAGCATCCGCAACAATCTGTTCAAGAACTTCCATACCCCGGACACGGCGGTCTACCTGTGGAACCCAGCGGTGCTCATCTGGAACCACTCCAGCAATGTCCTCACCGAAGGCAATGTCTTTATCAATGTGGACCGTGCCGTGGCCTACGGGCTGCAGAATACTACGGGCACCGATAATCAGGGAGGAACGATCCGCAATAACTTTGTCTACATGGCTCCGGGCCTGTACAGTGCCAGCCGCAAAGCCGGATCTGACGGCACCATCATTGTGAACGATTCGCCTAACACGAAGGTCTACCACAACACCATCCTTACCAATGGCAATCTCCGTGAATCAATTGAATTCCGCTTTGCCTCCACCACGGGTGGCGAAGCACGCAACAACCTCACCGACGCCCCCATTAACCTCTCACGCGATGGGGCCAGTGCGGTCCAGAGCGGCAATAACGGGGCCGCCACCCCCAGCATGTTCGTGAACCCCAATGCTGCAGATCTGCACCTTTTGTCAACTGCCACGCAAGCCATTGACAAAGCTCCAGCCCTTTCTGTCGTAACCACTGACATCGACGGCAACTCGCGGCCATTGGGGGCTGGCGCTGATATTGGCGCCGATGAATTTACCCCCACGGGTGGAGGAGACACCATCCCTCCCGCTGCACCCACTGGCCTCACCGTCATCCCCTAGTATGTGGTCGGGTCGGCGCGATATGTCGCTGTGTCACGCTCCCATCAGAACCGGGCGGGCGACTCACCTCGCACCCAGCTCAAGCCGCTCGCCTCACGTTCAAGGTGGACCTCTGGGTGGCGTAGGGAGAACTCCTCCGGTGTGTAGGTCTGCTCTGGAATTCCTGTTGCTCCCGTCTTTCGGTCTCGGGAGTTGGAGTGTCCGCGGCTCGTCTATACGGATTTGGACACGTCATTGTGCAAAACCATTGAAGAGAGTCAGTTGACGCGCGCGGAGCACTTGTCGCGGACGGTGGGGCCATCGGTAGGGTGGCATCCGCCACACAGTATGCATGGTCTCGAGGGCCCCTAGCATCAGCTGGATGATTTGGAACGAGTGGTATTTCTGCCTCCCGTGCTCGGCCACCGCAGTGATCCGACGCCGCGTCGTGTCGTAGACACAGGGATAGGACACCAGCAGTTGGTCGGCCTGTTCGATCTGCAACGCCTCATCATAGATCAGGACCGCGACGGTCTGCCCCCAGACGAACTGATCCATATAGCGGCCGAAGTTGTGCAGTCGAATCTGACCATGCTGGCGTACCTGGCGCCTGAGTCGGCGAAGTCGGAAGACGCGCCTGTGACGGCCTGCTTCGATGAGGCGCCCCCTGGCATTGGCCAGGATGACTTCCGGAGACACGTAGTAGACTCGCCCTTGGGCGTCCTGACGTTTGTGGGCCCAATAGCCCCAGAACTGATAGTCCTGCACGAACTGGGCATGTTGCCGATACACCCTCTCTCGATCAGTACATCGCGCCACGTATGCGACCAGCATCCGACGCTGGATCGAGAAGCCACCCTCAGCGAGATTCTGCCACGGATGTCTCTTGGTGATCGGTGCCCACTGGATCGCCAGCTGCGTGAGACAGGGCTGCAGCGCGACAAACACCGCCCCATGGTCACTGACGACCGTCTCGGGCGCCCCCCATTGGGCAATCGCCTGGCGGAAGACCTGGACCAGCTGGGCGAAATTCTGTCTATCAAAGCACCCCGCCCCGACGATGGCGCGGCTGTGGCCCTCAAAGATGAGCACGCTGTAGAGCCAGCGCCCGTCGATTTTGACCAGATATCGGATGTCAGCAAACCAGACCTGATGCGGGGCTGTAGCCTGTTGAGGCCGTTCGTCCGGGTTCGGTGTGCGCTTCCCTCGCGGGGTGGGCAGATGCGCCTGTTTATAGAGCGTGACCATCTGCCAGATGGTCACGTGACCATACCGATAGCCCAGGGAATCTAGGGCCATCTTCACGCGGTAATGGCCTAAGAGGGGATTGTTATCCAGGAGTTGGAAGACCTCCATCATCGCCTGCACTGGGACTCGAGTGGTGATCGGCGTGCTGGCCCGCGTGTGGGTCGCCAAGCCTAACAAACCCGAGGCGTCGAATCGTCGCTTCCAATGGTAGACAACGAGCGGCTGGATATCTAAGAGCGCGGCCGCACAGCAGGGGCGGAAGCCGACCTGCGACAGCTCGATGATCCGCCAGCGGGCCTGCTCCTCGGTCGGATACTCCCGATAGGTGCGGAACCGGAGGAGCAGATGCTCAGGCCCAGGGCGTGGGCCAGGCGTTGCGATCGGATGGTGTGCTCCAACGGGAGCGCCAGCTGCTGGTCCAGTGGGAGGGGTGGGAGAGACACTTGCTGGGCCTGCTGGCGACGGTTCTTCAAGACTTCGGGCGAGAGGTGATGCCACTCGAGCACCCGACGGACCTCCCGGTGGTCAACAGCGCGCCGCGCGCCCGCGAGCACAGCGCCGTCGTCTAGAAGTTGGTGTGGTAGGCCTGTGCAAACATCGCCTCCGCCTGGCCGCCGCCGAGTTGAATGCTCGCCTCCTTGGGGTTGCGCATCAACTGTTCGAGTTGCGCCGGCCCTGACTGGTCGGCGTCGGCCAACACGTTCAGTCAGACATGGCTTACGGCGGGCGGCAGCTGGTCAGGGCGAGCGTTCCGTCCCTCGGCCCTGCGCAGGTTGAAGGAGGTCTTCAATCGCAGCTGCGCCATCCTGCTCGAGTCTTCGGGGCCGATCGGATTGAGCTGATCGGCGCGATACAAGACCTTCAGGCGCACTGTTGCGCCGTCGCGTGCCACATTGCCGCCGACATCACGCAGATTCGGCACCGACTCGGTGCCGAGGCTTTGGCCAGGGGATGACTGGGCCACAGCCGAGCAAGGGAGCGCGATCACGAATACGCTCGCGCATATCGTCCTGAAGGTCAGATGACGCATGCTGCCCTGCCACCCTGCTTGCCGCCCGGAATGCAGCGGCCGTGCAGTCGCACGTGCACCGCGCTCCACTTGTCGGAGGCAATCATGAAGGGGACGCTTTCCAGCGCGGGTCATGTCACCCATGGCCGAACCTCGTCATTGCGCGCACACCGCGTCCGCGGTAGTCCGTTGTCAATCCACTCGCCGGCAGCCGGTTGGATTCCCCGTCCTTGCCGTACGAGAGCTACTCCGCATCGGGGACCTTTGGGGTTCATGGACATTGCCTCCTGCTTGCGAAAATCTTGACGTCGTTTCCATCAGGATCGGTCTTATTGCATGGGCACCAGCGGCACCTATGCCTTGAACGTCGCGAGATGCTTATCCGCGGCCGCCTTCAGCACCGGGGCTTGCGGCTGCTTGAGCGGGAGCATCGCGTGTTCCTCCTTCGTGTCCACCAGGAGATTGAACAGCTTTCCGCCATACAGGGAGTTCTGTATGGTGCCCTGGAACGGGCTCAGGCTCGGCCAGGTGTCGTCGTGCTGATAGACCTGATCCTTGACCAAGAACTTGTACTCCGCGATGCGCACACCCATGAACGCGTTGCCCGCCCAATAATAGACGGCGCGGCGACGCGACGCGCCGTCATCGGTCAGGAGAAACGACGACTGGTCGATGCTGTCGATGAAGCGGTCACTCGGGATCCGGTCGGTTGCCCCGGCCAGGGCCAGCGAGGTGGCGTAGAGGCCCGTCAGGTCGAAGAACCCGGTGGACACCCGTCCCGGCTTGATCGTTCCCTTCCAATACGCGATGCCCGGGACACGCACGCCGCCCTCGTAACTGCTGCCCTTAGCGCCGCGGAACGGCGTGTAGCCCGTGTCCGGAAACACCTCGGCAAAGGGGCCGTTGTCGCTGGTGATGAAGATCAGCGTGTTCTCCAACTGGCCGGCGCGCTCGAGCGCGGCGTGGATCTGACCGATCCGGTAATCCAGCTCCACCATCACGTCTTTGTACGGGTACTTCGCGAGCGACTTGCCAGCAAAGTCGGGATGGGGATAGTTGTCGTTATGGGCGCCGCGGGTGGCGAAGTAGAGGAAGAACGGTTGCTGGCCGCCCTTGGTGCCTTCGATGAAGCGCACAGCGTGGTTGGTGAGCTGCTCATCGACGCGGCGAATGGAGTCATTGTCGATCGGGAAGACGGGCTTTGCTTCTTCCCCGGGGCTGCCCTCGACGATCGCCATCGTCTCGGCCTTCGAGGCCCAGGCGTTGCGTGCCGGGTCGAGGATTAGGGCGGGATTGCGCCACGGCTCGCGCTAGCGCTTTGCCACAGGGACCGAGCCCATCGGCATCGCTCGGGCTTCCGGCGGCAACGCCTCCTCCCAGTGCGGGATCAGCACCCGGGCGGAGGATTCCAGGCGCAGGATCACCAGCACTCCCACCACGCTGAAGGCCATGGACAGCGCCAGGACCGGCATAAAGGCGCCCGTGACGGAGAGCACCAGACCGGCCAGCCCGCTGGCCACGGCGTGCCCCAGCATGGCACCCATCATCTCCAGGCCGTACAGGGTGCTGGTCGGCCCCGCACCGAAATACTGGCGGTTCACCACCAGGTACGCCGACATCTCCCCGCCAAAGCCGAGGCCGAAGAGGCTGCCGAAGAGGTAGAACGTCCACACGTCGTGCGCCCGAAACAGGACCAGCACGGTGAGGCCCTGGATTAACAGGGCGGCGGCCATGATCGGTTTGCCCCCGGAGCGCTCCGCCACGATGGGCGTGAGCAGACGGCTGCCGATGCTCCACACCGAGATGAGGCTGAGAATCACCGAGGCCGCCACCAGCGTGAG
>JBKPCR010000517.1:0-17035 GCA_046727435.1 bacterium | reverse complement strand
GAGCAGCGGTCCGATGGGCTGCTGGATTTCACTTTTTACGGCTCGACCTTCGTGCCGCTGGGCTCCTTTAGCAAGGATATTCGTTGGCCTCTGCCCGTTGTTGGTCCAACACAACAATATGCCACGATTCCGTCCAAGGGGACGGTCATGCATCCGCACCTGCACTTCAGCACCAAGGAGCCGGAGGCGCCGACCGGGCAAGAGGACCTCCCGGATATCCCGTTCAATACGATGCAGGAACTCACTCTACACACCCACAACAGCTGCTTTGGTGACAAGTTTAGTCTGGACGTCCCAGAGTTCGGGGGGCCTGCAACGGGCCGCTCACACGTCCTCGGGCGGGCCCTGATCCAGTTCGGTGAACCCTCTGGCGGCTCCGTTCCTGTCGCCGTATTGCATCTGAATCCTGGCGGGGTATTGGCTCCTTTGCCCGATTCTCCGATCTCTGAGACCTTTCCTGCGCCGCTGCCCCCCGGTCCAAGAGGCTTTAATGCGGTGCTGCGGTTTCCGCTACGTACCTATGTCCAGAATGACTTGGCCGTCCTTGATGACCCCTTTGATCTCTCTTTAGGGGCGGTTGATCTCAAGACTGGGCGGTTGCTTAACGAGATGCTCCATCGCGGTTTTATCAACGTCAATATCATCTACGCGCTGCTGCGCGTCGAACCGCGCACACCTAAATCCTCGTTCTTTTTCCGTGGTCCTGCGTGGTTCCAAAAAGGCGACAACGGACAACTGGTCTTTCGCTACCAAAGCACGGTGCTCGTACCGTACCCAAGCGGCTTCAAGTACCCAACGCCAAACCTCACAACCACTGTTACGGTGCTAAGTCCCTCACGACTTGATCCCTATCTCTGGGTCCGGGCCGTGCAGGATGAGGACGTCACGCATTATGTCAAAGAAGGCCAGGTGGAAGACGTGATCGCGACGTCTACAGGTGAGCGTTTCTCGTTTAGCTACGTGATTCCTGGTGATCCCAGCAAACACCTGGCGAAGTTTGAATATGTAAACCACACTCAAAACGGCTCGTTCCATCTGAACGGCCTGACATGGGTGGGTTTCGGCAACTCGCTGACGTCACAGGAGCCACCAGGAGAGTATGATACCGTAACCTTTGCCGGCTTCGGTGTTTGGAGCAAGGATGGTGTGGACAGCATCCAGCCGGCAGCAGTGCAGATCTCAACCTCGCCGATAGCACCCTATGTAGGTATCCAGATCGGCTCGGGATACGTTTCGAATGTAGACACAAAGCCCGAAAACTCTGACGACGCACTACCTTAGCCTGGTTTGCTCCCATGGTTCGAAGCGTCCTGAAATCCCATAGACGAATCGCTTCTAGGAGCGTTCGGTGATATGTCGGACGACTATCGTGAATTCACCAAGTCAATGATGACTTTCTTCTGGGCGTTCTCCCTTTTCGGTGTCGAGCAACTTGCAAGGATACTCTCCCTAGGTGACATGGGCCCATCAAGACTTCAGGCGGCTGCCGCTTTTGCTGCTGTCACCCACACCACCGAGACGCAGTTTGGTGAGGTCAGTAGGGGAGCCTTCCAGACAGGAGATCAACTGCAAAGAAGCGTGGTGGATCTCATGTTTGGTCTTGGCACACTTGAGGCCTTTATGCCACGTCACCTCACGAAGATGACCTTCGAGATGATGCAGCAGTCCGCCGAAGTCTTCAAATTTCTGATGCCAGGACAAGATAACCGCTTAGCCTGGCAGGAATTTAAGAACAAACTCGAAGCTTTCAATCTGTTCGAGCATGTGGATGTGACCTTACAGCTGCCGTCAGGACCTGAGGTCCCTTTGACTGCATTGGTTGAGAAGGCTGAAGCGCTCGGGCCCTATTTTGCGGCGTGGGCAATAGAAGGGCTAGGGTGGTATTATGCCGAGACGTACTGGGAGTATAAAGGAACGCCCCAGCATCTCCTGACGACTGACCAAGTCTGTGCCTTGTCTTCAAGGAGTCTAATCCCACTGCACACCGGCATGGGGTTGTCGTTAGCGCACCGTCTCCTCGCTCCCCTTAAGCCACAGAGCCCTGACGTCGAAATCGACACGGCACTCCGACAGTTTATCGCGCTGTGCAAGCATAACTCCAGGGCAGGTTATACGGGAGCAGTCTTGGAAGCCCTAGGGTTGGTAGCGCGGCTTCGTTACCCCCAGATGGTCCGCATCATTGATCGGCGGTTGTCGGAGATTGATCAGGATATTGTAGGCTACTTCTGGCACGGTGTGGGCCGTGGGGTCTACTTTCTTCCGACCAACGCGCTGCCTTGTAGCAGCTCAACCTGGCGTGCCGTCGAGATGGCGCAAGGAGAAGCTCCTCATACCTTAGGGCGGCTTAATGCCTTGGGAGGACTGCTGTGGGCCCTTACCTTGGTTAATATCAGGCATCCGGCGATTCTAGAGACC
This sequence comes from bacterium, assembly GCA_046727435.1. GTDB lineage: Bacteria > Tectomicrobia > Entotheonellia > J063 > CAVPRW01 > CAVPRW01. The sequence goes on along the minus strand of JBKPCR010000517.1, from coordinate 14,620 downwards.
TTCCTGAAACATTATGGTGATGTCTGGTCTGAAAACGCTGCGTGCTCCACTGGTGTGAGCGCATCCCTCATGATCTGGTACGACATAGAAGGGGATGACCCCTATCTCAGGGCCTTCTTCCAACACCAGCCCGATCCATCCAATCCACGTCTTGTGCAGCGCTGGAACACCCAGGTGAGAGAGGCCTCTCTAGATGTGCTGCAACGGTATTATGGCGTTCTGAAGGCACGGCATGGCCTCGGAGAGGTGTTCCGGCACCAACCTCTCCCGGAATTGGTGGATCGACTCAAGGGGGAACCGGTGAGATGAGTAACGCACAGATTGCCAACGCCCAAGTAGATCTGGCAGAGACTGCAAGCCTGAGCGACCACGACCGTGCTCTCCTTCACACTGTGGACAGCTACCTCACCGCCGGATTACAGCTTAAGCAGTGGTGGGAGCAGACGAGTGCAACTAACGCCTTCGCCACGCGCTTTGATTTAGGGTTGACGTTCAATCGGCCAGACACCGGCTACGGCTTCTTTGACCATGCCCAGGTCGGTGGCCAAACCATGCCGGTGTTGGGCAACTTCCAAGCGATGTTCTTTGACCGCCCCAAAGTGCGGAGTGTACAGACGGCGGAAGCTGCCCTGTGGATGCAGGAACAGCTGCGTGAGTATGTGTTACGCTACTTTATGCGTGTCAGCGATTTCCGCCAACCTCAGGGCGTTACAGAAGACGAGCGGCCTGTTCCACCACCCTACTTGCGCCCATTCAGTCTGTGTCCGCCGGAAGATCCGCGGCGCGTCGGCTTCGGTTTCTCGCAGCTCTTCTACAAGCTACGCAACTCCGGCCAGATCGGTCGGTTCCCTGAGGAGGAGCAATTCACCATCGTCGATCTGCGCGAGATCGGCCCGAAGTACGAGTGGATTGTAGTCCGAGTGCGCATCTTCGATTTCAGCTTCACGTACATACCGTTTGGAACTGATAACCCACAGTTGATCTTGCCGCTCGGCGAGGCGAGTTACTTGGTCTTGACCCCCGATTTCATTACACACAAAGACAATCCCGCACCAGGGGTGTTAGGGCGCTACGGCTTGGGATACGCCTTCATCAAGGAGCCCACCAGTGGTCTCTTAGCCTGGGGGCCAGGGCAGTTCGATGCCGCCATTGAGATCATTGACTTTCTGGTCTTCGAAGACGGAGCGATCCGCGCAGAGATGGTGTTTGTCGCCAATCGGCCTGAACGCCTCCTCAATCTCTCGCTCAACCCATTCAACTGGAGCTTCACGGTAGCAGATCTCATGACATTTGGGCTGTCCTCCCGTTTCTTCGCGCCATTGCGAGGCGTCGTCGAACAACTGCCGTTCAGCGGCGGCAACGTCGATCCGGTGTATGCCTTCATCTGGCTCGCCAACGCGTTAAGCGGTGGCGAGGCAGCGAGACAGCTGTGCGTCTCGACGGAAGAGTTAGACAAACAGTTTTTGGTGAAACACTTCATGCAGCATTACCAGACGGTTGCAGGAGCGCTGCATACCTGGCGGCAAATTCCCGACTGGCTCGACAGCTCGGCCCTGCCTGAGTGGGTGCTTAGAGGGGTAAGCTCATGAATGGAATGAGTAGCGAAAGGCATGGGTTGATCCTCTCAGGTGGCGGTTCCAACGGCGCCTACGAAATCGGAGTGTTAAAGGCGCTGTTCGCCGGCAAGTCGAGGGGGGCGACTGGCATGCAGCTGCTTGATCCATATATCTTTGCGGGCACCTCAGTTGGGTCCTTCAATGCAGCCTACCTGGTGTCGCGCTGGGATTCGTACGGTTCGGCAGCCATCGCCAGCCTGGAGCAAGTCTGGCTCGATACTGTCGCTAGCACCGCGCAAAAGCCGGACAACGCCGTCTTCAGGATCCGCGAAGATCCACGACCGTTCCTCGATCCCAGAAACCTCATCCTGAACCCGATCGAGCCCTTCTTTAACCTGGCGCGTGACAGTGCCGCGCTAGCCTGGGATGGATTCCAGCGGGCTGTTAACCTGGTGACGTCACAGGCGACACTGGTGCAGCGGGTGGCGGAGTTGATCGACTTCACGTCTTTCATCGTCCTGAATCCCTTTAAACAACTCATTGTCGATACGATCCCGTTTTCAGAAATCCGTCGTTCCCAGAAAAAGTTGATCATCGTGGCAACCAATTGGGAGATGGGCAGGGTGCGCTACTTTGAAAATCATGACCTGACGGATACTCTCGGGCCTGCCGCGATCTTGGGCTCGACTGGTATACCCGGCATCTTTCCCCCTGCGCCATACGGCTCGCAACTGTTCGTTGACGGAGGCGTGCTGGAAAACACGCCGCTGAATCCACTGATCGATCGTGGAGCGAATATCTTACACGTGATCTCCATGTTTCCCAATGTCGAGAACATCGTGCTGGCGACCATGGAGAACACGCTAGCAACGGTCTACCGACAGCAGTTGATTGGCTGGACGAAAACGCTTGAAAGCAGCATCAGAAGGGTGCGAGACATTAACCGAGCGCTCAGAATGTCCACCAGCGCCGCCGAGCTTATACGTGAGGTGCGGGAGCGACTACCGGCCGAGGACCTGTCAGCTCTCGGCAAGCCTATAGGAGATATCGAAGAGTATCTTGCGCGCTATCGGGCATACACACCGTTGACGGTGCATCGGTATTTCCCTACTGATGATATCAGTGGACCTCTGGGGCTCCTCGACTTCGACCGCGATCGACTCCAGGAGCTCATTGAGCGCGGGTTTGAAGATGCGGTCGACCACAACTGCCAGATCAGCGGTTGCGTGTTCCCCACTGAAGTGGAGCCTATTGCCGTGGTGGGGGCAGAGGGGGGATGCTGAAAGGGCGGCAGCGCAGTGTCGAGTCGCAGGGGGGTGAGAGAGCGAGACATGGCCGAGAGTGACGCACCAAAACATGAGGATATCGTCCTCCTGGGACAGGATTTTTCTACCCGACCCGTCAATTTCTTCTGGTCATCGCAAATCCTCGAGAATCGTCTGTTAGATCTGTTTAACCTGACGTCATTCATTACCGTCGAGCCCCTGCGGCAACTGCTCACCGAGCGCATGGCATTCGAGGACATCCGGCGGTTCAACAAGATACTGCGGATCATCGCGACCAATTGGGAAACGAGCGAGATCGACATGTACGGCGACGAGGACATGGCCGACATCGGGTACAACTTTGCACGCCAGTATGATCCTGCAATGGGTAGCATCGTACCCGCCTGAGGCACATTGGCGACATATCCCCTCACTTCCTCGGAGGGAGCGGTTTGGGGGAGGGCTCAGGGTACATGACGCCTGAGGGAGGGTCGGAGAGGAACGCTATGCTCATGAACACGCCGTATGATGTCGTCATCATTGGTGCCGGGCTGGCCGGGCTTTCTTTGGCCCGACAGCTTTTACTCAATTCCGAGAAGAAAATTCTGTTGCTTGAGAAACGCGCCGAAATTCCACCGGCGCGGCAGAAGGTTGGCGAAGCGACCGTGCAGGTGAGCGGCTACTACTTCTCGAAGGTGCTCGACCTCGAAGAGCATCTGCTACGAGAGCACTTCATGAAGTACAATCTGCGCTTCTTTTACAAGACTGCCGGGCGTGAAAACTGCTGCTACGAGGACTATAGCCAGTCATACATCCGGACGCTCTCAAACATTGCCACCTACCAACTCGACCGCAATAAACTCGAAGCTGAACTATTGAGGCTCAACCGCGAGCACCCGAGTTTCACCTTCCATACCCCTGTGACGGACTTGAGCGTGTCGCTTGCGGACGACGGCCCCCACGTGCTCAGTTTCACGACCAATGGCCGTGATGTCGCTGTGCAAACCGATTGGCTGGTGGACACGTCGGGCCGCGGGAAATTCCTGGCGCGCCAATTGGGCCTGACCCAGCCAAACCCCATCCGCCACGGCGCGTCGTTCCTCTGGGTCGAAGGTTTGGTCAACATCGAAAAGCTGACCGACCTGTCCCCCAAAGAGATCCGCTTACGGAAGGACCGCGCCGCTACCGGCCATCTACCGGTATGGCTGGCCACGAATCATTTCGTCGGCGAAGGTTTCTGGTTCTGGGTCATCCCGCTGCAAGGCAAGACCAGCTTGGGCCTGGTCTACGACAACACGATCTTTCCTCGTGAACGCGTCATGACCCCGCAGAAACTGATGGCATGGGTATGCCAGGAGTTTCCGCTGTTTGCGCGTGACTTGCCATACCGGAAAATCCTCGCTCACAGCTCGTTCAAGGATTTCTCCTATGACTGCGCTCAAACGATTCACCCAGCGAAGTGGGCGCTTTCAGGGGAGGCAGGCAGATTCACAGACCCACTCTATAGCCCCGGCGGCGACTTTATTGCCTTACATAATACACTGATCACCGACGCGATCCTGACGACAGATACGAGCGAGCTGGCTGGTAAATGCTATCTCTATGAACTCCTGATGCAGTCGCTTTACGAGTCACTCGTTCCAAGCTATTCCATAAGCTACGATGCGCTCGGCGATCAGGAAGCATATGCGCTGAAGTACACGTGGGAGCTTTCAGCCTATTTCTCGTTCTTTGTCTTTCCGTTCATCAATGATCTGTCGACCAATCGCCGGTTTGTCCTTTCGTATCTCAGCAAGTTTTCCCGTCTGGGCACGATCAATAAGAATCTGCAATCGTTCATCAGTGCCTATTACCAATGGAAGAAATCCGCGGGGCAACTGGGCCGTGGACCGATCTTCCACGACTTCACCACTCTCGGACCACTGCGGACAGCCGAGAGCACGTTCTACCGCGTTGGCGTCTCCGTCGAAGAAGCCATCGCTATTCTCGATACGCAGCTTGCCAATCTACGGGAGTTGGCTCGTTACATCGTTGCGTATATCCACTCGGTTGTGCTCTCGGACGAGCGCTTGCTCACCAATCGCCCGTTCATCGAGAGCATCGATCTGCAACACTTCCGCTTCGATCCGGAAGAGATGCACGATCATTATAGCCAATACGCTAACGAGGCAGAACTGTACGAATGGCCCTTCGACCCATTCGTACTTGGCCAATTTCGTACGGAACCACGCGCCGCCTTTGCAGAGCGTGTCGCCGCGTCCGTGGGACAAACGACCTGAAGACCCTGTATGGGTTGTGTGGGCGGGTATGCGTTAAAAGCACTCGCTCGACGGCGATGAAATGGACTGTGCCCTAGGGTGTGAGTACAGCCTTGTCCACTTCGCTAACCGCTTTGTCAGAAGTCACATATTCGTCGCCGATGAGGAGGCCAGGCATTCCATCTTTCGCACCTCCAACTCGTCCATGTGCATTGGACAGAGGGGACAGCAGGCGACAGCTATCAGGCTCCAAACAGAGAGCTTGCAGGGAGAAGCTTATGACGCTCACATTCGAAGAGATCAAGGCACTGGTGCCACAAAAGTTTCCCTTCCTAATGGTGGACCGGGTCCTCTCCCTTGAGATGGGCAAACGAGTTGTCGCGATCAAAAATATTACGGGCAATGAAATCTTCTTCTTAGGACACTTTCCGAATATGGCGGTCATGCCCGGTGCACTCATTATCGAGAGTATGGCACAAACCGCGATCATTCTGTTCCGCAAGAGCGCGGAGGAAGAAGGTAGAACGTTCGACGACGCCAGTACTCTCTTCTTCTTCGGCGGAGCCAAAGTACGTTTTCTCAAACCGGTTTTTCCCGGGGATCAACTGCAGATTGAGGTCACGATTATCAAAGCTATCTCCGCGGGGGGTGTAGTCAAAGCTCTTGCGACGGTCGATGACCAACGCGTGGCACAAGCGGAGTTGTCTTTTGGCACCAAGAGCAAAGATGAGGTGCAACGGCCTGAGAGCGCTGTCTATATCCCTGGAGGGTAAGTTCACCCTCAGCGCCAAGAAGTCGCATCATATCAGGCACGGAGCACGTTGCTGTGGTCACTGGTGGCAGCCGTGGCGTTGGCAGGCCCATCGTTCTGGAATTGACGTCTAGCGACATCAAAGTTGCGTTTACGTGCCGCTGTTTGCCAAGATTCCTGCGCGCCGTCTTGGTAAGCCTCATGAGGTGGACAAGGTGGAAGGGTTCAACAGGGGCTTAGCCGATAAGGTCCGGGCAATCGTACATCGCTATCGTTGCGGAAGAGACCTGGGCCCCACATTTAGCCTGTTCGATTTCCAAAAACACCGCATCGAAGAGCTTATCGGTGCTGGCTATGAGGAGGCGCGAAAACTCGACTGCAAGAAGTCCGAATGTTTGCTACCTATGGTTTTATGCACTTGAAACCCAGCTTCTGACATGGTCTCGTTCAGGAGATGACCCGTACCCCCCAGGAGGGCTCCTGAATGAACACCGTCGCATTATCCCCCGACCATAGGGAGAGCTCAGCGTATTTGTTTCGCAAGTGCCTTATGGCCCCTCATCCCCGCCCGCGTGAACGGTTGGTGGCATTAGCCCTCATTGCTGAGGGGCTACCGGCTAAGGTGGTAGCGCAGCGGCTGGGCCGCAACCGGGGTACGGTCGAATCCTGGGTCCAGCGCTTCAATGTTAACGGGCTCGATGGGCTGATGCCAGCGTTCCGCAACAAAGTACTCAGACATTGTGTACCTGATATGCTGGGTTTCATCGATGACAAATGTTCCAGAAAGACAAAGTATTGGATGCCTCATGCCCGATTTTGCACTGCCGCTCTTGGACGGCGCAAGCCTCTCTCTGCAATCGTTCCTGGCCGAGCGAAAAGCGGCGGTGGTGGTCTTTTGGTCGTGCGTCTGCTCGCATTGCCGGCGCTACGACAGTTATCTTAATCGGCTGCCTGAAAGATACTCCGGTATCGGGCTACTGGCCGTCGCCTCACGACAAAATGAGAGCGCCGAAATTTTGCGCCCTGCCGTCGCCGAGCGCGGTCTCCGGTTCCCGATGGTTCATGATGCCGAACAAGCAGTGGCCAATGCCTGGCTGGTGCAACAGACACCGCGGGCGTTTCTCCTGGATTCGGAACGCCGGCTGATCTATCGCGGCGCCATTGATAACTTCAAGTACCCGGAAGATCCCGACTACGTTGGCTATCTCAATGCTGCCATCGAGGCCCTTCTTGCTGGCCAGGCGCCGCCCCGTGCCGACACACCGAGTTTTGGTTGCCCCGTCAAATCAGTCTATTACACGTTGCCAAGGGCGTAGCGCTGGCCACCACCCTGAGCGAAGTTCACACGGTTGACGGAGATGAGAGCCGATGTCGTTGAATGATTCCCTGTGGCGAAACACCTTGCGCCTCTCGTTGCAGATGATAGAATCCGGTCTCACAAGCATTGATGCGATGCTGTGGCAAATGCAGTCGGTGGTGGATCAAATTGCCGGGCAGGACGCCACAACCAAGTGGCGGGAGGCTCCGGTGCAGGGGCCTACTGACATCGAGCAAGCTACTTCTGAGTTGGCCAATCGACTGATGCGGTTGGCTCTCGCCGGCAATCGCGATGCAGTCGACAAGTGCTGGCAGGCTCTGGAGGCGACGCTGCGCAGCGTGCCACGCAATAGCCTGTGGAGCCCGCTGCAGTGGCTCACTCTGCCCTTCCAACTGCCCATAGCTGTCAGCAGTTTGACCATCCAAGAGACCTTGCGCACCCTCGGTACCATACCCACCGTCCGCCCTGAGCTGTGGGGCAATTTCCTGAACTTCACCATAGAAGTTTTCAGCGACCTGCCGGTGTATTTCACCTTGCAATACGGCGCGGAATTGGAGCGCTATCAGAAGTACCTGCAAGAGCATCCCAACGACGCCCAGGCTCACCTCCAATTCGGCCGCACGTTCATGAAATGTGGGCTCTTCCAGGAGGCTGTCCACGAGCTTGAGCTCGCCGCGCGAGACCCCGGCGTGCGGCGACGTGCCCATTACGAGAGCTTGGTGTCCAACTATCGCCTCGGCCAGTACTCGCAAGCCATTGGCCACGGCATCGCGTACCTGGAGGAAGACCCTACGGACGAACGGGCGCGCTTCTGGCTCTGGCTGGCCGCCCAGAGAGCCGGTGGCTATCCGGCCATCGTGCGCGAGCCCATGCGCATGGAAGTCGTGGCCGGATATGAGCCGACCGCGCTGGAGTTGGAAGACGTGGCGGCGGAGATCGGATTGGACAAAACTTGCGGCGGACGCGGCACAGCCATCTTCGACTCCAATGGCGACGGCACGCTGGACGTAGTAATCGCCGGCGCCCACGCCGGTTGCTCGCTTTACCGCAACAATGGCGATGGCACATTCACCGACATTTCGACGGGCTCAGGGCTGGACCGTTGCGTTTACGGCTTTGGCCTCGCTGTCGGCGATTACGATAACAATGGTCTGCCCGACCTTTTTGTCTCCGGCCTCGGTTTCTTTGACGGCCAGGGTATGCTGATGCGCAACAACGGTGATGGCACCTTCACGGATGTCACCAAGGAGGCTGGACTGGGCATGTGGGGGCCGGCCTTCACCTCAAGCTGGGTTGACTACGACGGGGATGGCTATCTCGATCTCTTCGTCGTCAACAACCTCGGCGGCCTTTTCAACCGCAAAACTCCCAACCGTCTGTTCCATAATAACGGCGACGGCACCTTTATTGATGTCACTGAAGAGGCCGGCCTGAACACGTTCTGGCCCAGCATTGGCGCCGTGTGGGGCGACTTCAGCAACAACGGCCTGCCCGATCTGTTTATCAGCAATGCTGGCCGTCCCCAACTGTTCCGCAACAACGGCGACGGGACGTTTACCGACGTGAGTCGCGAGGCGGGTATCGATATACCCGCGATTACCTCGGTGTGTGTGTGCTGCGACATCGACGACGACGGTTGGCTGGATATCGTGCAGTTCACTTGGTCGCGCCCCCATGACGCGATCTATACGCTGCGCACCGGCCACGGTCCCAGCACCGGCACGCCCATGCGAGTCTTTCGTAACAACCGTGACGGGACCTTCACCGATATTGCTCACGAACTCGGTCTCGATGGTTGTTGGGGCACGATGAGCGGCACGGTCGGCGATTGCAATAACGATGGCCACCTCGACCTGTTGCTCGGCAATGGCGATCCCGGTATCGATCGCACCGAAGCCGCCATCCTGCTGGAAAACGATGGTCGCCGTTTTCACAACGTTACCTTCGCCGCCGGTATGCCCTTCACCGGCAAGGGCCACGGCGCTAACATGGCCGATTTGGCTGGTGATGGCCGAATACATCTGATTGTCGCCGCCGGTGGTCTGTATCCCGGCGATTTGCTCACCACGACCGTGTTTCGGCCCAAGCGATTGCCGGGCAACTATCTCAATGTACGACTGGTGGGAACGCGCAGCAACCGCGATGCTATCGGCGCCCGGCTCAAGTTGCGGGCGGGCGGCCGCGAACAACATCGTCTGGTCTCAGGGGGAAGCGGTTTCGGATGCCTCCCTCTCGAGCAACACTTTGGTCTGGCTACACTCACGCAGATCGATCATCTGGAGATTCGTTGGCCCAGCGGCCACCTGCAGCGGCTCGATCAGCTTCCCGTTAACCAATCCCTCTGCATTGTCGAAGGGAAGGCAGGCTGGGAAGCTGTCTATCCCAACCGCCATCGTTAGGACATGTGAACTATGACATTTCAAACCACCTTCGTCTGCATGCAGATAGATCCAGTACCATCACTGCCATCCTTAACCAAAGGACGTATCAGATGCACGACAATGCTCCATTGCTAGAGAAAGCCTTCTCGCTTGATCTGCGCGAGCAATGTTACACCGTCGAGGAGAGCGAAGGGGCGATCCCGGATTTCATCCGGGGGACATATTATCTCAACGGCCCGGCCCGCTTCGCACGGGCAGGATTGCGTTATCGCCACTGGCTCGACGGTGACGGTATGATCTGCGCACTACGGTTTGAGCGGGGGCGTATATGCTTCACTAATCGCTTTGTCAGAAGTCACAAATTCGTCGCCGAAGAGACCGCCGGTCATCCCATCTTTCGCACCTTCGGCACCGCCTTCGAGGCCGATCAGATCAAGCACGGCATGGCACTTGAGTCACCCGTGAACGTCAGCGTGTATCCCTATGGTGGGAGGCTCCTGGCGTTCGGTGAACAGGGTCTGCCGTGGGACCTTGATCCGCTAACGCTTGAAACCCATGGGGTGTTCACCTTCGGCGATCGCCTGAACGATGTCAGCCCCTTCGCTGCGCACCCGAAATTTGACCCTGCAACTGGTGAGATGTTCAACTTTGGCGTCTCCTTCTCTCCCACGCAGCCAAGGCTAAATGTCTACCGCTTCGGTGCGCACGCGAAGCTGCTTTATCGCAAGCGCCTGCAACTCGACTACCCCTGCTCGATTCACGATTTCAGCCTGAGCCCAAGCTACGCCGTCTTTTACCTGAGCCCGTACATTCTGGACATGGAAGCGCTAAGACGGGAAGGTCGGACCCTGATGGATGCACTCCGGTGGGAACCAGAACACGGCAGCCGGTTGCTCGTTGTCTCGCGTGAAAGCGGTGATGAAACCACAACGATCCCCATTGGCCAGCGCTACTGCCTGCATCTGATCAACTGCTTCGAAGCGGGCTACCGACTGATGGTCGATGTCATCGAGTACGACTGTCCACTCTACGACCAATACCAGGTGGTGCCTGACCTCTTCACCGAGGTGAGCGCAGGACAACCGGTCCGCTTCGTCGTGGACATGAAAAGCTGTGAAGTGATTGAACGGCGGGAGATTGACTATCGCCTCGCACCCGACTTCCCGTCGATAGATCCGCGGCGAGTCACACAGCCGTACCGTGATTTCTGGATGCTCGGCATGTCAGCGACCGGCCGACAGGGACGTAAGTTCTTCGACCAACTGGTCCATGCGGATTGGACGGCCGCAACCGCCGACGATATCTACCAAGCCCCGACGATGCAATACCTCGGAGGCGAACCGATGTTCATCGGTGATCCAGGTGATCAGGGCACTGGGGCGATCATTTGTCAGATCTTCGACGCTGAGCACATGACCAGCGCCTTTGCGCTCTTTGATGCATTTCATGTGGCCGACGGTCCGGTAGCGATGCTGCGCTTGAGGGAGCCCATTCCCTCCCTGTTCCATGCCTCGTTCCGCCGGGGAGAATAAAGCATGCTGAACGCTAATCTCGAACGCTTTCGCTCGATTCGAGCCCGGACCTTGGCTATGGTTGAGGGGCTCTCGCCGGCGCAGCTGGATTATTCACCGACGCCGGACACGTGGTCCATCGGGGAAGTAGTGGACCATCTGATCTTGTCCGTAGAGATCATCCGCAGGGACATTGCTGAATTGATCGAACTCACGAAGGCCAGCAAGCAACCGCTCCTCTATCGCTCGGCCGCCGAGTTTAATATTACCGCCTTCTTCATTCCGAAGTGCATGTTGCCATTCCTTGAAGTCCCCTTCAACTTTCTGAATATGTTCGTACCGGACAGCGTACGGGAATTTTTTGTGCGTTATAGACTGATCCCAGCCCAAGCTGCAGATATTGCCACCCCTCGCCAAGGCAGGTCCGCGGCCGAACTGCACAATGGGCTGCGCTCTTCCTTAGAAGAGCTGGAGGCGCTCTTGGCGGCCAACCCCAACCTGGACTATGACAAGATGATTCACCAACATCCATTGTTAGGCACGCAAAATGTTCCCCATCTGCTGTACATCATGGGGCTGCACGAAGAGCGCCACCAAGCGCAAATTTCCGACCTTCGCACAGATCCCCGGTTCCCTATGGCAGGTCGGGACGTTGAGGAGCCTCGTCTATCGGAACCTTCGCCTGGTCCCAATCAGGGACAAAGAGAGCGCGCATAGAAGGCAACAAGTCTTCAGAGAAGGGGTAAAGAGAACGTAACCCCGACTTCATACATGCTATTTCGTGCTGCACTCTCAACGTCACATCGTGATTATAAGGCCCAGAAACATGGAACATCCCCCGCTACATACCACTCCTACGCGGTTCTGGACGACGGCTGTCTACTGCGTGATGGTACTATCGACCATCGGGTTTTTTCTCCTTATCCGCCGCTACGGAGAACTCCTGACGGCGCCAACTCCACTCGAGCCGCCTCTCCTCAGCCAAGCGAATACAACCCCACACGTTGATGTCTTCTGGCACATTCTCGTGGTCCTCGTGGTGGTCATTGTGACGGGTCGAGTCATCGGTAAGCTGTTCCTTTTCCTGCAGCAGCCGCCTGTCATCGGTGAAGTCGTGGCCGGTATCCTGCTGGGACCCTCCTTTCTAGGGCGCCTAGCGCCGGAGGTTTCAACCTACATCCTCCCACCAGCGGTCGCCCCATTTCTGGGAGTGATCGCTCAGCTCGGAATCATCTTATACATGTTCATAGTGGGTCTTGAGCTGAACGTTGGGCTTCTTAGGGAACGAGCGCACGCCACGATTGCGATCTCGCATGCGAGTATTATCGCACCGTTCATACTGGGCTCGCTCCTGGCGATAAGTCTCTATCCACGGCTTTCCAGCAGTGACGTCCCGTTTACGAACTTCGCCCTCTTCTTGGGCGTGGCTATGTCGATCACGGCATTTCCCGTGTTGGCGCGGATTTTGACCGACCAGCAGATGAGCAAGACTGACATCGGGGTGATCGCGCTCACATGTGCGGCAACAGACGATGTTACGGCCTGGTGCTTACTCGCCCTTGTTGTCGGCGTGACGCAAGCGCAGGTAGGTGGGGCGTTGCTGGTCACGGTATTGACGCTCACCTATGTTGGATTCATGTTTGTCATCGTGCAACCTATGATTACGCAACGCTTGTCGCGCTCTGCCAAAGAACCACTCCCCCAACGACTCTTACCTCTGGTGTTTGTCGCGCTGTTCCTCTCCGCGTTGACCACCGAGTCCATTGGTGTCCATGCCATTTTCGGGGCGTTCCTCCTCGGTGCCGTGATTCCTCATGATAGCGCCCTCGCCCGTGTCTTTACGGAGAAATTGGAAGATCTGGTAGCCATCGTCCTGCTGCCTGCTTTTTTTGCCTTCACCGGGATGCGGACGCAGATCGGCCTGGTCGCGGGTGTGGAACAGTGGTTCGTCTGCGGAATGATCATCCTGGTGGCCACGATTGGAAAATTTGGGGGATCACTCGCCGCCGCACGGCTGACAGGTCTCAGCTGGAGTTACTCGGCAGCACTTGGCATCCTGATGAATACCCGCGGCTTGATGGAACTGATTGTCCTCAACATTGGGCTCGACCTAGGCATCATCTCCCCCACCCTGTTTGCCATGATGGTGATCATGGCGCTCGTGACGACATTAGCGACAACCCCGTTGTTGCGGCTTTCGATCCCCATATTGGCATACCAGAGGGGAAAAGCGGCTACGGCAGGTGGGGATGCCGCCAGCCACAGAATCCCTCTCTCCGCCTCTCCTCCGAGGTCATAGTGCCTAGCCTCGGCAAAAAGGCTCGGGGTTCAAAAGGAGAGTACACATGTATCAATCCGACCTAACCTAGTTTGGCGCCGCCCGACAGCGCACCTTGGAGCTCGTTGCAGGACTGACTCAAGTCCAGATAGAATTCTCGCCCGCTCCCGGCCAGTGGTCTGTGGGGGAGGTGCTGGATCATCTCCTGCTGGCGGAGGCTCTCAACCGCCGGGACATCGCGGAGCTGATCGACATGGCGAAGAGCGGCCGCAGGCCATATCTCAAGCGCACGTTCGCGGATATGAATGTTTCCATGGCATTCATCCCAAAGTCTATGCTGCCGTTTCTCGAAGTGCCATTTCGGTTGTTGAGCATGGTCGTTCCGCGCTCCACACGCGAATTCCTGACGCGTTATCGACTGGTGCCGGCGCAAAGCCCGGATGTTGGGACACCACGCAAAGGTCGATGCCTCGACGAACTGCGCCAGGAGTTGCGCACTTCTCTGCAAGAGACGGAGGCTCTCTTTGCAGCGAACTCGACGCTGGACTACCAGGCAATGATTCAACAACATCCGCTGATGGGCGTCAACAATGTGCTGCAATTGCTACGCATTGTCGCACTCCACGAGCAGCGGCATCAGTCGCAAATCGGCGATATCCTCAGGCAGCCCGGTTTTCCTCGGGCGGCTTGACATGCGTGAGTTCCTCGGGAGAAAAGGGAAGAGAATATGAGCAGTGATTCAGCGCAGACTACTTCGATCTGGATAGCGGAGACGTCGTCACAATCTCCTCTATGCGCGAGCACACATACAGATGTCTGCATCGTCGGCGCGGGAATCTCGGGGATGACGACGGCCTATCTGCTCGCGCATCAGGGCAAATCTGTCGTCGTGCTGGATGCTGGCTCTATCGGTGGGGGCGAGACAGGGCGCACCACCGCGCATCTTTCTAACGCGCTCGACGACCGGTATTACGAACTTGAACAACTCTTCGGCGAGATGGGGGCTCGGATCGCCGCCGTCAGTCATACGGCCGCGATCGATTGTATCGAGGCCATCGTCGCTGAAGAGCACATTGCCTGCGATTTTGAGCGACTGGACGGATATCTGTTTGTTCCCCCTGAGGAGTCGAAAGATGTGCTCGAGCGCGAGATCGGTGCGGTGCATCGCGCCGGGCTGGCCAACGTGGAGTGGGTGGATAGAGCGCCCCTTGAGTACTGGGATACGGGCCGCTGCCTGCGTTTTCCCCGCCAAGGTCAGTTCCATCCTCTCAAATATCTCAACGGACTGGCACAGGCGATTCA
>JBKPCR010000516.1:0-9282 GCA_046727435.1 bacterium | reverse complement strand
GTGTTTAGCTCGTGGAATGTGGAGCGCGCGGTGAAATACCGCCAAATATATAACATCCCCGAGACCTGGGGTACCGCCGCCAACGTCCAGTCGATGGTGTTCGGCAATATGGGGAGCAATTCCGGCACGGGAGTCGCCTTTACCCGCAACCCGTCCACTGGCGAACGCCGCTTCTTCGGAGAATTCCTCATCAATGCCCAGGGGGAGGATGTGGTCGCCGGCATCCGCACTCCGGAGCACATCGACCAATTAGAACAGGAAATGCCCGAGGTCTATCGCCAATTAGTCGACATTTACCAGCGTCTGGAACGCCACTACAAAGATATGCTGGACCTGGAATTCACCGTGCAGGACGGTAAGCTCTTCATGCTCCAGACCCGTGTCGGCAAGCGCACGGCGGTGGCGGCCTTACGCATCGCGGTGGAGATGGTGGAAGAAGGGCTTATCGATGAGAAGACCGCCGTGCTGCGCGTCGATCCGGAGCAGCTCGAGCAGCTTTTGCACCCGATGGTCGATCCCAACAGTCAGGTGCAGGCCATTGCCAAAGGCTTGCCCGCGTCTCCCGGCGCGGCCGTGGGTGCGGTGGTATTCACCGCTGAGGAGGCTATCGCTCGTGGTCAGCAAGGGGACAAGGTCATCCTGGTGCGGCCGGAAACCTCGCCCGATGACGTGGGCGGCATGTATGCGGCGCAGGGGATTCTCACCGCGCGCGGTGGCATGACCTCACATGCGGCAGTGGTCGGCCGCGGCATGGGGAAATGCTGTGTCGTGGGCTGCAAAGAGATTCTGGTGGACGAGGAACACGGCGAGTTCAGGGTGGGCACGGTACATGTCAAGCACGGCGACATCATCACCCTGAACGGCAACACGGGTGAAGTCATTCTTGGCGCGGCCAAGCTCGTGGTCCCCGAACTCTCGGGGAACTTCGCCTCGATCATGAAGTGGGTCGACCAGCATCGTCGGCTGGGCGTGCGCGCCAACGCCGATACTCCCTTGGATGCCAAAGCGGCCCGTGCCTTCGGCGCCGAAGGCATTGGGCTGTGCCGCACCGAGCACATGTTCTTCGCCGAGGAACGCTTGCCCTTCATGCAAGAGATGATCCTGGCCCAGGACCGCGAGGCCCGTGTACGCGCCCTTGACAAGCTCTTCCCCTTCCAGAAGTCTGATTTCTACGGCATCTTCAAGGAAATGGAGGGCTATGCGGTGACCATCCGCACCCTTGACCCGCCGTTGCACGAATTCCTGCCGAAGACCCGAGAGGAGTCCGAGGAACTCTCCCACAAAATCGGCGTTCCGGCCGACCGCATCTGGGACAAGGCGCAGGAGCTACATGAAACCAATCCGATGTTAGGGCATCGCGGCTGCAGACTCGGCATCAGCTATCCTGAGATCACCGAAATGCAGGCGCGTGCTATCATCGCCGCG
The DNA here is from genome assembly GCA_046727435.1 of bacterium. Taxonomy (GTDB): domain Bacteria; phylum Tectomicrobia; class Entotheonellia; order J063; family CAVPRW01; genus CAVPRW01. The sequence continues at coordinate 7,857 of JBKPCR010000516.1, read as the reverse complement.
GCCTGCGAGATCGCCAAAGAGGGGCGTAAGGTGGTCCCCGAGATCATGATCCCTTTGATCACTGACGTTCGCGAGTTGGAGCATCAGCGCAAGATCGTCGATCGTGCTGCCCAGGATATGATGGCGCAGTATGGCGTCAAGGTCGAATATCAGGTAGGGACCATGATCGAGCTGCCGCGTGCCGCGCTGCTGGCTGACGAGATCGCGCGCCAGGCCGAGTTCTTTTCCTTTGGGACCAATGACCTGACGCAAACGGTGCTGGGGCTGAGCCGCGATGATGCAGGAAAATTCCTGCCCGATTATATCGAGCAGGGGATCATGAAATACGACCCCTTTGTGGTGATGGATCAGCTCGGCGTCGGCCAACTGGTGGAGACTGGGGTGAAGAAAGGCCGCGCCACTCGGCCGAGCCTGAAGATCGGCATCTGCGGCGAGCACGGCGGTGAGCCGCAATCCGTCGGCTTCTTCCATCGCGCGGGCCTGGATTACGTCAGCTGCTCCCCTTACAGAGTGCCCATCGCCCGTCTTGCCGCCGCCCATGTAGCGCTGGGAATGTCGCTGAGCGAGACGGTGTAAGTCAGGCGAGGAGGTGGCCGTTGCCGGTCACCTCTTAATCTCCTCGCCGCTCTTGCAAGCCCTCTCCCGGGGGGAGAGGGCCAGGGTGAGGGAAAGAGGCTGTGCGCCACACTGATTCGTCACGAGCCAACACTCGCCTATGCAGAAGAATGCGCTTGCATTTTTCCCCTTCGTCGACTACACTCAGTTAACCCAGAAGTCACCTAAACGCCTCTGCTTGTACGTTCGGAAATGGGGCGGTAGCTCAGTCGGTAGAGCGCAGCCCTGAAAAGGCTGGCGTCGGCGGTTCGATTCCGCCCTGCCCCACCTGGAAAATCAGATGCTTGAGGTGCGTATATCGCCCCGACATCTTCCCCGTCTTGTACCCTAGCAGCTCCTGCACACTGCGCAAATTGGCCCCGCGCATGACTAGATGGCTGGCGAAGGTATGGCGCCGATTATGAAAGCGAGAGTCCAAAATCTCCGCACGTCTGCAGGCCCGCCGAAAGCCGTTGTCGACCCGGCCATAGGGACGTCCATCACGGTCCCAGAAGAAAAACTGGCTTTCCACATGTCGGGGGAGTGTCCTCAGAGCATCAGCTAAAAGTGCGTTGATAGGGATGGTCCGCCGCTCATTGTGCTTGGTTTTCGTGAGCGTAATGGCCCGTTTGCGGAGATCGACATCGGCCCATCTGAGAGAAAGAACCCCCGTCGGCGCATCCCGGTATGGACGGCTATGAGGACAATCGGCTTAGAATGGGGGCGCAGGCATCCAGCAGTCTTGCCAGCTCCTCGGGTGTGAGATAGCGTAGCCGTCCCGGGGGTTCTTTAGCGTGGATGATGAGCCAACCGCTGTCGGACCTCTTTCCCATGATGCGTACTGACATGGTCGCACACCAGATGAATCGTGCAGATACACTCCTTAACCTCGACATCCACCGTCAGGCGGCGAGCGGTCGACCACCTGATCAGTGATGTCGACGAACTGGATGCCCTGGCTCTCGAAAAACTCCCGCATGCGGACCTGCAGCATTTCATCGATCGAGGGATACTCCCGCGGGGTCGCGGTCGGCGGCGGCTCCGGTGGGATCGTCCAGCCCCGGCCTTCGCAGGCATGGCACCGATGCCAAATCCGTCTCACATCCCCGGTCGTGCCCAGCCATACTCCTGACATTTTCCTTTGACGCGCCAGCAGAGCATTTTCCCCGGCATCGTGTGCTCCTCCGTTCTGTCCCTTGCGGGCGTTGGCCACATCATCGGTGAAACAGGACTGCCGGAAGCCGCTCGCGCACATGCGCCGGCAGCGTCTCCCGGACATCCTTCACCACCTCGTAGGCCGCGAGCGCGGTAGTCTCGTCCGCTAGCGTCAGCAGAAAGCCGCGGACCTGCCCGTTGAGCCAGCCCTGGCCGACGATCTGCCCGACGTTGTTCATGTCCTGGGCATGGCCCATCACCCATCCCGCCCGCGGATCGATCCACGCATTGAGGTCTGTCACCGAGCCGTCATTCTGCCAGCTGACCGCATGTTCCACGGTGAGGGAGGGATTAGGGGCGCTTGTCCAGCAGGAGCCAACCGCCTGCGGTAGGTCATTGATTGCATACGCGTTGCAGCCGATCCAGCGCGCCAGGATGTGGCCGCAGAGCTCCACCATGCCCTGGAGCATCGGCAAGGGCTGCACGCCGCCAGCCGCCGTAGCATATACGGCCACACTCGCGCCGCTCGCCGTGGTGGAAAGGCCCACGCCGATGCCGGAGTGGTTTACGTCGAAGATCGTCGCGAAGAGCCCTCCGAGCGTGCCCAAGTCGTGCAGTGTCCCTTGCGCGTCCCACAGTGCCGCGTGCGTCTCGGTGGCTGTTTCCGTCGAACCCCATAGCCGATTTGAGGCGTCGATGGCCCCAGCGAAACTATCTGATCCTCCCACAGGCGCCAGGTTCTCCACGACCCCGAGAGGCGACCAGCGTTTGGCACGAATCAAGGGGCCGCCTTGGTTCGGGATATCGCCATAGCCGGCGATCCAGCCCGCCTCGTTCTTCGCCGTAGCCGCGCTGGCCAGATCCGAGGTCACGCCCGGCAGCAAGGTCACTCGGCCTTGCGCGTCCCATTGGGACGCCTGCTGCGTCGCGATCGGCGTCGTGAGCACGTACCCCACCGCCTCCATGGTGTGCGTGATGGCATCCGCACGGCCACCGGCACCTAAGGTAGCGAGCGGCGTCTGATGGCCAGCGACCCATGACACCGGTGTCTGCACCCCTGCAATGGTTGCGGAGCCCACGATCACTCCGTCCTCGTTGATGGCCAGAGGAATCATGGAGCCGAGGTCCGTCACCGTATAAAATGGCTGGCCCCAAGCCGACCACGCGGGTAACAGCAGAATGCATAGAGTACACAGATACACCACCCCACGTACACGCATCATCTACCTCTCCAGAAAGCAGGCATGCCCTGATTCAGCGCAACTCCCCTTGATAGTTAGTTGATGCCTTAATCTTTCCCGTCTTCCCAGCGAACGGTCGCCCCGTGTGTACAACGGCGGCCGTGAAAAGATTGACGAAGGGGTAGGCAAACTTCTGTAAGCTATGACCATGCACCTGCGCGTCCGGCGCCGACTACTGAAGGGCCTTTAAAATCCAGCGTTCCAGCCGTCCCAAGCCATGGCTCCTCTCCCCTCCAAATCTTTCCATCCTCTCCTACGGTTGCATACATTGATTCCCAAAGGTGTCGCTGGCGGCGTCTAGGCGCCTGGCCTCCTCGGCAATCTCTTGGCGTGTGATCAGCGGCCGATAATATTGGGGCATCCGTTCATCATCTTGCACAGCCATAAACGCCCCCAAGAGTCGCCGCTTTACTTCAGAGATATCGCCGCCACAGTGCGCCAACAAGAGGCGCGCGCTATCCTTCATCGCGTGATCGATCAAAGGCCCCCTCCGATCTCCCATTGATCGACGAAGTTCTCATGCTGCCGCGATCACGGTCTGGAATGCCATCCACACTTCGCGATCCGTCAGCGACTTCAAATAGGCTTCGGTGCTCGATAAGCTACGATATCCCAGAAGCTTTTGCACCACGCGGGTATCATTTGACCACGCCATGGCCTTGCGGGCCAGCGTCTTGGGGGTGCTGTGCGTCCCCACGGCACCAGGGAGCTCATTCTCGCGCACCATCCCTTTGATAATCCGCCACACCTGCTCGCAGCTGATCGCCCGCCGGCTCCCATCCTTATTGCGGACGCGGGACATAGAGAGCGGGGGCGAGGGGTCGATGCCTCCCCGTGTCGAGGGGTGTAAGGATCAGTTGATACCCCTGACGGCGCAGGTTATGATGAGGGTGCGTCGTGCGTGGGGTTTCTCCTGTTGAGGGTGGTTCTCCTGTGCGATCGCAACCGGGGAGCGGGGGCATGCGCTCCTCGGCCGCATATCGTATCATCATCCCACCGCCGGCGACGGCTCCAGTGCTGGCGGTGTGCCTCTCAGCAGCTGCTCGATCGTCTCTCTGCGGAACAGCCACGCTCGGCCGATCTTCACGCCTGGGACCTCGCCGATGCGAGCCTTCATGGCCAATGTTTCGGGCTTCATCCGGAGCATCTGCGCGACTTCGTGCGATGTCAGGATATCAGCTTCTTATATGCTATCACCCCCTTTCAGCGAAATGCATTCATAAGTTGCCCAGGAGAGCAAATCGCGTGCGCTCCCAAGTGCTCGGTTACCCAGCTCAGCCCATCAAACTGCCGCGCCGGGACCAGGAATCGCGATGAGCGGCCCTGCAGATCGGCCTTCACCTCAAACTCACGGGCTGTTTCAGCGCCATCGTCGCGCAGAATATCCGAAATGATCTGTGCTGTGAAGTTGGTCAGGGAAATCTACACCTCGCCATCGCGGGTCGCTTTCAGCTAGATAGCCGATGCGGCGGTCAAGTTTCGATAAGGCTTGCCAATCGCAGTCTACCGGTTTACGATAGCTTGCGGACTGAAAAGGCTAGCGTCGGCGGTTCGATTCCGCCCTGCCCTACCTGGTACCTTCAGCGCTCATACATCCGGAGATAGCGGCGAACACGAGGCTGTGATTTCCCATGCGCCTCTTGTGGGTGTCGCTATCCGCTCTTAGCCAACCAGCAAGGATCGACCCAACCGGAACACGCCGACTATCTAAGGTCAACAAAAGCCGCCCTAGTCCCGGGGTTTAACGGTGGGCTTGCGACTTTCCCCCGCGTCAGCGTATGATGTAGAGTGAAATTCATCGAGCCCCCCGCTCTTGTGGAGAATTGCATGCAGTTTTCCCTTCAGCCGTTCCCCAATTCATCTTCCCTGATGCGTCATTGACTTCGCCTTCATAGGAGCATTCGACTCACCTAGTCCTGGGTGATAGCTTGGCCACACTGCAAATTGATGACATCGAAATAGCCTATGAAACGGTAGGTGAGGGGGTTTCCCTCGTCTTCATCCACGAAGTGGCAACCAATCAACGCATTTGGCAGCGCCAACGCACATTTTTTCGTCAGCGGTATCGGGCCATTACTGTCGACGTCTTGGGACATGGCCAGGTGGCATGGCCCCCGCAGGAGATCGCCATCGCGCAGGCAGCCCGCCGCCTCGAGCAGCTTATGGAACGGCTGGGAACAGGCCCAGCTGTTATCATTGGGGTCTCCATGGGTGCTGCAGTGGCGATGCGCATGGCCTTCGAAGCTCCGGCGCTGGTGCGTGGACTAGGCCTCGTCAGTCCTTGGAATTATGCCAGTGGGGATATGCAAAGTCTGATCAATCGACTTTTCCGCCTTGCCGAAGCAGGTGACATGGCCGCCCATGCCGATCTGTTTTTACGCTATAGCTTCCCAACCACCGCTTCAGCATTACATGCGGTCGAGATAGAGCGGCTGCGTACCTTGATTCTCGAGCAAAACGCCTGGGCGGTGGTGTATACCTGGGTGGCGTGTCTTGCCTGCGATCTGCGGGCGGAGGTCGGACAGATCAAAGCTCCCTGCTTGATTATCGCCGGGTTGAATGATCTGTTCGCCCCCCCCTACCTGGCGCGAGGGGTTGCTGAAGGCCTAGCAGAGGTGGAATTGGAGATCTGGGAGGATACCGGCCATTTCCCCTTTCTGGAGGACCACGAGCGGTTCAATCGGCGGCTCGATCTATTCATCCAGCGGTGTCTGCTGTCGACCGAATCAGTCTAATCACTAGCAGAACGTGTGGGGAAAGTCTTATAGCCCGTTGGTGCTGCAGGGCATAGCGCAGCGATCACGGACGGCCTTTTTTGCGCCGCAAGAGCCCTAAGCAGTGCAGGTTGCCCTCGATCATTGCCACCAATCCGATAAGCATTGCCAACGCTCCTGAAAAAAACAACAAACCTTCCACTGTGGTCTCCTTCGCGGCCATGATAATACTTATACTTGACACCAGGCGGTGCCCCAACAGCCCGGGCTGCGGCCAGCGCTAGGGCTCCTCGTGCAATTACGTGACGAAGCAAGCGCTGTGCCACGACTCATCCCAGGGTATTTTACTGGAACCGACGCTATGTGCGCGTACCCGCACGTGGGGTTTGTATGGACTCGCCTTGACAGCAGCCGCACCGGCCGGCTCCCTGCCCGCCTCTGACCCGGCAAAAAGTATCCCCCCCCGGCAGACGCTGCCAGTCGCGCCTCAAGCGATCATACAGGCTGTGCACTCCTGAATTTCTCTTGCCATCGTTGACGGTCTTGACTATAGTTAGCCGCAATTTGGATGGCCTCGTTCTTTGACAATCGAACGCGGAATTGCCGAGAGAGTGGCGCCGTAGCCTCTGGTCGGGGGGCAGCTTGGAGGAAGCGACGCATGAGCCCCTTTATCAGCGGGAAGGATCTTGAAGATCGCCTCAAATCACGACTGAAGGAGATGGGGTGCCTTATCGAGTCCAAGGAAAAATACGATCATGAGTTCAAATTAGACTTCATGGTGTATCGACTTGCGGGCTTCGAGAAGCCCCTACCCATTTCGGTGGGGGTGCAAGTTACAGCGGATACGGATGATCTGGACAAACAGCGGGAGTTTCTCGAGGTCCAGCGACGGCTTCGCCCGGTACAAAAGAGTATCTATTTGGCCCTCGACAGCCAATTAGACGTCGAGGGTGGCGGTGAATACGCGGTCTTTGTGGCATTGGGGGCATGTATCTTCGACCGTTCCAATCGCGACAGGCGGGTCATCGGGGTGCGTATTTACCGTGATTTCTCCTTCGAGCTGTTTGACATCGAAGACAACTTGAAAGGTGCGAAGTCTTTCCGAATAGAGTCCGATGGGCAGCAGATCTGGCTTGAAGGCCGCATCAACTACTATAAACGCCTCGAAAGGTTTGGGTTCATCGGGTGGGATGGGGCACCCGATTTTTGGTTCAGCCGGGATCACGTGGAGGATCCCGATCTGCTGAATATCCTTGACAATCCAGATTTATATGTGAGTGGCACACCAATCGTTTTTCAGAATGCTGGCATTACCAGAGATGGGGAGAAACGCCCCACAGCTATTCGTATTCGTCTGAATAAACCATAGAGAGCCCGAGTCAGATGGGCGGACCTCCTCTCGGCATGTCGATAGACGGTGTTGGACCTGTTGGCCCCCGCGCACTTGGCGGGTGTGGATTCTTTCAGCGATCCCAATCGGCGATCAGCTCGTCAATCTCTTGGCTGGTCTCAGCCATACGGTCCTCTTTCAACTCTTCAAGCATGGGATTCTCCAGGGCTTTGAGCTCGATATTTTCGAGTATACTTGCCTCAATTTCCCGGAGAAGGCCGACCACATCGTCTCGGTTGAACGCGCCGAACTCTCCCGTTTTCAGACGTGTAATGAACTCGCGTAGGCTGATGAGTTCTTCCATACACCAGTGCTCGTACAACCCCCACAGGCGATCCATTGCTCCCCCTTTCTGGGTGCAACAACAGCCGATCCTCTCCCAGCAACGGGCGTCCCGGGTTGCTCCTCCATGCGGCGGCGTGCCGAGCTGGTCATTCCCACGAGTATTCCAAAGATTGGAGACAACCCCTCCTCGGCGTCAGTGCTTGAACTGGCCCATCGCTTGACACATCTCCTATTATATTATCAAGTCTCATGCTACAGGACATGTCCCCATGCCGATCGCTGTCCTGCGGAGGCAAGTCGGGTGCAGGATAACGGATGCAAGGCCTTACAGCGGAGGGCTTAGGATGCGTACGTTGTTGATCATTGGTCTGCTCATTGGGTTGCTAGCCGGCTTCTTGCTCAGCGGTCAGGTGGCAACCTCTCAGGAGGAGCACTTCCCCACGTCAGCTCCAGAGGGGCGTGGAAGGTTTCAGATCGC
>JBKPCR010000515.1:0-6064 GCA_046727435.1 bacterium | reverse complement strand
GCCGCCGTCCATGAGCGTGATCGGCCGCACCGAGATCCCCGGTGAGCGCATGTCGATGAGTAGAAATGAGATACCCTCCTGGCGCTTCGGTCGGTTGGGATCAGTACGCACCAGGCAAAAGATCCAGTCGGCATAATGGGCTAGGGTCGTCCAGATCTTTTGCCCCGTCACCACATAATCGTCGCCATCGCGCACGGCCCGGGTTTGGAGCGAGGCGAGGTCCGACCCTGAGCCCGGCTCCGAGTAACCTTGGCACCAGAAATCCTCGCCGTGGTAGATGCGCGGCAGGAAGCGCTGCTTCTGCTCCGACGTTCCGAAGCGAAGCAATACCGGTGCACACATCCGTAGGCCAAACGACATGAGGGGAGGGCAGCCAGCGGCGCCGCACTCTTCCTCGAAGATGTAGCGCTGCACCACCGTCCAATTGGTGCCACCCCACTCGATCGGCCAGTCCGGGGCAACCCAGCCCTTTTTGGCCAAGATCTGATGCCAGCGCAGCAGGTCGGCCTTGCTGAGTTCCTGGTAATTCACCACCTTGTCGCGCAGGTCGTCAGGCAAGTTCTCCCGCAGCCACACCCGCACCTCGTCGCGAAAGGCCTCTTCTTCGGGGGAATAGTTCAGATCCATGCGACTTCTCCTCTCCGGCGAGTTGTCGCTCACCGCCTTAGACACAAGCATGCCGCCAATCACGGCTGTGCCAATCATACACGACTGGTCGTCCCAGCGCCAGAGGACAACGCCAGCGGTACCATGGCCGAGGGCGCAGGCAACGGAGGTCATCAAGATAGGTCAAGGAAAGTGACTGGTTGCCCGCTAGCGTCCCCTGCAGGTAGGGCAACGTATGTCGCCAAGTCATGTTTACCGGGGGGATTGAGGGGACCGCTTCCGGCCCTCAAAGACGAATTCGATGCCAATCCCAGGGGACTGGCGGTGCTGTTCCTGCGGCCGGTTGAGCGACCTGGCGGTCGGCTCGTTGAAGTGCGCATAGGGGGCAGAGGTAGGGAGATGCAACTGCACCCGGATATCGGTCTGTATCCCCCATAATCGCTCAAAGATACTGTTGGACACTCCCAGGGGGTCGGTCAGGGCGAGGGGGATATGGTCATACCACCGCAGCTCTGGTTTCCGCAGGATGCGCTCCCGTATGGGTTCGAAGAGCAAGGCGCCGAGGAGCAGCCCACCCACGGGAGTGACGATCAGATCTTGGTATGACGGCCGTTCGAACAGGGCTTCGATGCCAAATTCATAGAGTCCGGAAAGCAATGCTGCATACCAGAAGCCGCCGAAAGCCCCGAATCGCCGCTCACGGGCCCGAATATAGGCAATCGCCCCAAAATAGGGATGGCCCAGATAGTTGACATACCAGTGATCATCGTCCCACATGGGATGTCGCACGTTCTCCCACCAGCGCTGCAGGCTGGTTCGCCGTTGCTCGGGACTCCATTTGGTCACATCCTCCGGGAGCACGTACAAAACCCCTGCCGCCACCGCCTCATACCCCACAAAAAACGCCGTATCCCTCCCAAGTCCTCGCCAATCGCGTACCACCACACTGGGCGCGGCGCTCCCGTCATCCACGACGTTGGGCTCGTCCTCAACTAGCAAACGGTCTTCTGTCAACGGGTCTTCTATCCCTCCCCCGCACGTGGTTACAGGAGCCGCGAGGACGTGCGAGAATGGTGCAGACCCTTCAAGTGGGCGCCAGCTCGACAAGTCCATGCCGGTACCGGGCGGTGCATCAACGTCGGCCGGCACCGCGGAGGCGACATCTCCAGGGCAGTGAGTTTGCTGTCTTATAGTATCGGGCTTACCGGCCAGAGTCGTCGGGAATCGATCCTGCACGGACCTCATCGGCTCCCCCGCTCGCTCGATCCTGGACTTCTGCCCTGTCGCCCGCCGCATGACGTGATCGCCCGCCATCGCCACCTGCACATCGCTCATAAAAATGATCGTGAACAGGGTCGAGACGAGGAGCACAACATGCCGCATCAGATCCTCCTGAGCCTCTGTGCAAGGGGGTGTGGTACACGTCAGGCGATGGTGTCTCGCGCCGCACCCTGGTACAGACCTGAACAAGAACCATGACAGCACAGACGAGTGGATGATGGTCCTGGACGCGAGGGACGTGGAGGCCGGTTGGATGGTCCAGGGCAAATGGCACAAGCATCTCCGGTGCCAAGAAAGAGCACGAGCCCGGCCATTGGAGATAACAGAGCCCCAGGACATTGTCATCCAGACCATCCTGTGGGCTTGCAGATGGACTGCGCAGGTTCAACACTAGCAGACCGCGAGCCAGTGTGCCGGAGGGAATAGGGTGGGCCACCCACCGATCGGACCTTCGCCGTTGGCGGAGGTCACGCATAGCGTTTTGTCCGCCATCACGCGCTATTCCTCTTCGAGTTGCGTCCTGGCTTCCTCGAGGGCCTGGCGTTGTTCTGGCGTCGCTTCTGGATACGTGAGGTGCAGCGAGCCAATCGTCGACGTCAAAATATCGGCCACCGCCGCCCGCGCCACCCACTTGTGATTGGCAGGGATGATATACCATGGCGCCCATTCTGTGCTGGTGGCGCTCAGGGCCTCTTCGAAGGCCTCCATGTAATCCTTCCAGAAGGGCCGCTCGGCGAGATCCGAGGCGGAGAACTTCCAGTGCTTCTCCGGCGTTTCAAGACGCTCGAGGAAGCGCTTCTTTTGCTCGTCCTTTGAGATATGCAGGAAAAATTTCAGGATAAGCGTGCCATTGCGGCTCAGGTGTCGTTCGAAGTCGTTGATGTCCTCGTAGCGCTCCTGCCAGAATGATTTGCCGCGTTTGCCCGGCGGTAGCTTCTGACGCTCGTACAACTCGGGGTGCACCTTCACCACCAACACCTCCTCATAATACGAGCGGTTGAAAATGCCGATCCGACCACGTTCAGGGAGGGCCTTCATGTAGCGCCAGAGAAAGTTGTGATCAAGCTCCTCATCGGAAGGCTTCTTGAAGCTGAAGACCTGGCACCCCTGCGGGTTCACCCCAGACATGACATGCTTGATGGTGCCGTCCTTGCCAGCGGCATCCATCGCCTGTAGGATCACCAGCACCGAATAGACATCATTGGCGTAAAGAAGCTCTTGGGCCTCAGCGAGTTGCTTGAGGTTCTCGGCCAGGACGGTTTCAGCCCGCCCTTTACTGACGTCCTTGCCCAATTCCTTCAACTCCGCTGTTTGAGCCCAGCCGGGGTTGCGCTGCTTCAGTCGTACTTTGGCTCCTGGGGCGACCTGGAATAACTTGATGAGTTTAGGGTTGATCATCCCCGCTCTCCTGGCGTGGCTTCGGCCACTTAGATGGAACTTCGTGATCCCATTAGGGAGGATAGGCTCCTGGTGTTGGGTGCCTTCAGCGTTGGCTTGCGGTCCTCACCATGGACGCCGTGTCAGCGGCCACGCCTGCCGTGGGTGGATCAGGTGGCGGGTGCGTTCCCCATGGGCGGACATCACCGAACCATGCCCGACGGAAGCGGAAGTACCCAACGATACCATAACCCCGACCTTGCTGCGAGCGATTTTTCGCCCGCTTCCTTCTTGACAACGGTCAACACCGTCGCGCGTCCGGGGCTCACGGCGCTGGTGCAGGGACCTCTGGGCGCCACTTCGCGCTTGTTGCCGACTTACGGCCGTAGCTTGGTGCCCGCGGGCGTCAGAGGGAAGCCAAATTCCACAAATGCCCTTGCATCCTGTCCATCCGTAACGGCATGGACGTGGACCTGGAGATCATGCCAGCGGAGTCGGCCATTTGCGCCGTACAGAAGCAAACGCATCGCATTGGCCGAACCCTCGACGCGTACTTCGACGAAGCTCTGGAAGAAAGGTACAGGGTTAAAATCGAACACCGAGGTCAGCGCTTCGGGTCAGACGGCCAGGCGCCCAGCTGCTTCACCCACAACCATAGAGGCCATTTCCACCGAGGCGTCTGGCGGTCCAGCTTGGCAAGAATCGCATCGGTTCTTGGATAGAAGGCTGAATCCGCTATAGGGACTTGCTTCGGCCAGTCGAGCGCGGTTCCGATGCTGGTGAATGGCGGGCCTAGCTGAGCCGCAATGCGAAGCGGGTGCGGGCATTCAGCCAATATTGGACCAGGCGGTTAAATCTTCCCGACATTTGCCCATTGTCATAGATGGACATCCCGACCAGCCACGCCACTAAACCGCCATAAAGAATTGGCCGATCACCGCCTCCAGCACGGCCAGCATCTGGGTGAAGGGTGAGCTGGGGAAAATGCCGCCATAACCCATGGTGGCCAGGCTGAAATAGACCATCTGCAGCTACTCCGGGAGGCCGTGCAGGCGATACATCGTTTGGAGAAGGGAACTGGCGCGGTCAACGGCACCGAACCAGCGTTCGTAGATCGGATAGATTTGCCCGGACCGATACAGCTGTGACAGCACGCGATTGACCGCCAGGCGAAAATCGGCGTCTCCCCGGCGGAGCATCAAGCCATAAGGTTCGTATGACAAATACTCGTCGGCTAGCGCCAGCTTTCTCGGGTCCTTGGACGATAGCGCCAAGCCGATGAGGATCACTCGGTCTGAGGCATAGGCGTCGGCGGTGCCGTTCTCCAGCGCAGCGATGCCGTCGGAGTGCTCTCTCACCCTGATTAGCTCAACTTCGACGTTCGCCTTCTGGAGTACCTCAGCCATCACTTTCTCGGTGGTGGTGCCAGGGATCACGGCGACGCGCTTGCCGGCGATGTCGGAGAGGCCGTTGATGTTGGAGGCGGTGTTGACGAGTAAGCTGCCGCCGTCCACAAAAGTCATCTGACTGAAATCCACCTGTTCCTGCCGAGAAAGTGTATTCGTTGTGGTGCCGCACTCGAGGTCGATCGTGCCGTTCGTGACCATGGCCATGCGGTTCTCTGGGGTCACCGGCGTCCACTTGACTTGCAGATTATCCAGGCCCAACTGTTGCTGGATGCCCGCGGCAACGCGCGCACAAAGGTCGACAACATAGCCCACCGGTTTTTTCTCACTGCTAACGTAGGAGAATGGCAGGGAGGCCTCGCGATACCCCATGGTGATGGTTGTGGCGGATTTGATCTTCTCAAGAGTACTTTGGACCGGCTGTCCGAAGGTCGAGCTCGTGAGGCAGCTCAGGAAGAACAGCACGCTCAGCCATGGCGTCATGCCCATCTCCTCTGCATAGGTGAGCAACGCCAGCCAGCGCGGCATGACCCGTGTCCGGACCCACATAGTGTCCAACGAGATCATGAACACCCCGGCCATCTTGATGGCATAGACGTTGGTGATGCGGTACATCACCGTGCGGGCGAATGTATACACGCCGCTGTCGATCAGCCTCCTGGATTCGACGGCATAGGCAGCTAGGGTCCCTCCGGCGAGCGCGGCCGAGGCAAACATCATGGCCAGGAACAGCAGGCCGCTGCCAAAGAGCACGGTCGAGAAGAACTGATCCTCCGATGGCCCGAGGTGATCGCGCACCACACCCATGAACCACAAGAAGGCGATGCCTGCGAACGGCAGCAGACTCAGCGCCAGAGTCACTGTCCCCGCTCGTTCTCGAAGCCACACGCCGCCATCCTCCGGATTGGCAAGGATGGACAGCCGGATGAGCACGACGCTAGTGCTGAACAGCACCGCAAAGAGGATGCCGGCGATGGCAGCAGCACGTGGCGCCTTGAGTTTCTGGCTCGTCAGGGTATGCTGTCTGTCGGTCATAGCTTCCTTCAGGTCACCACCGCGACTGCCTCATGACCCCCGATGCCCAACTCCCCGAAACGTATCTCCCGGCTCACGTCCGCGCCGGGCTACGACCGAAGGCGGCCATTTTGCCGACCTCCAGGGCACGTTGGGGGTCCAGCGCCCCGAATAGATGGATGACCGTGCCCACCAGTCCCGTCCAGCCTGTCTGGTGGTTGGCGCCAAGGCCGGCGCCGTTGTCGCCATGAAAGTACTCGTAGAATAAGAGGTGATCGCGCCAGTGAGGGTCGGACTGGAACGTCTCGGTCCCGCCGTAGGCGGGCCGCCTGCCGCGCTCGTCCCGCAGGAAGATGCACGTGAGGCGGTCGGCGATCTCC
>JBKPCR010000514.1:0-25361 GCA_046727435.1 bacterium | reverse complement strand
CACCGGCAAGCCGCCAGCGACGGCCATAATCTTGCCCTGGGTGGACACGATCAGACTCTGGAACCAACTCTGTCCGGCCATGCCGGTCAGCTCATTGGTCGGAATCTGGAAGGTGGCGGCCGTGTATGCCTTGTTCAGCGCGATATCTACGCTCATGGGGCGCGCTCGGTCCATGCGGCCGAAGGCGATCAGGCGGCCGCCTTCGTCCACTATAGCCACGCTCACCGCGATGTCTAGTTCTAGGGCTTTCGCATGGCCAGCCTGGATCATCTTCATGGCCCTATCCACCGGCACCGGCATAGGTTCCCCTTTCGTCCTACGGTAGAAGTCGGCGTTTTTTTCGATATAACCCCGCCACTGGGTTGGGACATTCACATCCAAGAAGATGGCTTCCACAGGGCACACCAAGGCGCATTGCTCACAGGCGATACAGATCGACGGGTCGATGTAATATTGGTCCTCTCCCGGGGCCGTGTGGATGCAATCGACAGGGCATACCTCCAGGCATGCAGCGTTTTTGACGCCAACGCATGGTTGAGTGATGACATAAGTGGAGAACTGTGACACCGGTCTCTACTCCTCTGTGCGGCTCCTGGCCCTGTCCGGAGACCATGCATACTCGCAGGGAAAGCTCCCAAACTGCGGGCCCCCTTGCCTCCCGGCTGCTCTATGATGCCGGTGCTACTGGACAGCGATGGTCGTGTGCCCTACGGTTGGGGCGCGTCCGGAGCTAAAGGTAAGTCGGTGAGGATAGCATCGGCCACGTGAATATAAGAGCTTCGTATCTTGGTGACCAAACGCCCATTCCGATCGAGCGAACCTAGCCCAGCGGCCACAGCCACGGCTAGCGGATCGGCTCCCCCGATGCTGGCCCGGTAGCCCAGCTCGCGTATATAATTGCGCAGGTGGTGGTTGACGACGGCCCCACTCTGCATCGCCAGCTGCCCTCCGAGCCCCTTTGCTTCCCTGGGGTCGTAGTCGCTAGCAATGGCGCAGACGACGGCAAAGGGGTATAGGGCATCGGACTGCCCGCTGGGTCGCAGATGGGCTGGCCGCAGGGCTGCGATGCCCACCAGGTCGGCCCCAACCCACTGCCCCAACTCCTTGATCTGCTGGGACATGGTTTTGGGATCGGACACTTCGGTCTTGACCGGATAGATTCTGCCTTCCGGAGCTCCCTGGAGGGCGGGCGTCAGGTTATTCTTCGGGTCGGCCGGGGTCCGGTTGATGAAATGGTCCCACAGGGGGTCCCTGCTCCCCCCTGTGAGCCAACGTCCCAGCAGCCACCTACCAAATTTAGCGGCCATTCTTCGAGAGTCCTTCGCGAGCCGGAGATGCTTTGTCAGCCCCAGACATCACCGCTGTACCCTTCTGGACTGTCTGGGATGACTCCGTCGGGCCGGCCTTAGACCCTTCCCCCTTAGCTCGACTGGCCCTCTCGCGCATGATCTCGAACCGTCTGGTGTTTTCCTTCAGCGGATAGTAGTAGCCTACCTTGCTGTTGGGATCAGGCGCCTCGCCATGCGCTCCATCCGCATGCCCGTTGGTCCCGGTGTGCTCCTTCTTGACGGGGAGAATGCCTGAATCGTAGTTGAGCCACTGCACCCGACGGCGCGGCACCGTGCCCCAGAAAGTGTCATCGAGGAACTTGAGCGCCTTGACGGCCAATGGTCGTAATGCGTACGGAGTGCGCTTCAAGGATCCCACCGCCAGAGTCCTCCACCAAGTGTTGGGCTTGGTGTAGGGACACACGGTGACACAGGTGAGGCAGACCTCCCAGAAATCCAACACATAGGCGCGCAAGCGGTAACAGGTCTCCCAGTTGATTTTGTACTTTTCCACTCCGTTATGCACCACCTTGCCTTCCATGGAGATGCTGTTGGTTGGGCAGGTGGTGGCGCACTTGCGGCAGACCTGGCAGAAGTCTTCGACCCCGATGTCGAGAGGCTTGTCCGGGATCAGCGGCATGTTGGTGAGGATGGGGTCCCCGAGGTGGATACGGGAGCCGAATTTCTCGGTAATGAGCATCCCATTCCTGCCCAACTCTCCAATGCCGGCGGCCAAAGCGGCTGGCATGCACTGGACCCGATTCTGGATGGTTTCGTAGCCGAGCTCGCGAATGTAGGCGGCGATATTGGCGTAGACGAGTTGGAGCTTAGCCTGGCTAAAGTGATAGGCGTGGTCGCCAATGTGATGGCGATGGGCCTGGATCAGGTTGTAATCCCATGCCGTGCTCAGGCAAATAGCATAGGGATATTTTCTCGCCAGCTCAGTCGAGTCGGCCTTAGGACCACCGCCGCCCTCATGAGCCCCAGTGCCGTCGTCGGGAGCACGACTGCCGCCATAGATCATGGACGGGTGGATCGCGGCGATGCCGACCACGTCCGCCCCAAAGAACCTGGCGACGCGCTTGATGTGGCGTGTCAGGACTGCGGGATCGGTGACTGCGATTCGATCGGGGTTGACGGTGCCTTTGGGGGCGCGGGTCACCGCATTCTGAAGGGTGTGGCGCCGATCGGCAGCGGACTGGGGAAAGGAGATGCGCGACAGCGCGTCCTTCGGGGTACGGTTGAAATACCAGTTGAACAGGGGTTTCCCGAGCTCCCCGCGCTTGTTCTTCTCGTGCGGGGTGTTGGAGGCGTCAACCGACTCCCACCGGCCTACCACCCGGACGCTTCGTCCCAAATAGGGGTATTCGGAGTTGTCAGCTGTATGTCCGTTGCCGTTGCCATCCCCGTTGGGGCTCTGCTGTGTCTCCCCTTGAGTGGCAGTTTGCTCGTCAATCTGGGTTGCCATGCCATGGCCTCCTTGCCTACTCGACATTTGGTAGCATAGGGGCGCGAAGCTCTTAGCCTGCGTTTATAACCCCTGGGACAGGCGTGTGTCAAGCATGTGTGTGGCACACGCCAGCGTGAGCGCGGCGGGAGAGAGGAACAAGATCAGCTCTGCCACACCGGTGCAACACGATGATCGGCAGCGGCCAAAGCGGCCTGGCTTGCATGCTGCCTCAAGGTAGTTTACGCTAATGCAATGGCATCGGCTGGGCTTGGTCAGGCATCTACCTCAGCTAGCCCACAGGGACCTGGTTTACAAGCCCTGTTGTCCATGTACAACGATCGAGGAGGATCGAGCATGCCGTACGACGTTTTACTGAGCGGAGGCCGGGTGATCGATCCGGCGCAAGGGATTGATGGAGCCTTTGATGTGGCGATACAGAGCGGTCATGTCGCGGCGGTGGGTGTCGGCATACCCAAAGACAGCGCGAAGGACGTGTTAGACGTCTCCGGTAAGCTCGTGCTACCCGGGCTTATCGACACCCACGCACACGTCTATCAATACGTCACCGGCCGCTTCGGTCTCAACGCTGATATGGTGGGTGTGCACTCGGGAGTCACGGCGCTGATCGATCAAGGTGGACCGAGTTGCATGACGCTGCCGGGGTTTCGTCAGTTCATTGCTGAGCCGGCGTGCAGCCGTGTGTACGTCTTTCTGTCAGCCTATCTCGTCGGCGGCCTCGAAGGGCACTACTATCCAGCGCTCTACCGGCCTGATTGTCTGGACGTCGAGGCTACGGTACGGGCGGCCCGGGAAAACGCCGATCTCGTCAAAGGTATCAAGGCCCATGCGGAGCTCGGCGGTTTCGCACGCTGGGGAATCGAGGTCATGCGGCTCGCGGCGCGCATAGGCAAGGAAGCTGATCTGCCCGTCTACATCCATTTTGGCCAGTTGTGGCAACTGCCTGAAACCGGCGCCAATGGCGTCGACGCGGATGATATCCTGCCCCAGGTGGTCGAGCTTCTCAAGCCTGGAGACGTCCTGGCGCATCCCTTCACACGCCATCCTGGTGGCTTTGTGGACAAGAATGGCCGCGTGCACCCGATCGTCAGCGAAGCGCTGGCGCGCGGCCTGTGGGTCGACGTGGGCCACGGCTCGCACTTCAGCTTCAAGATGGCCCGCATTGCCCTCGATGCTGGCATCGTGCCGCATACGCTTGGCGCCGACATGCACGGCTATAACACGCATGTGCCAAAGCCAGCCGGTACGCCAGACGCACATTCGGACGAGGAGCACATGTTCTTTGGAGATGTACGCTTCAGCCTGGTGTCTGCCATGACTGCAATGATGGCCTGTGGGCTGACGCTAGAGCAGGTGGTCCCGATGGTAACCTCGAATCCAGCCCGCATGCTCCGACTCGAAGGCCAGCTTGGCACGTTGAAATCTGGTGTAGTCGCCGATGTGTCTGTGCTGCACGATGAGCGTGGCCGGTGGGTGTTGCATGACAATGAAGGCAACCAGGTCAGCGCCACACGTCTGTTGCGTCCAGCGTTCTGCTTGCGGGCCGGACAGCGTGTCGATGCTGATGCGTCTATCCTGCCGGTTGCCCAGGTCGCATAGTGGGAAGAAGGATTCCGTCGTTCCCCTCGCCCTCCGGGAGAGGGTTAGGGTGAGGGTGTACTAGCCTTGACCGATGTCAATCTACACAGCTTCCTCGGTGTCATGGCAGACAGAGACTTGCATGCAGCTGAGCTGAGCACCATTGAGGAGACACAGGACCGTGGCACGCGTCATCGATATGCATAACCACCTGGTAGGTCCCGAGGTTGTGACCTTTCTGGAACGTGAGGGGGCACGCTTCAACACGCGCATTGTCGAGCGCGATGGGCAACGCTTTTTCGTGATCCAAGAGACCGCCCGGCGGCCGCTGCATGCCAGGATCTCTCAGGTTGAGGCACGGCTGAGCGACATGGACGCTGAGGGCGTCGATATCCAAGCGCTCTCCTGTGTCCCGTTTGTAATGTATCCCGAGGTGAGCGCGGAGTTGGGGTCGGCCATCGCACGCATCAACAACGATGCGCTCGCCACTGCTTGCGCGCGCCATCCCGACCGTTTTGTGCCGCTGGCCTCCGTGCCGCTGCAAGATCCTCCGGCAGCAGCCAGAGAGTTAGAACGCGCCGCCCAGTTGGGCCTACGTGGTGTAGAGATCCCTCCAAACGTATGTGGGCAAGGGCTGGATGAGCCGCAGTTTGAGGTTTTCTGGGAAGTCGCCGAGGGGCTACAGATGGTGGTCTGTATCCACCCGTTTGACGCGGCACCACAGGGTATGCTTGCGCGCTATGGCTTGGGTAATCTGGTGGGGAATCCGTATGACACCGGGCTGGCCGCGGCGCTGCTGATCTACGGTGGTGTCCTGGAGCGGCATCCGGCCTTGCGCGTGGTCCTATACCATGGTGGTGGAGCCTTCCCCAGTCTGGTCGGCCGCCTTGATATGGGGTATCGTGTATACCCTGAGTGTCAGGCTGCTATTCCCCGCCCACCCTCGACCTACGTTAACCAGTTTGCCTTTGACATTATCGCCTTCAGGCAGGACATGCTGCGTTATATGATCAACACCTATGGCGCTGAACGCCTGGTTGTTGGCAGCGACTACCCGTTGCCTGCAGGTCTCGCTCACCCGGTGGCTGAGGTAAAGGCTTTGGGGCTCGATCCAGAGACGGAAAACGCTGTGCTGGGTGGTAATGCCAGTCGTTTGCTTCGCTTGGCTTCATAGGTTTACCGCGGGAGGACACGGCATGCTAGTGGCTATCCTCCTATCGCATTCCACATACGATGATAGCACCGTTGCGGTACTTCGGAGAGTGCTGGGGAGCTATGACGTGCCGGCCTGGGCCGATTCCCAGCGCCTCAGCGCCAGGGTCTGACCCTACCTCTGTCCTTAGCACCAAGGCGTTCGAGGCAAGAACGCTATAAAGCGCTGTAAGAGTGTTCACCCCATTATTCTCTTGGCAGTTCTCTAGCCTGCCGTAACGTTTCTTGATACGTCCCATCGCGAATCAGTATCCCTTTACTTTGCATCTCGTCAAGAAGCGGTTTCACAGCCTGAACGAAACCGCCCCGCTTCGCCTCAATCAATAAAGCAAAGGTGGTAATCACCGTCAGCCCTTCTTGTCGAGCACGTGTCCTCATACGCCTGTCGCGGGTAATGGCTCAATCGGCGTGTTGCTCTTGCACGAGGAGGAGCACTTCCGCATCTACATGGCGGAGTGGACCCGTGTACAATGCCACCTGGTTTGGATCACGCAATTGTACCACCTGAATGAAAGAGGCTATTTGTATGCCCTCAGCACCCACTTTTCTGCCCTACGTCTCACGACTTCATCCTAGGCTCCGGGAGGAATGTATACGCTGCCGGACATTGCTTCCAGCAAATAGAGTTAATCGATAAGTGCTAAGGTGACCAGAGCTGAGGTATCGTAGGCAACGACCGGGTTATTTCTGTGCATTCTTTTTTAAGAGCTTGCGTACATCATCGAGGTCTTGCTTGATGTCTTGAGGTGTGTCATCACAGAGCGTCAAACCATGCGCGTGCATGAGGGCAAAAAAGTCTTGGAGCGGTATACCTAGAAGCTCAGCCCCTCTCGAAGCCGTAATCTCTTCCTTTTCCACCAAAGCCAGCACGGCTGCTTCGGTCATCTTTTTCTCAGCCGTTACCATTATCCTCCAACAGGTGTGGAGCGCACTCCGGAGGCTTGTAGCCCTAGCAGTGCGGTTGTCGTGGGTTGACCACGGCATCGCTCTGAACGTGCGCCGGCCACTGTAATACCTCAATCTGATCGCGCCAATACTGCACGCCGGCTTGCAGCGCAGCGTGCTCTCTAGCCGTCAGTGCCCCTTGCTTCTCGCATCGGTACAGCTCCTGCCATGCCCGACGACAGTATGCCTAGGCGTAGCGCAGGTCCAGTCGCTCGACAAAGGCAAAGGCGTGATGCCATGCCTGACTGGCAGGATTGGCCAACTCGCGAGCGTGCCTTCTCCGGCCCGGTGTAGGGCATTCATGACGCGGGCGCCCCCGGCCACGGCAGCAGCCACGGCTTTACGCGCTCTCGTCACCATCCTCACCGTCGTCTTCCTCTTCGTCGAGGTCGTAGTCGGGGAGGTATTCTTTGAGAGCACCTTCGAAGTGAAGCGGTGCCGGCTTCGTGCTCCAGTCCCCGATATGCGCATACACCGTGCGAAGCCACTCCACGACCTGCGCGACCTGTTCCGATCGCTCTCCAGCGGCCGTCCGTACCACCGTAAACTCGACAGCGCTTGGCGTACTCCACGCCCCTGTGAAAACCTTGATCGGTTCACGCGTGTATGTCATTGGCTTCCCTTTGTGCCGCTTCAGTCCATTGACCTCTCGATAGCAGGAACTCCCAAGGACGCGGTCCGTGCAGAGCAGCCCGCCGGATGAGAGATACACGTCAGCCTGCGTGTCAGTGAGCTTGAAGAGCTGAGCGTCAGCCCCCTTTGGCGCGTCGTAGCGCACAGTCTCCCCGGTTTCGGAACACGTCCCTTCCAGGTGCCCATCAAAGAGGACCTTAGGCGCGTTCTGTCTGCGGACACGCACGATTCGGACGTTGCCCCAATCTGCCTCCACATGTGGGTGCTCGCCGATGACAATGTTCTCCGGATCAATTCTGGCGTCGGCGACCCATGGCCATACACCCCGACACGCCACCGCATCGATCAGGATGAGAGGGCGCTCAGCTCGCTGGCAAAAGTTCGTGATCGCCGCGTGGAAGAAGTGCTGGCTGCGCTCCTGAAGTTGCTTGCTACGGTTAGCGCGATCCGTCGCAAGCCTCCAAGCCCCGGCAAGACCTCTTGCCCTTCAAGACGGCGTGCGACGAAGTCGGCCAGATCCTCGTATCCATTGAGGTTCATCTCTGCCCGAATCGTTGCCCCGGTGCGCGTCTGCTCCCAGGCAAACACCCGCGCCGGACGACGCATAGCCTTCAGTAACTTCCCGGCCTTAGCAAACTGTTTGAGGCGCTGTACCAACTCGCGAGCGGGCGTATCGCGCACAGCAACGTCGTCGACAAGCCAGCCGAGCACGGCCGCTCCGACTCGCCTGCGTGCGTCATCGGCCGCACAGGCCGTCCAGAGGAGGGTCGACGAAGAACCCCAAAGACCGAGGCCGCGATCAAGACGCAGGGTGTCCATATCGCTCACTTGGAGGCGACCCCGCAGCGCCTCGACTGGGAGGCTCTGCCGCGGTTCGATCTCGGCGAAGCAGTTGTGCAGGTCACGCAGCGCCTGGAGGGCGGCGCTGGTCCAGTCGACGACTGTCACGACATGCTCGGGCTGCGCTGGGTTGCTGTCAAAGATGAAAGCCAGTGGGACCGGGGCTTTGCTGCGGTCGATCCGTCGTCGTGTGAATCTCGGTAAGACCCCCGTTGTCATCGTGCGGCCTCCTCTAGATCCATCTCGTTATCCTCGTCCCCTACATCGTCCATCTCCACATAGTCTTCCGGCTCCCATCCATCCATCGCGTCCTCAAGCCCAGCTGGGCTCGGGCTGAGGTCTTCGATGGCCTCGTCCACTGGGCCACCAGGGAAGATGACCCCGTCGATCTCACGAAATGCCTTCGCAAAGAGCCCATACAGTACTTCATAGATGTCGTGCTGGTCAGGGTCCCGCGTCGAGAGACATCCGGCGAGGACGTCGGGCATCGCCACGAGCACGCTCGATCGTTTCGTATCAGGCCGGCCTTCGGCACTGTTAGGCGCCCAGGCGGCGTCGACGAAGTACACCTCTACTGGCATGCGCATGCGCATACCCCGCCCTATTGTCTGCAGCACCCCTACGAGCAAGTTGGCGGCGAAGACCGGGAGGGTCTCGTCGTCGAGTTGGCTGGCGCTCATCGGTTGCGCCAGGAGCCGCGCGATCTGACGAAAGACTGCATAGCGGCGCTGATCGAACAACGCCCGGACCTCAGACAACCCGAGCGCTCGCAGATCCTCGGCGTCGCGACGCTCAGTACAGCGTGCCAGCAGCGACAGCATGAGACTCAGATCGCCGGCGGCTGGGTGCGGCCGGGTCAGGAAAAACACGCTTCCGATCGCCGCCTTGCCCCTATCCGCGTCGTCGGTGGTGAATACGATGTTAGTCCCGCGTCCCAGCGCTCCGAGCGGAAAGACGAGTATGTCGACGTCGGGGTCTGGGCCTAGGCCTTCGACCTGCCCGCGTAGGACATAGTCCTTACGGGAGTGGTCGGCCGGCAGTTCGCGTAGCACACCACGAGTACGATCGGCCAAGTCGGAGTTAACCCTCCGGATCTGCTCAACCACAAGCCGGACCTGCTCGTAAAAGTTGACGACGAGCGCGGCCTTCCGCGGCTTGCCGACGTGGTACTGACTTGCCGGCTCGAGCCACGATGTCGCGCTCGCGAGCAGGACGTTCGCGCCTCCAACTCCGTGGAGGCGATGCAGCAGGAGCCGCGGCGTGTTATCCATCACGAGGTAGTCGGATCTCCAGGCCGTCTGTTGCCGCCGCCTGGCGGTAGCGCACAGAAGAGAAAGTCCCGAGGGTTGAGCGCGGCACAACTTCTCGCATCTCCCCCGAGACCTTGGAGAAAACGAGGTCGCTTGCCTCGGGTACCTCACCTCGCCAAGCGAGGTGCCGCGCGTCTTTGGCAAGACGCTGATAGCTCGCGATCGTGAAGCCCACGGCGATAAGCAGCCGAATTTGTGGCGCGATGCGCTCGGCACGACCAGCCACCTCGAGTGCCTCGCGTAGGAGGAAGCTTGCGGCGAGAAGCTTCTCTGAGTACCGGTATGCCAGGTCGGGTCGTGTCTTCTGGAGCCTTCGTATCTCGTCGACGAACCGCAGCGTGTGGCGCTCGAACTCGTTGGCGCGCTGAATGTAGCGAAGCATCCCATCGCTGATCCGCGCGCGGTTGGCCGCAAGGAGTCCGGCCGTTTGTTGGAGGCTGATATGGATACTTTGATCGTCACCGGTGAGCTTGAGCGTCAGAGTGCCGCGGTCATCGAGGACCTTCTGAGACTCATCGCATTCGTCCACAATGACGAGATCGAACGTTCGTGCCACGAGCTCGAAGTAACGCAGGTGCTCGGTGCAAGTAAGCCTCGGCACCATGGTGTCGGCGCTCAAGATGTGCCCCAACCACACTGAAGCGTGGACGAGTTCTCGCTGGTTCTTTACCCGTCCGCAAAGACTCCACGCGGGACATAGCTTAGGCGTCTTAGACCCTGCTTCGTATATCCTCTCGCAGGGTGCCTCACCTAGACGCCACTCATTCTCGCTAGGCCATGAGTCGGCAAAAGCCGGCAGTGGGCGTGATTGGGCCAAGAGGTCGATCCCCTCGCGGGTCTGAGCAAATCCCCCACGACCCTGCGTGGCGATCAGCTCGGCAAGGTCGTTGCCGTGGCGTAGGTGTGTGTCCGGTGAACGCCCGACAAGGAGCGCTGTCCGCAGGCCGTAGCGACGGAGCTTCTCGAGGTACTCCCGCGCGACCTCGATGGCCGTGAAGAACACCCCGACCCGCAACCGTTGCCGCTCCAGCAGGATGCACAGCAGCATAATAATGGTCGTCTTGCCGGAGCCTGGCAGGCCGATGAGGTGCTCGAGCCCAGCTAGCTGCAGCACGTCAGCGGGGTGGAGTCCGGTGCCGGTCGTGACTTGTAGCCTAGTCTTGGCCAGTCGCCCCGTCCAGTTCTCTGACGACCGTCCGGCGCCGGCATCTGCTGCGTCAAGCTCGGCCGGGAGCGCTTCCAGCTCTGACCAGTGCACGGTGATGGGTCCCATGGGCTGACGCCTCAGGTCATGCTGCTCAGGGCGGGGGAAAGTGAGCCCGCGCAGGCGGAGCCGCATGCGACGCTCAGCATCGAGTTCCGCGACAAGATCCCGCGTCGTATCGGCCAGGTCAAGCATGCGAGTCCGGACTACTAGGCCTTCGCGAAGGATTGCTTCTGCCTGAGTAATCGCTGGGTCATACTCCGAGTGGGCATGAAAGTTGAGTGTGTCCTCGTTGATGTCGAACGAGCGCCCCTCCCGGTTCACCGAGAGAAACTCCGCAACGGCCGATTGGACAGCATGTTTCGTCAACAAATCCCCGAGGAGGGTCCGCGCCGTTTGCACTGCCGCCTGGTACAGCGCGACCTGGCGCGATCGCTCCACAGAATGGAGGCCGCTCAAAACGACGGGCAACAATTCCAGGGTCGACTCGCCGAGCATGTGCATGAGGACACAGCCCCATTGAATGCGGTCGGCACCCTTCCATAAATTAGGTTTGTCGCGCACGGCCTCCTCGCTTTCTCTAGAAGTCGCGCTTGAGCACGCGAATTCCGTCGCTCACGCTCATCAGCTCCAAGCGCTGCTGGTTCTCGGACGAGAGTTGCTCGCGCAGCCGCTCGATGTAGTCTCCATACCGGGCTCGCCGATCCGCGACCGCCAGGATGCTACGCGGGTAATGCAGTAGCCCGCCGATTCCCTGGTTAAGCTTCCGCGTGCTAAGAGTCTGGGTCGAACGAGCTGACAAAGTGGGTTTGGTATTCTAATCCTCCGAGTGAATTTGGCTACCTAGGCTCAACGTCGCTATAATGGTCGCTAAACGTCTGGTGGCTTGCGAGGGGTCACCTTCCTCGTTCCTTGTGGGGAGACTCGGCCATGGGTGCAACTCTTTCAGCTCCAGTGGAGTGGATTGAATTCGTTAGTGACCTGCGTTTGCCACCTAGAGCAAACGAACGGTTGCAGCAACTCATGGATCGTAACACCGAGGGACTCTTGACAGAGTCCGAACGCGCGGAATTGGAGACGCTGGTAGAGCTCAGCGAGCAGCTCTCTCTTGTGCGCGCCCAGGCGCTCCAATTGCTTGGGCGAAAGCCACAATGACGTCCCGGAGGGACATTGAGCGGCATGTCGAGGCCAGAGCCGTAGGTCGTTGTGAATACTGCCGTATGCACCAGTCGCTGCAAGGGGCTACCTTCCACCTCGAGCATGTGATACCACTATCTCGCGGCGGACATTCTCAGCTGGACAATCTCGCGTGGGCCTGCCCGAGCTGCAACTTGCACAAGGCCAACCGCATTGACGTCATTGACCCTCATACAGGTAATCGGGTTCCGCTGTTTAACCCTCGCTTAGACGACTGGGATGAACATTTTGGTTGGGACGGTTATCGCGTCATCGGTCAAACACCGGTCGGCAGGGCCACCGTTGCCGCACTTGAGTTCAATCACCCTCGACGCATACAGATTCGCCAAGCCGAAGAGCTTTTCGACCTCTTCCCGCCGAACGAGGTCGGCTGATAATCAGAGGCAATGCTCGCCCGAGTCAACGTCGAAGAAGCCCACCTTCCCACAGTCGCCCCAGGCTCGGTCACGCACTGGCTGAAGAATGCCGCTTCCAGGGATGAAGAGGCATTCCTCTGCGCTATCCTCGATGCGATGGCTAAAGAGTACAAGGCGATCGTTGCTCTCGTGCTCTTCCTCTCATCCTGTGCAGGTTCTTCTCACGCATTTGCTGATCGATCCATCGAATTTTTATTGCAGTTGGGCCTTAGCAGCTCGGTCTCCTCGGCTACCTTCAGCCCGGATGGCACGTGATTGGCCTCAAGCAGCGAGGATGGCACCGTAAAACTGCGGGCGGTGGGGAGCAGTGCACTGCTGCGCGTCCTCAGAGGCCATACCGCCATGGTCCGGTCAGTGGCCTTCTGTCTTTAGGGGAAGCGGCTGGCCTCAGGGATCTTTGACAGCTCCATTAATATTTGGGATGCCCGCTCCGGTGCAATAGGGCTGAGCATGGCCGTTTTGCCCGGGCTGAGTGGATTGCATACCATCCACAAACATTGGTCTACACCTCTCCTCTGCAAGGGGATGAATATGCGGCGATCGGCTTCGATCACCAACTTAATCCTGTCTATTCCATGAGATATGACTGGAAGGAGCTGAAACGGCCCGATCCGGAGCAGGCTCTTTTGCTGCCCTAGCCAGCCATCGAGCCGAAACCAATTCGGTTGTGGTGGGATCGCGTAGATAAGGGGCTTCTATTCGGCGTCTTGCTTTTGGGCTTCCTGACCAGCGCTACCGGGATTACAGTGGCGTTCATTTTGCGCAAGCGCTCCGATCCCATGGAGGTCACCAAGCAATTCGTTGTCGGGGCAGGGTTCCAGAGGGTGGAGGCGGTTTCCCGTGATGCCTTTCTCCTCAATTCCAACGACAACAGGATGGCCAGCTTTGAGATGGAACGCGGCATGGCGCGCCATCACGTGGGGGATGCTTGCGTCATTCCTGTGATCATCCGATCGGTGGGCTGGAGCGGTGCGCCATTTGCCACACCGCAAGCACTACCCAAGGACGCCAGACCGGTAGCTATATGGCAAGACCGAGACGAAGCTTGGACCGATATCGCCCGAGGCCTCCGTCGCGGCGCCGAAGGGCTCAGGAAACGCTGGCTACCATCCTAAGCTCCGGTGAAAGGGATGTGAAGCCCAGACACCGGTCAGGTTCCGGGCGATCTAGTCCCGGCATGCGACCCGATGTTCACCCACGCACGGCCCCCTTGCTCTGCCCCTCCTGCTGCGTTCTCTCGATTCTGGCCAAGGTATCGCGTAAGGTGGCCGTACGATTGAAGACGAGGCTATCTGTCGCGGTATCAACGGCGTCGACACAGAAGTATCCGAGCCGCTCGAACTGATATCGACTGCCCGGAGCGGCGCCCGCCAGGCTGGGTTCAACCCGGCACGACCTCAGGATCTCCAGTGACTGTGGATTCAGCGATGCCGTGAAATCAACTTCTTCCTGGTCCCCACTAGGGTCGGCATTGGCGAAGAGATGATCGTATAAGCGCACTTCTGCCTCGATCGCGTGCGCGGCTGACACCCAGTGCAACGTGGCCCTGACCTTGCGCCCGTCCGGTGCGTCGCCACCACGGGTCGCGGGATCATAGGTACAGTGTAACTCGACCACCTCACCCGTCCGATCGTCCTTCACTACACCCACGCAGGTGATAAAGTAGGCATAGCGCAGCCGTACCTCCCGTCCAGGCGCTAGACGGAAAAACTGCTTGGGGGGATCCTCGCGAAAATCATCGCGCTCGATGTATAGCACGCGCGAAAAGGGCACTTTGCGGGTGCCCATGCTCGGGTCCTCTGGGTTGTTCACCGCTTCCATCTCTTCCATCTGGTCTTCTGGGTAGTTATCGATGACCACCCGGAGTGGGCGCAACACCGCCATCACCCGTGGCGCGCGTCGATTCAAGTCCTCCCGGAGACAATGTTCCAGCAGCGCGACGTCGACGACGCTATTGCGCTTGGCGACACCGATGCGCTCGCAGAAGTTGCGGATGGCTTCGGGCGTGTAACCTAGACGCCGCATCCCCGAGATCGTCGGCATGCGCGGATCATCCCAGCCCGTGACGCGCCCCTGTTCCACCAGCGTCAGGAGCTTACGCTTGCTCAAGACGGTATAGCTCAGGTTGAGGCGGGCGAACTCGATTTGCTGCGGGTGGTAGATGCCTAACGCGTCCAGGAACCAGTCGTACAACGGGCGATGGTCTTCAAATTCTAGTGTGCACAACGAATGCGTAATACCCTCCAGAGAATCCGACACGCAATGGGCATAATCATATAACGGATATATGCACCACGTGTCGCCCGTGCGGTGGTGGGGTGCATGCAGAATGCGATACATGATGGGATCGCGCATCAGCACGTTGCCGGCGGCCATATCGATTTTGGCACGTAGGACGTGGGCACCTTCCTCAAATTCACCTGCCCGCATACGTCCGAACAGATCGAGGTTTTCCTCGACCGAGCGGTTGCGATAGGGACTCTCCTGTCCCGCCCCCGTCGCGGTGCCACGGGTAGCACGGATTTCCTCCGCGCTCAAGCTATCAACGTAGGCCTTGCCAGCTTTGATGAGCTGCACGGCGTACTGGTATAGCTGCTCAAAATAGTCCGAAGCATAAAACAGCCGATCATCCCAGTCGAAGCCGAGCCAGTGGACGTCTTCCTGCATCGACTCGACGTACTCTACCTCCTCTTTAGTGGGGTTGGTGTCGTCAAAGCGTAAATTGCACAGTCCGTCGAATTCGGCGGCGATGCCAAAGTTCAGGCAGATGGACTTGGCATGGCCAATGTGCAGGTAGCCATTCGGCTCCGGCGGAAAGCGAGTATGAACGCGCCCACCATATTTCCCGCGCTGCACGTCTTCAGCAATGATCTCCCGGATAAAATGGGAGGGAGTTGTCATGTCAGGGGTCGTCATAAATACAGCTCCCTTTTCGCCTGTCGGGCTATTACGCGGCATTATCGGATGTTGCGCGGCATTGTCCGGTCACTTTCGGTTGATGACAACGGATGCATCTCCAAAAATTATGTGGGAAAATGCTACGCAGCTCTGTGAGTTTAACCTGGAATATCGGGCTCGGCAACGGCAGAGTTTCGTCATAATGACTGGGAGCGCGCCAGGTCGAATCCCGACCAACGGCGACCAGGCCAAGCGGCAAGTGGATGCGGCAACTTAGCCAGCAGTCCGGCTGCTGGCCGTCATCCGAGGGGGTGCCTAGCACATCGGCGGCGCCGCAAACGAGTGTGAAACGCCTCGATAGGAGACGCTCTCCACGCGGCGATGTGGGTCGTCTCCCCACGTCACCGGCTATATGTCGGCCGAAGCCACCTCCCGCAAGTACGCCCAGATTCCGCCATAGGTACGGCCCCCAGGCACGTGTGCCAAACGGGCTCTGATATGAGGCTCCGCCTCGGGTCGGGCCTGCGCAACCTCCTCAGCCAGATGGAGCGGAATAGACGCATGGTTGGGACCAGCCGCACACATTGCCATGTAGTTGAGCCGGGCTTGGTGCTCCAGATGTATCATCGCCAGCACTGCACCCTGGACCCCTGAATCGGACGCCGTCACCGCCCCATGGCCTAGCAGCAGGCAGGCCTCGCCGTCACCCAACAAGCGGGCCACCTCCTGCCCCTCGTCCTCCGATGTGATGATCTTCGTGCGTGGGTAGAGCGGCAGCGGCCTGATCACCAAGCCAATGCCCTCCTGGGCCATCGGTTTGATGCCATTCTCCAATACGCTCATCAGCACCACGTAGTCCGGATGCACATGTACGACGGACAGTACGTCGGGCCGATTCTTGTAGATGCACGAGTGGATCTTCACTTCGCTACACTGTAACGAATAGGGCGGCCCATCGAGCCAGTTCCCTTCCAGATCGCACACCACCATATCCTCAGGCCGCATGCGGGACAGCACATCCATCCGGTAGCCGCGGCCCTTGACCACGAACCGGTTCGGGTCGCCGGGCACTCGTAGGCTCACGTGCCCCAGCGACGCCCGCACCCCCGAAGCCAGGCCAACCTCAGCAAGAATCCGGTTACCGATGGCCGCTTCGAGCTTTGCGGCTTCCAGGGAACTCCGGTCTGCCATAGCGCTCTCCTACCGTGTGTAATGAGGGCACGCCGTACAGCAGGTTCATGCGCCGGTGAGCGCATAGTGGCTCGATGAGCTTATAGGTCCAGGCACGGTCCCTATAATGGACTAGGTTCTCCCACAACAGGTGGACTATCTTGGAGTCCATCTTACCCCACGGTTCCGAGGCGCTCCCGATAGCATACCAGTAGTATTACATCAACTAACCCATGGGCGTACGAGGCCCCACGCCAGTGAGCGGTCGATTCGCCTCAGCCGCGATCATCTCCAGATTCGTCCTTGTTGGTCGTCCGTTCACGGGGTTCGCAGCCGAAGTGTACTACAGAGGCTAAACAATTACCATAGGGTGCCGGGAGGTGAGGCAGTAGAGGCTGGCTAATGCCAACACGTTCGCTTTCATTGGAGGAGAAAGGAGTGGCGATCGGACGTAGCGGAAGTTGCTGAATGTAAGGGCAGGGGATTGACACAGTGAGGTGCTCATATGGTACGTTGGATATTCCTCCGAACAGTCGTCAGCGAGCCAGGTGATAGTCGTTGCCGATGCACTCGACATGCACTCACCAGGGCAAGGGCAGTCAATGTCCAGCTGTAGTCATCGACGTGATGCTCGCGGGTGGGAGCCTTGCGCTATTATCCTGGGCCTGCTTCTTCTGAGCTGGACACTGAGCTGGGCAGATGCGACTGAGCCCGGTAATGCGGAGAACGGGATGCGATTGTACCGCCATTATTGTGCTGCCTGTCATGGGACGGCGGGAACGGGCACTGGTCGCAATGCTCCATATCTGGAGCAAATGGGACGCGCCCCGAGAGATCACACTGATATCTGGTATATGAACCGACTGAGCGATGACGAGCTCTATCGCGCCATCAGTGAGGGTAAGCGTCGCGACGGGGAACCACCCTTTATGCCCTGGTGGGGCTATACGCTGACGCCAGCAGAAATCTGGTCTCTGGTCGCGTTCATCCGGACTTTAGCCAAGGAAGCATTAGAATAAACGCGTCGTGCGTCGCTAAGGAGAGTCGGTTGGTCGCCAAGACCTACTCCCCCGATGACCCGACCTTTCAGGACCACTGGCGACAACGGAACACGAGACTCCGAGCGACGGCGGAGCGCCACGGGCGACTTGCCCGGCGACAACAAGGGTTGTGCACCGGCTGTCACCAGGCTCTCGAAAATGGCTAGTCGCACCACATCCACCATGTGGTGCCCACGCAACGGGGCGGCACGGACGATCACGCAAACCTGCGGCTCGTCTTTGCCAACGGCCATCGCCAGCTTCACCGCCCCAGTACCCCTCTTGGGTGCGTCGATGGCTTGAGCCGTGTACTTGGTGACGGGTCCGCACGGTTCTGCGGAGAGGGGATGATAGCGCTATCATCTCCTTACCCAACTACCTAGCCACCGGCCATGGCCCCGACGATCAGCAACGGCTCTGCGCCCATCGCGACCGCGTCAGGCAGGGGGGCATCCGGCGCTTCGTGGGACAGATCCTCCTCACACGCGAAGAATCGCACGAACGCTCGGCGCTGGTGCGTAACCTGGTCACGGATTGTCCCGCGCAGCATCGGATAGCGGGCCTCGAGCGCCTCGAGAACTGAGCGCTGCGTGGCCTGCCCCTCGACGTCGAGCGTCACCTCGCCGTCGACGTGCGCCAGCGTCCGCAGATGGGCCGGGAGCACGACGCGGATCATGGCAGCACCTGGACTTCGACGGACACTACGGCCGGCAAATCACGGACGATCGGCGTCCAGCTATCTCCGGCGTTGGCCGAGGCATACACCTGCCCGCCGGTGGTCCCAAAATACACGCCGCATGCATCCAGCGCGTCGACGGCCATCGCGTCGCGCAACACGTTGACGTAGCAGTCGCGTGGCGGCAGACCTTTTGTGAGCGCTTCCCACGCGTGTCCGCCGGTCCGGCTGCGGTACACGCGCAGCTTGCCATTGGGCGGATAATGCTCCGAGTCGCTCGTGATTGGCACGACGTAGATGGTGTCCGGCTCGTGCGCGTGCACGACAATCGGGAATCCGAAGTCGCTCGGCAGGTTGCCGCTGATCTCTTGCCATGATTCGCCGGCGTCGTCGCTGCGCATGACGTCCCAGTGCTTCTGCATGAACAGCACGCCCGGACGCGACCGGTGCATCGCGATGCGGTGCACGCAGTGGCCGACCTCCGCCTGAGGGTCAGGCAGCTCATATGGCGACTTCAGGCCGCGGTTCATCGGCCGCCACGTCGTGCCGGCGTCGTCGGTCCGGAACACGCCCGCCGCCGAGATGGCAATGTAGATGCGCTCGGGATGGCTCGGATCCAGCACGATCGTGTGCAGGCACATCCCGCCGGCGCCCGGCTGCCAGAGGTGTCCTTTCACGCCGCGCAGGCTGGGGAGCTCCTGCCACGTCTGCCCGCCGTCGCTCGAGTGGAACAAGGCGGCGTCTTCCACCCCGGCGTAGACCGTGTCCGGATCGGTCAGCGAGGGTTCGAGATGCCAGACGCGCTTGAACTCCCAGGGGTGCGGCGTGCCATCGTACCACTGGTGTGTGCCGGGAACGCCGTCGTACACGAATTTGTTCCCCACCGGCTCCCACGTCTGGCCCCCGTCGTTGGAGCGCTGGAGCTGCTGCCCGAACCAGCCGCTGGACTGCGACGCATACAGCCGATTCGCGTCCGCGGGAGAGCCTGTGACGTGGTAGATCTCCCAGCCCGCAAAGAGGGGCCCCCTGATGTCCCACCGTTCGCGCGTGGCGTCCGACGTCAAGACGAACGCGCCCTTGCGTGTCCCCACCAGTACCCGTACCGTGCTCATCCCTCACTCCTTTCTGAGCTTCGCGCCGGTCTTCGCACGAAGTGTCTTCACAAATGACATGCGCATCAGTCTGAACCGGAAATGACTTGAACCGTCCATGATTTACCGGTCCAGTTCTCCATGCATGACGGTGAGCGTGCCAGCGCTGGGTCTGTCTGTTTTACCCTTGGTGTATGGCGCTTGGCTCCATGTAGAATAGTTCCCAAATGTGACCATCGAGGTCCTGAAATCCATGTCCGTACATAAAACCGTGGTCTTGTGGTTCATTGTAGGTGGTTCCGCCGGCAGCGGCTGCCTTGCGAACCATTTCATCGACTTTTTCTCGGCTCTCCCAAGACAAACATACAAGCACTTCTGTGCTTTTCGTGGCATCACAAATGGGTTTGGGGGTAAAAGTCTTGAACTTGTCCCGAGTCAAGAGCATGACGAATATGTCCTCGCTCACAATCATGCAAGCGGCTGTCTCGTCCGTAAATTGAGGATTGAATTTGAAATCGAGTTTCGTAAAGAACTCCATAGACTTCTTGAGATCTTTCACTGGTAAATTCACGAAGATTTTCGTCGCCATATCTTGTCCTTTCCAATTTTCAATTGCAGGTCGACAGGTTCAGTGACTTTTTTCGGCCGGTGCACGCTGAAACACGCCACAACTACTGCTTCGCGCCCTTCATGAGCTGCTCGGATTGCGCGCGCAGGCGCGCTTCTTGCTCCCTGAGCTCGGGCGTGAAGTCCGAACCGAAGTCCTCCGCCTCGAACACCTGGCGAATCTCGATCTCGGTCTCGGTGTTGTGCGGAATGGGGCAGCGCTTGACCCATTCGATGGCCTCTTCCTTCGACTTCACCTGCCACAGCCAGAAGCCGGCGATCAGCTCCTTCGTCTCGGCAAAGGGCCCGTCGATCACGGTTCGCGTGCTTCCAGAGAACTTGACTCGCGCGCCTTTTGAGCTCGGGTGAAGCCCCTCGCCGGCAAGCAGCACGCCGGCTTTCGCCAGCTCTTCGTTATACTGCCCCATCTCGGTTAGGAGCTTCTGATCTGGGAGAATGCCCGCTTCTGAATTCTTGTCGGCTTTGACCACAATCATGAATCGCATCGTCATGACTCCTTTTGGTTGCAGTTGTGAGCCGGGCTTCCGGACGGTCGCGACCGGCAAAGCCTGGGCTCTACGTATCAGTCGAACAAGGGTCTGCGAAATCGACGTATCGAACGATCTTTTTTCTGAGCAGCGCCGCTACGCGCTCCTTTCTCATCATTTAGCCATCGGCCGTGGCCCCAGGATCAGAAAAGGCTCTGCGCCAGTCGCGAGCACTACTCAGTCGGTAGGCCCATGATTTCGATCACCGGCCGGATCTCGACGGTCCCCTTGCGCGCCATTGGAATCCGTGCGGCGATGCCGATCGCTGCGTCGAGATCTTTGGCGTCGATGAGGAAATAGCCGCCCAGTTGTTCGCGTGTCTCCGCGAATGGACCGTCGGTCACGAATCGCTTGCTGTCGCGCACCCGGACGCTGGTCGCCATTGAGGTGGGGTGCAACGGGTTGGCGGCCAGATACTGCCCCCTCGATTTGATCTCGTGCGCGAGCTGCGTGGACTCCACGTAACAGGCCTGTCGCTCGGTCTCGCTCAGCGCTTGCTCGTCAACGTAGATCAGCAGCATGTATTTCATGTGGATGCCTCCATCAGGAAGTGCATCAGCGAGCCTCCGATTCGAACTTGAAAGCCTGTTGACATCATATAGTCGTCTAGTCGTCGGGGTGAGCTAACATCGACATTAAGCCTACCCTGCATGATGCGTCGCGCGAACCTTGCTCCGACCGCACCCCAACGCGGCGCCTGAAGCGACTTCGCCGCTGCGATGATCGTTCACGAGTGATGGTGTCCTGCGCTGCAACAGCAGGCCGAGGCTTCCGGGCGATCCTCATAGCGATCGTGGTGACGCACCCACGCCAGGAATGCGCTGTTGCTGCGGCCAGGTGGCTCCTCCCAGTCCTCCTGGCGGCCGAGCGGTGTCAGGTCGAGGTAGTTGTACGTGCCAGCGAGCAGATCGGTGCCGCGTGCGTAGGTCGAGTAGGTGTGAAAAATGCTGTCACCATCGAGCAGGAAGATGCTCAGGCCGTGCAATTCGCCCTGCGTGAAATAGGTCTCACCCTTCTGCACGAGTTCTGCCTTGTCCGTGTAGTTGTACTCGACGGGAGCAACGGCCTCGTCCAACGTCACATGGAAGTCGTAGTTGAAGTCGCTGCCGAACGACGAGTACCATGGGATCGTCCAGCCCATGCGCTTCTTGAACGGCTCGATCTTGGCCAGCGGCGCACGGGAGACGAGGGCGAGAGAGGTATCGCGTGCGTACAGATGGGCGAGGTGGCCGATGTTGTCGACCAGGAACGAGCAGTTCGGGCAGCCCTCGTCCCAGCTCGGGTCGAACATGAAGTGGTACACGATGAGCTGGCGGCGCCCCTTGAACAGGTGGAGCAGGCGCACGTTGCCGTCTGGGCCCTCGAAGACGTAGTTCTTCTCGATCTTGACCATCGGCAGCCTGCGCCGCTCAGCGTTCAATTGATCGCGCAATCGGGTGAGCGCCTTCTCCTTGAGCAAAAATTCCTTGCGCGCAGCCAGCCACTCAGCACCCGATACGACTCTCGGATATGCTACGTTGCTCGTTGTCATGATCAGGTCTCCTATAGTATGGATTGTTTCGCCGTGTTTTTCGCGCCGGACGTAGCACGAAGCTGCTTCATCGCGAGCGCTGTCAGGCCACCTGTCGAAGTGGTACCAGCCGCAATCAGTGCCATAGTTGTCAGGCCTGCCTGACGCATTAGGGAATCGCGCTTCTTCTCTTCATGGAAAACCAACCACAGATACCTCATAGCAACCTCCCTCCGATTCAAACGATGTGACAGGCTCTGGACATCACATGGTCGTCGGAGAAGGTCAAAATCGACATCGGGTCTCCCAGGGGTGACGGGCGGAAGGAATCTAGAGGTGGTCGGACTTGGATGGGGGATGGCTCAGAATAGCCTCCTATAGGATGTGGTGAGCACGGGATGTGGTGACCACCACTCTTGGCCTTGTCGGCCAGGGGAGACCCGATCTTGGAGACTGAATCACGGTCGAGTTGCTGAGGACAGGGGTTAAGCAGTCTTGTCAGACAACTCGGCCAACCGTCGCTCAAGAAATCGCCGCTCCGGCTCCTGCTTGGTAAGACCGAGGGCCCGATCGTAGGAGGCTTGGGCTTCCGCGGTTCGCCCCAGTCGCCGGCAGAAATCAGCCCGCGCCGCATGCGCCAGGTGGTAGTGCCCCAGATCGCCCCGCGCGAGGATGGTGTCGATAAGCTCCAGACCCGCCAACGGACCGTCGCGCATCGCCACCGCGACAGCCCGATTCAGCTCGACCACGGGCGATGGATCGGCCTGAACCAACAGGTCGTAAAGTCCGACGATCTGGGCCCAGTCCGTGGCGGCGGCGTTGGGCGCCTCGGCATGCACGGCCGCGATTGCCGCTTGGAGTGTGTACGGTCCGATACGACGCGACGACAGCGCCCGTTTCACCAGCGACGCCCCCGCCGCGATCTGGTCTCGGTTCCAGAGGGACCGATCCTGGTCGTCCAGGAGAATCAGTTCGCCCGTCGGCGACGTGCGCGCAGCACGTCGCGAGTCGTGCAGCAGCATCAGCGCCAAGAGTCCCACCGCCTCGGGCTTCGGGAGCAACTCGACCAACAACCGCCCGAGGCGAATCGCCTCACCCGAGAGATCAGGCCGCGTGAGTGACCCACCGGATGAGGCGGAATACCCCTCGTTGAATACGAGGTAGACCACCCGGAGCACGGCGTCCAGTCGGTCTGGCAGATCCGTCTCCGACGGCACCACATACGGAATGCGCGCGTCGCGGATCTTCGCCTTGGCGCGCACGATCCGCTGGGCGACCGTGGATGGCCTCGTGAGGAATGCGCGCGCGATCTCATCGGTCGTGAGGCCACACACTTCACGCAGCGTCATCGCGACTTGGGCGTCCGGCGGCAAGGCGGGATGGCAGCAGGTGAAGATCAGCCGCAGCCGGTCGTCCTCGACGCTCTCATCGTCCCATTCCTCGGCGTCATTGGTACTGGATTCCAGTTGCTTGGCGAGCTCAGTCAGCGACGCGTCAAACCGGGCGCGCCGGCGCATGGCGTCGATGGCCTTGAAGCGGCCGGTCGACACGAGCCACGCCCGCGGATTGGCTGGCACACCATCTCGCGCCCATTGCTCGACCGCTACGGTGAAGGCATCGTGCAGCGCCTCTTCGGCGGCGTCAAAGTCGCCGAGCAGGCGGATCAAGGTGGCGAGAACCTGTCGAGATTCGGAGCGGTACACGGCGTCCACCAACTCGCGTATGCGTTGTACCTCATCCTCGCTCACTGTCGACAACCCCTCATGTTGAGATGGTCAGATGGCTATCCTCGTCACGATAGCTCAGGGCATACTGCAGGTACCACCGCACCGCGCAGAGGATGGTGTCCGCTTCAAAGTGGCGCCATTTGGAAGGGGAAATGATCCCCCATGGTAAAGCTTCAGTGATCGGGGTCGACCTCGTAGAGATCTTTGTATCAGATCACCGGTCACTCCTGCAACAGCACCCAAAAAAGCGTTGACAGGTGTGGGTGTGAGGCGCCAGTATAATAATGGCGTGGGGGTCACATGCGCCTTGCCTACGCAGAGGGAACAAGCCGATTTCGCGTGTGTTATATTGAATTTGGATGCACCCGGCAGGGGTCTTCCGGCATCACCTCCACCCCCGCTGGTGTGCCTGCACTGACATGTAACGCTTAAACACTCGGAACCTCGCGTGCGGGCTCTTAATAGAGGGGAGAATGCTACACGCCAATTCTGAGGAACAGCCGAAGCCATACTCGACAGATTATCGGATGGTGGCGATCGATCTGGACGGCACCCTGTTGCGCCCGGACGGTACGATGGGCGAGCGTACTCGTCTGGCACTGCGGGCGGCGGTCAGGCAGGGGATCAAGGTGGTCATCTGCACCGGACGACGTTTCCGCACGACGCTGCCGATTTTGTCCGAGCTGCAGCTGGCGGTCCCGGTCATCGTCCATGGCGGCCTGTTGATCAAGGATGCCGGCACCTTTGAGACGCTGTATCATAGCTATCTCGCCAAAGATTTCGCTCTTGCCGCGGTAAAATTCCTCAAAACTCATGGCGCCACACCCATTGTTTATGTGGACCTGTTCGCCCAAGGGATCGACATCTTTCTCGATAACGAGCGCGATGGCCATCCGTTTCACCTCAAATACCTCGAACGCAATCGCCTCAACTGTCATTTCGTTGGCGACGTGACCGAAGTCTTCTGCGCACAGACCATTCACATTGGCACCCTGGCTGATCGGCCATCTCTCGAACGCCTGAATCTGAGGATCGAGCGTGAGTTCGGGTCGTCTGTCCGTCATCAAATTATGAATAATACTAATGAGGAGGGGGCTTTTCTGGAAATCATGAGTCCTGGCAACTCGAAATGGGGCGCGCTGTCGAGGCTCATCGAGCGGGACGGTTTCACCCCTGAGCAGGTGATCTGCATTGGCGACGAGGTCAACGACTTGGAAATGATCCAACACGCTGGCCTGGGGGTGGCGATGGGCAATGCGATCCCAGCGGTCAAGGCAGTCGCGCAATACGTCACGCACTCCAACAAAGAGGATGGGGTGGCGCACGTCGTCGAGCAGTTTGTGTTGAAGGAGACGCAGGATGACCCACCTCGAACGCACCGATCCTGAAATCGCGCGCCTGATTCAGCAAGAAGAGACCCGCCAATTTGAGAGCATACGCCTGATCCCATCGGAAAACTATGTCTCCCATGCGGTGTTGGAGGCAACGGGGACAATTCTCACCAACAAATATTCCGAGGGCTATCCTGGCAAACGCTATTACGAAGGCCAGGAATTTATCGATCCCATCGAATCGATCGCCCAGGAACGGGCCAAACGCCTCTTCGGCGCCGACCATGCCAATATGCAGCCGTATTCGGGCTCTCCGGCGAACCTTGCCATCTATTACGCATTACTGGAGCCTGGGGACAAGGTTATGGGCATGAGCTTGCCGCACGGGGGGCACCTGACGCATGGCTGGCGGGTAAATTTTTCAGCTCGCTACTATCGGTCCGTGCAATACACGGTGGACCCGGTGACGCACCGCATCGATTACGACCAGGTGCGTGAGCTGGCCAAGCAAGAGCAACCGAAGCTCATCTTTTCGGGTGCCACGGCCTATCCGCGCGAGTTCGACTTCAAAGCTTTCGGGGATATCGCTCAGGAGGTGGGAGCGCGCTTTGTGGCGGACATCGCGCATATCTC
>JBKPCR010000513.1:0-6722 GCA_046727435.1 bacterium | reverse complement strand
GCCGTGCAGTTGCGCGACTTGCAAGTGCGGCGAGCCCAGGTCGTAGAAGTCGGCGAGGGGGTGAAACCGCTACTCTACGCCAATGGCTCACCGATCATCTCGAGTTTCGATACGGGCCGCCTCCGTGCCGTCCATCTCGGGTTTGACTTGCTCGAATCCGATCTCCCCCTGCGCGTGGCATTCCCAGTGCTGATGTCAAACATTCTGGAGTGGCTTTCGCCGCAGCAGGGGACGTTTATGTCGCATCAGGTGCAGGCAGGCGCACCCTATCTGCTCGAACTCGATGGGAACACTAGGGAGGTTAGCGTGCGCAAACCATCAGGTGAGTGGCTAAAACTGCCCGTTACGGAGAATCCACTGGCCTTTCGCGACACCTCTGAGGTGGGCATTTATACAGTGAAGGTCGGCAAGAAGACGCAACGCTTTGCCGTCAACTTGGTGAGTCGAGAAGAATCCGACATTCTCCCGAAATCGGTCGAGCGTAAGGTAGACTCACGCTTCGTCGCGGGTGCGTCAACGCAGGAGACGGTTAAGCAGCCATTATGGCCCTATTTTGTCGTGTTGGCGTTTGGCCTGACGCTGGTCGAGTGGTACTTCTGGTGCCGGACCGGCGCCTGACCGTGTAATGTTCGAGGTGCAACGTGTGCAGGTACCTGATGCGTTCAGGTGGCGTAGGGTACTTCGCACTTTGCACGTTGAATTGAGTACCTTACATCTTGCACGTTGAGTCTTGACGCCTATGAATCTGACATTAATTGCACCCGAATATTTGTTGCTCCTCGCGTTCATTCCGATCATTCTCTGGCTGTTCTGGCGCTCGACCACACATCTGATGCCCTTTCGCCGCGGCTTAGTGCTGCTCCTCCGAGTGCTGATGATCGCTTTCGTGGTGCTCAGTCTCAGCGGTCTCAGCGTGGAAAATACGACCGAGCAGGTTAACGTGATGTTCGCCCTCGATGCCTCCGACAGCGTCGGCGAGGAGGGACGTGAAACGGCTCTGAGCTTTGTGCAACGCGCCATGAAGCAGATGAAAAAGGGGGATCAGGCAGGGCTCATCGTGTTCGGAGAGGACGCGTCGGTTGAGCTGGCCCTCCAACCCGATGCCATCGTCGCGAAGATTGACTCGACGGTGTCGGGACGGGCGACGGATGTTGCCCATGCCCTTGAGGTGGCGTTGGCCCAGTTCCCAGCCGCCGGCAAGAAGCGTCTCATTATGTTGACCGACGGCAATGAAACGCAGGGGAATGCGCAGGAAGTTGCGCTGGTGGCGCAATCGCTTGGCGTGGAGCTATGGAGTGTGCCGCTCGGGAGCCGTCAGCGCCCAATGGATGTGCAACTCGACCGCGTCATGGTGCCACCCCGGGTGAATAACAGCGAATCCCTCGCTGTGCGAGTCGTTGTCAGTAGTCAGCAAGCTACCCCAGCGCATCTCCTGCTCTTTCGAGACCAGACGCTGATTGGCGAACGCGAGATCGAGCTGCGCCCTGGGAAAACAGCACAGGTGTTTTCGGATATTCTCGAAGATCCGGGTCTACACCGGTATGAAGCCGTGGTCGATGTCGTCGGCGATCCGCTGACCGAAAATAACCGCAATGTCGCCTTCACCGACGTTGTGGGCAAAACCAAGGTGATGATCGTCTATGGCGAAGAGGGTCCGCCAACGGAGCTCGTCCAGTCCTTGACCGTGCAGGGCCTGTCCCCAGAGTTACGGCGGTGGACCGAACTGCCGCACGGGCTCAGCGAATTCCTCCAATATGACACCGTGATTCTGGATAATGCGCCGGGGCTCGGGGTGTCGTTAGCCAAAATGGAGGCCATCGAAAAATACGTCCGCGACGGCGGCGGTGGCCTGATTATGCTCGGCGGCGATCGCAGTTTCGGCCCCGGTGGGTATTACCGCACGCCGCTGGAACGCGCCCTTCCCGTGAATATGGATGTCCCCGCCAAAATGACCATCCCAAGCCTGGCGCTCATGCTGGTCATCGATAAATCGGACAGCATGGGGGGGTACATCGGCGATGCGAGCCGTGGCGGGCGTCCGACGCAGGGTACGACCAAGCTTGAACTAGCGAAGATGGCCTCGTTTTCGGCGATCACCCTGCTTAATCCGTTCGATCAAGTTGGCCTTGTGGCCTTCAATACGGATACCGAATGGGTCATTCCACTGACCGAGGCCGGCGATCGCGAACGCATCGGCACCAAACTGTCCGGTCTCAATCACAGCGGCGGGACAGATGTCTATAAGGGGCTTGTGGAGGGTTTCCAGGCGCTTTCCCAGGTCAAGGCGATCAAGAAACATTTGATCTTGCTCTCCGATGGTCTGACCCCCAAGGCCGACTTCGAGGGCTTGGTTCGCCAGATGGCACAGCAGCGGATTACGGTCTCCACCGTCGCGCTTGGAGAGGATGCTGACAAATGGTTGATGTCGCAGGTGGCCGACTGGGGGCAGGGGCGCTATTATTTCGCCAATGACTCCGAAAGTGTGCCACGCATCTTTACCTCCGAAACTATTCTGGTGGCGCGCACCCTTGTTGAAGAGCATACCTTCGTCCCTAACGTGCGCCAGGATCACGAGGTCTTACGGGGCATTGAGCCACAAGAGCTGCCGCCGTTGCGCGGTTACGTCCTGGCCTATCCCAAACCTGCTGCCGAGGTCCTGCTGGTCAGCGACAAAGCCGATCCAGTGCTGGCTGTCTGGCGCTATGGGCTGGGGCGCACGGCAGCATTCACCGCTGATCTGCGTGGGCGCTGGGGGAAGGCATGGGTCGAATGGGAAGACTTCGGCAAATTTGCCAGCCAGCTCGTGCGTTGGACCCAGCGTAAGACGCTGCGTCAAAACATGTGGATGAATGTGGCACTGCAAGACGGCAAGAGCGAGATCACTGTCGACCTCTACGACAACCAGGATGAGTTCATCAACAACGCCACATTGGCCGGCACTGTGACAGTCAGCGGCAAAGCCAGCACACCCCTGCCCCTCGAGCAAACCGCCCCTGGACGCTATAAAGGGAGCTTTAGGTTAAACGGCACGGGAGAGTATTTCATTACGGTCTCGGGCATGGACGGTCGTGGGGAGACGATCGAGCCACGCACGACGGCTGTTGCCATACCCTATTCCGCGGAATACATTCCGCGCCCACAGAACCTCCGGCTGTTGCGCAAGTTGGCGGACCTCACCGGCGGTCGAGTGCTACACGTGACGGATGGGTCTGAGACGCTAGCGGAGTTGTTCCAGGTGGGTGGAGATGGGCACCGTCCCCCCTATAACCTGTGGTATGCGCTGATTCTCGCAGCGCTCATGCTCTATTTCTTCGATATCGTGGCGCGTAAATTGCCCCCGGCGGAACAATGGCTTGGGCGCTTCGCCGGACGATTGCCGCAACGATGGCGTGCCGCTGGACGGCCAGATGGCAGCGCTGATGGCGCAGGAGCCGCCCGCGGTCATCCCAGTGCAGCTGCAACGGGCGGGGGCATTCCCACCGGTGAGTTGTATGTCGCCCGCCTGAGGGGGCGTCCATCCCAGGGGGATTCAAGCTGGACCGTACGACGCTAGGCGGCTTTGGTGCCATAAGGGCTCGAGCCGCCCTATCTCTTGCAGGCATAGACACCAGAATAGGCCTCCCTCTCCCGTTGGGGACGGGCCGGGGTGCGGGAATGGAGTCGGGATGGTCGATTTTGCCTTCACGGAGGCCCAACAAGAATTCGCACGTGTCGTGCGCACGTTCGCGCTCGCGGAGTTGTCCCCGAAGTATGCGCACTGGGATCGCACTGGAGAGTTTCCCGCCGAACAGTGGCGTAAAATGGGACAACTCGGCATCACCGGCATCTGTATCCCCGACGCTTACGGTGGACAGGAGGCCGATTGCGTCACGGCAGGGATTGCTGCCGAGGAGATCGCCCGCGGCGATTTTAACTGCGGGTACGCCCTGATCGAAAATTGCCTCAATGGGGAAATTCTGCGACACGCCCACGAGATGGTGAAGGCCAGATGGCTGCCGGGGATGGCCCGTGGTGATCATATACTTGCCATCGCGGTCACAGAGGCGCGGGGCGGCTCGGATGCCGCCGGCATGCAGACACGGGCAGTGCGACATGGCGACGAGTATATCCTCAACGGGGAGAAATCTGGCATCAGTATGGTCATGCCCGCCGACGCCGTGGTCGTCTTTGCCAAGACCGACATCGACGCTGGCGCACGCGGGGTCAGTGCCTTTCTGGTTCCAACCGACCTCCCCGGCCTCAGCCGGACCCCCCTGCATGACATGGGTGAGCGCGCGATCCAGCGCGGGTCGCTCTTCCTCGACGACGTGCGCGTCCCGCGTGATTCTTTAATCGGCGAGGAAGGCCAGGGTTTTTACTTGGTCATGAACGCCTTCGACTATAGCCGAGTCATCATCGCGCTGATGTGCATCGGTGCGGCGGAGCAATCACTCGATGAAACCATCACATACGTAAAACAGCGCCAGGCCTTCGGTCGCCCGCTGGCGAAATTCGAGGGAGTATCCTTTCCGATCGCCGAGCATACCACCATGCTGGAAGCAGCTCGTTGGCTCTGTTACCGTACCCTATGGTTGCGCGATCAGGGGCTACCGCACGCCAAAGAGGCAGCGATGGTGAAGTGGTGGGGGCCAAAGGTTGCGGTAGATGCCATCCATGACTGTCTTCTGCTCCACGGTCACTATGGCTATACCCAGGACTTACCGCTGGAACAGCGGTTGCGCGATGTCATTGGCCTGGAGATTGGCGATGGCACGGCACAAGTATCGAAAATCGTGATCGCGCGCGAATTGTTTGGACGGGAATTCCTACCCTATCGGTGACGGCGGATAGGCGCGACATTCTCACAGGTGCAGGCAGAGGTTGTGCGTCAGTGGAGGGTACTCATGAGCGACTCCCCAGTAATCAATGAGATAACTCCGGACGAGCTCTACCAGGACATACGCCGCGGCAGTCGGCCATTTATTCTCGATGTCCGGAACGAAGAGGAATTCACCAACTGGGCGATCGAAGGATTGCCACCGAACTCCCTGCTCAACATCCCCTACTTTGTGTTCCTAGAGGACGAGGCAGAATGCCTTGACCGAGTCCCTCGCGGGCGCGATGTGACGGTGGTCTGTGCCAAGGGGGGATCATCCGCATTCGTGGCATCGATCCTGACCCAGCACGGCATCCGCGCCCGTAATCTACAGGGGGGAATGATCGCCTGGGGTGATGTACACGTAACCACTCGCGTGGCTTTACCACAAGAGTCAACGCTCACTCTCTTCCAGATCAATCGCGTCGGCAAGCGTTGCTTATCCTACGTCATCGTCTCAAACGACGAGGCCCTGGTGATCGACCCAGCCCGCCACACCGATTGGTACATATCCCTCGCACAAGCACAGCAAGCGCAACTCACTCGCGTCATCGACACGCATCTGCACGCTGACCACCTCTCAGGCGGACCAGGGCTTAGTCGCGCCTTGGGGATACCTTACCATATCCGCCTCGATGACGCCGCGGGGGCGCAGTTTCCGTATCACTCTCTGGAGGATGGTGCCCACCTCGCCTTGGGATCGAGCGTGGTGG
This sequence comes from bacterium, assembly GCA_046727435.1. Lineage (GTDB taxonomy): Bacteria > Tectomicrobia > Entotheonellia > J063 > CAVPRW01 > CAVPRW01. The sequence continues at coordinate 1,154 of JBKPCR010000513.1, read as the reverse complement.
AGATCATTGCGCTTCACACCCCCGGCCATACGCCAGGGAGCACATCGCTGCTGGTGAATGACCACTATCTCCTAACCGGGGATACCCTGTTTGTCAGCAGCATCGGCCGCCCTGACCTGGGCGACAAAGCCGAGGAGTGGGCCCAACTCTTATACCGAACTCTTTTCGACCGTATCGCGCGGCTGCCGAATGACGTACTCATCTTACCGGCCCATTACTCGGACGTCACAGAGATGCGCCCGGATGGGATTGTGGCGACGCCCCTCGGGGAGGCACGGCAAAGGAATCCGGTATTTGAGCGCCGAACCGAAGCGCAATTCCTGGCGTACGTCCTGGGTCATCTGCCCGCTCAACCCACCATTTATCACGAGATCAGACGCGCGAACCTAGGGCGCATTGTCCTCGATGCCGAGCACGCCATCGAAGCAGAGTTAGGGCCGAATCAGTGCGCCGCTGCATTGTCTCCAAGGGCGTGACCCTGTATCAGCATGAAGGCATTCCCATCCCCACCGTGTCCAGTTAGTCTCCTTACTATCGCTGACGGGTGGTCACATAGACCTCTACCTGCAGGCGGCGCTTCTAGGCCGGGCTGTGAGCTGCTGCGATTGCGGAGGCGGGTGCGTGTCAGAACTGTAGAGAGTGTGAGCTTGATTGCAGGGTTTCCAAGGGACGATTATGCGAGTGCCTCGAACTCAAGGAGATCATGTGCCTCTAGACAATCGGAACCTCACAGCGAGTCGACATTCCAGTTGGACACCTTCTTATGCAGGAAAACGCTAGCGCTTAACGCCTGAGTTTGGGTAAAGGCGGCTACCTTCGCCTTCACTGCCATATGCAACAGAAGGGTATGGCTCTCCGGCCCCCGCATGTAGGCGGGATGGCGCTAGCGATGACAGCGGATGAAGCGCTAGATCCAGTTGGCATCCGCTCCTTCCGTGCGCATACTGGAGCGTTTGAAGCGACTTGCCTGGCTGACGAGATCGAGCAGTTTCGGCTTGTGGGCTATCGGAGTCGTGCCGTATAACTTCGCGTTAATTTCGTATACTATTCAAGGAAAAGGGCAGACCTAAATATCAGCGATACTTTGAGGTCATCGCCAGGGGAATAGAACCCGCTAACTTCGTAGGATAACACGAAGGTTAGCAGGTCTATTC
>JBKPCR010000512.1:0-15654 GCA_046727435.1 bacterium | reverse complement strand
GTGCGCACGGCACAGCCTCTATGGTTTTTCTGCGGTGCGCTCGAAGTCGATGCGCTCATCAACCGGTAACCCCAGCAGGTAGCGCCGCAAGCTATCTAGTCCCATCTCGATGGCACCCAAGCGCACCCATTCGCGCCCCCCAGCAATCCGACTGCGCCGTGTAGCCGCCCCTTGGGCGGTGGCCACCGCCAGACAGATCGTCCCACCTAAATCGTTCCGGTCAGGCCCTCCGTCGACGTCGACCAGGACGGCCAGAGCATGCGTAGCACTGGCCTGGTGACGCCCCACTGTCGCCACCTCTGTCGCTATCTCTGGGGTGAAGCTTGCTGCGGACGATGGCGCCGAGAGGCCAACGGCGGCATAAAGATCAGGCATGTTGCGGGCCACGATGCCGCGGCGGAACACGACCTCAGCCCCCTGCAGCGGTGCGAGACGCGCAGCAATTTGGCCGCCAGTAAAAGTCTCGATTAGCGCGAGGGAATTGTGACAGGTGCTGAGCTGTGCCAGCACTACCCCTCCCAGCGTCTGATCGTCTTCGGCGATGATGAAATTCCCTAGACGCTTGCGCACTTCCTGGACCACGGGCGCCAACTTGAACTGAATGTCGTCCATATCCTTGCCGCGTACCGTGAGCTTGGTTTCCAATTGGGGATAATGCGTGCGAAAACCAAGTTTGACGCTGCCATCAGGAGCAAACTCTTCGACGCCTTTGAGGATCTCGTCGACGTGGGATTCCCCCAAACCGTAGGAATGGAACCGCTTCAGATAAATCGCTGTCTGCTGTCCGCTACGCGCCAGGAGCCGCGGCAGGACCTGTTCCTCAAGCATACGATACAATTCACGGGGAACACCGGGAGTGAAATAAAAGCGCGCTTTTCCAATATCCACAGCGAAGCCGCAGGCGGTGCCGATGGCGTTGTCGATCATTTCTGCCCCGGCGGGGAGCAAGGCTTGCTTGCGGTTGTTTGGCGACATGACACGGCCACGTTGGCGGAAGCGCTCTTCCATACGGGCCAGCCAGCCCTCGTGCAATACTAACTCAACGCCGGCGGCCTGGGCCGCTACCTCCTGTGAGAGGTCGTCGATGGTAGGGCCGAGGCCGCCGTTAACGATGACGGCATCGGCACGGTCCCCGGCGGCGCGAAAGGACTGCAGGAGGGTTTCGCGATCGTCGCCCACGGTCGTGCCCCAGCGTACTGCAAGCCCTACATCTTCTAGCTTCTGGCTGATGTGACTGAAGTTCGTATTGATGGTCTTTCCGGTTAATACTTCGTCGCCTGTACAGATGATCTCGATTTGCATAATGCTCCTGTTCTCATGTGAGGTGACGGCCAAAAAACTCTGATGCTTCAATGGCTTATTATTGTCCTCCTTGTACAACCCGGAGCCCTGACCAGAGGTCGGTTGCGTGGGGGTTGCGTCCGGTTGCCTTATCTAACCGGTCCACTGCCGCCTTGTTCGTGCCGGGGATGAGATGCCCGTATACGTCCACGGTGATCTTAATAGAATGGTGTCCGAGCTGTTCTTTGACATAGACCAGGCTTTCCCCCCCTTGGATCAGCATTGAAATGCATTTCTCCACACGGGCCGCGGGGTTGGCCATGATCCGTTCTTCTTCAACAGCTACGTTGAGGCATGTCCGACGCCTCCTTCAGCGCAGCGCCTCCAAGTGGGGCGCAGCATAGCCCTCAGCATTCCGCTTGTCAATCCAGCTTCGCCATGACATCGTCAACGATCTGATCGACGTCGGGATCTCCTACCCGGCGGTAGGCCGCTATCCAGATGTCAAACTCAGAGCGACGGATCAAGATCTTCCCGTCCACGCGATAATGGGGTAACGGATGGCTAGGATGGCGCAGACAATTCCGGAGCTTTCGCACGCTGAGCCCGCTATAGGTCGCCAGGGCTTTCAAGGACAGATACGGGTCAAGCGGGACGCTGACAATGATCTGCTCGACCCTCCGATCCTGTCCGGCTGCCATCGGTGACCCCAGCAACTCGAGAATGGTGGTCGCTCCCCAAGCTGACGGCGGTGCAAGGCAGGTGCTGTAGGGTGCCGAGCAGAGCTTGAGACGCTATCGCACAACGACCCTATGCGTCGTGTCACCCCGCTCGGATGGGTTTGCGAAGGTCCATGAGGCACCGGCGGGGCGTCATGGCTCCCCTACCTCAGCACGACTCCCCTCAGCTCCTGACTCCGATCAACTCGAACGGCTCCGGTACTGATCACGCGCCCGGCCGCACCTTTCTTCAGCCGTCCAGCTTCCCCGCGTCGACAGTGCGGTGGGCTCCTGGGTACCGCCATGCTGCTCTGCCTTCCCCGCTGGTTGTTCTCGTCCGCGAGAACGTGGGAAGCGGCTGACGAGTGGCCATGGCTGGTACAGTTCCCTCCGCCCCCTCCAAACCGGGCGTACCCCTTTCAGAGTCTCCGACTCTCCGCGGAAGCTCGACAGACGATTCAGCATGAGGACAGACGCGTAAAAGCCCTGGGTCCAACTTTGGGCGAGGTGTAGGGCAAATGTTCTCAGCGTGCTCCGCACCATCTCAGGAGCGTTGGACTCCACAATCCCGCGCTCGACCACGGTGTCGGCAAGCCGCTGGCCTGTCCACCCGTTTCGACCGGCGGAGGGTGTGCTGCGTGCGACCGCCGCCAGAAGAGCGACCGCCCGCGGAGACCATATGGGTTTCCCTCCTGCGCAACTTCCAAGGCGGTGGCGGGGACGTCTCGTGCCTTCGCAATCGCCGGTGTACTGAGCTGGACATCCACGTGCAGCAGGATTTGGGCTCGGATCAATCTTCGAGGGGGCACGCCCTCTGGCTGGGTGAAAGCGAATCGGTGCGCCCGTTGGGCGTCAGTCAGCGTGACACGATGGTGTCCCTTGGTCACTGTCCCCTCCCATCTGCACGCGATCGGCGGCGGATCGTATGGGTTCGGTGACAGCGGATCCCCGTGCGGCGACGGTACCTGCCTGGAGACGATGATGATCATACTGCCTTTCGATTCGGGGGCTGCTGATATCAGGGGGCTGGCCTCTCGATCGTGGAGTCGAGCGTCGATGGTCTGATCCCTGATCACTCCGCCGCCCCTACGTCCGCCGCAGACGTTCCAGCACGACTCCCCCTGCGTGTCCCCCGTCTCACGGGCTTGTCACACCTCGATGACCGCTTCCACGTCGAATTGCACGGGCGCGTTCCGACCATGACCGCGTGTGGTGCGTGGAATGACGCCACGCGTCGCTCAGGCGAGAACGGTGGCCGTCGTCATGTTCGGCTCCGGTGCCCATTCGTCACCTCGCCGAGCCATGCCTCGTAAAGCATCGAAGCATCCGAGTAGAAGATGTTACCACCGAACGGTGGATCGGTGAAGACGTAGTCCACCGAGTTGTCAGGGATAAACTTCAGACCGGTAGCCGACGCAGTGGCGACAACCGCCTGCTGGGTGCCAGATCTAGTTTCCATCCTTCTAAGCTCAGTGAGCGCAGTAAGACACTGCCGCAACTTGGTTTCAAGCTGCCGCCTGATGTTGTCCTCATAGGAGCCAAACAGCAACGCCTGTTCTACGCGAATGCCCATCTCACCTAACTGGGCACAGTACCGAGCTATGAGGTCTGCAATCTCGGATCTTGGCGCAGCCATGTAATGATCTCCCGGTTCACGGTCACAGCGGCTTCTGCGGCGTCCGGGCACATCCACGGGGCAGCATCGAGCGCCTTGAGGCCGGCAGCGGTAGTGGTCGTGGCTGCAAGAGGGGGACCCAGTTCAAGGATGCCATTTATCCGTGTTAGGGCTTGTACTTATGGGACGCAGGCTGTCCAGCTTCGCAGCCAGGTCAGCCACGGCCTCGTAGTGCGCCCGATGCGCCTTACGGTAGGCATGGACGTAGCGCGTCTTCCAGCGGGCGAAGGTTTGCTCTCGTGCCCCAATAAGCGATGGGTCATGCAGCATCGCCTCAAAGCCAAGCATACTCAGGAGCGCCGCGCGCTCGAACTCGATGTCCTCGACTACGGCGCATGCCCTGTTCAGGTAATCGACCATCTGGCTTACCTGGAAGGCACAGTCGCGCACTTTGCGCGCCCTGTCGTACTGTGTATGTGCCACGGCAAAGGCGTTCCTGTCGGCATAGCTCTCGCGCACGGCCGCATCGAATTCCTGGTAGCTGGCGGCAGTCGCCAGGCCGCGATAGCGTGCCAGGATCTCCTTGAGACTTGGCGGCATAGAACCATTGAGAACACCGGCCAGTTTGACCAGGCTCTTTTCCACCTCAGGGATCTCAGATTGCAACTGTGCGAGGGTCTCCAGGAGCGACTCGTCGCGCGCCTGCTCCTCGTCGGGGGTGGTGGCAGGCTTCAGGTCGGGGTCGAGAATGCGCGCGTAAGGGAGGACTTCATTCCACCCCTTGTGCAGCGATTCGACGAGTCGGGAGCCGAGAAGGGCTCTGTCGAGCCGGGCGTTCCACTCACACAGGGGTAGGGTATGCGCCGTGAGTCGATCGCCTGGTACGGGCCGGCCGTCGCTGAGCGTGACCCCAGCATTCGGATTGAGAGCCAGCTCGAAGCCCCCTGACTTGATCAGCGCGAAGACGTACAGCGTCACCATCGACTCTGTCAGCCCGTAGGGTAGACGACACAGAGCCGCCTTCAGATCAGACAAGGGCCGGTCCGATCGTCCTGCCATCTGCTCGCACACCTTGGCCAGAGCCTGTGAGGCGGTCGGGTTGAACTCGGCAGGATGTGACTTGGCAACGAGCTCGAGACCGGTGGCGAAGTTGGTCACCGCATCTTTTTCCGCCCTGGCAGGGTCCTTGTGGAAGAGGCCGGCGAAGACCTCCTTGGCGTCCGCGTCTGAAAACTCCTTGCGAAGATCCCTGGGGCTGAACAACGGGGTATCGTAGGCTTTTTCCAGCAGCCGACCTGCCAGATCCTCCTCCCGTCTCTGCGTCGATCTGAAAATTTCGACGGCGGGAATGCCATAGGCTTTTTGCGTGATCACCTTGCCCCGCCGATACTCATCCTGTTGGCACTTCAGCACCGCCTTGAGCGCCTCACGCCGCTTTCCGTTGGCGTACTCACGCAAGGTGCTCTGATTCGGCGCCCAGCAGTTGCGCTTCATCTGCTCGGCGGCCATCAGGTCGGCCAGGGCCTCCCGTGTATCCTCACCGAGGGCCTCGGGCCGCATGACGGCGATCCGCGCATCCTTCAGAGCGGCAGCGATCTTGGCGTCGTCCAGGTCTGGATGGCCGGTCAGGTAGACCAATCGGAAGTGCTGGTCGAGGTTGTCGATCTCCTTGCCGAACTCCTCGCGCCAGCGCTCGCACACTACCACCTCACCGCTGTAGGAGACCTTGTGCTCGCGTCGTGTGGATGCCCCGGCGCGGTGTGGGAAAGCGTATGCCGGCGGCTTGCCCTCTTGCTGGTCGCGGGCCGACCTCTGGTCCTGGGGCTGAAAGCCTCCAAGGTTACCACCATCGGCTCCGAGCTCCTGCTGGGCCTCTGGCGTAATATCTGGGAGCTGCCAAAAGAGGCTCTCCAGCCATTTGCTATTCTGCCCCTTGAGGTCTTGCGTCGCTATCTTCTTGAGTGGAGCACAGTATCTGACCGGCGACTCTTGGGCGGCCGAGATTTCGTAGGCATAGATCGCCACCTCCTTGCCGTCCCGTGTTCTCTTCTCTTCCCGGATGGGAAAACCACCCTGTACTAACTTTTCCAGCAAATGCTCAGCCTGGGCCGTCGCGCCTACGGCATCGTCCGAGAGCCATGTCGCCTCCGCCGCTTCCTGGGCAGTGAGACCGTCTCGCAAGTTCTCCGGCAGACTGATGCCCCACAGGTACAGGGTCTCGACCAGGCGCTGGGCCTGCTCACGCTCTTCGGGAGCGATGTCCAGCTCGGACAGCTGCTCGATCGCCCCACAGAAGTTGACATAGCCGTCGTGGTAGTGCTCAGAATTCAGGCCCTTCTGCAGTTCATCGCTGTGCATGATGTCTGCCAGCGTCAGGAGGCGCTTGCCCTTTAACAGCACTGGATTTGACAGGGTCTGCCAGGCCATACAGATGGCCGAGCGGGCTGTCGGGAGGTTATGCCGCTCGGCGTTCTGTGTCATCCGTCGCATGACGTCGAAGCACCGCGGCTGAAAGGGGAAGATGGCTGTAAAGTATTCGAGAGAGATGTTGGATTGCCTAATGAAGCGATACTCTTTGCGGCAGTAGTCGTAGTAACCCTTGATGTCAGTCGCTGCTCCCGGGCTCAGCTCCCGGCATCGGAATCCGACGATCTCGCCGAAGTCCCCTTTGTTCTTGTCCGCCAGAAGATATAAGGGGATAAAGCGATCGCCCTCGCCACCCCCTGACAGCTTTTGCGGCATATCCCCCTGGCTGGCGATCAGCGTGACGCTGGTGCAATGCTGGGAAGGCAAGACGAACGCCAGGGTCTCGAGGACCTCCTCATCCTCGGCATAGGCCGTGGTGCCCGCCACATGGCGGTCTTGCCAGGAGCGGAACTCGTCTACGACGAAGAGCATGCCGTCGTAGCCCCCGACCTTGGTAATCTGCTCGTAGATGAACGCAAACCGTTCCTTCGCATATTCGCTTTTGATCTCGGCATCGCGTACGGCGTCCCAAACGTCTGCGTCACGCCAGATGAGGAGATCGATGAGCGCGCCAAGAAAATGTGTCTTGCCGGCGCCGTATTCGGCCTGAACCCAAAAGCCCTGCCCTTTGCGATGCACGATGCAATCGAAGACGCGTTTGAAGTGCGCCCGCAGAGACGGGGTGAAATGATAGTCAGCCACAGTCTCGCGCGCCTTGGTTCGCGTGATAGCCTGCGCCAGGCTCGGTGTCGTCTGTGGCTCCGGTTTGACAGCTATGATTCAGTTGAGCTCGCGGGAGCATGCCATCTGGAATCGTGAGGTCGCTGAGCACGCGATGAATGGCGTGCAATGACTGGCGCAAGCTCCGGGCCCCGCGCCCCTCAGCTTCTTGCACGTCCTGGGTCGTGCGGGCATGGAGGTCCTGGATGAGCCGATCGGCCATGGATAAGACCACATCGGTACTTTGCAGTAAGGTGATACGCAGGAAACATACCATCTCCAGCGTCCGGCGTGGCTCTGTCAGTGCCCGCAAACGTGCCGGGCGCCGGCGTCGCATCTGGCGGGCATAGCTGCGTTGCCGTTCCAGCCGAATGTCGTCCAGTGGATACGTCTCGACCTGTAAGGACAGCAATAACCGGACCTTCTCCAGCTGGTCCCGCAGTCCCTTGAGTTTCCGTCGTGGTGCTTGCTGTAACCACTCAATCGTGGAGTCGTGGCCTCGACGGGGGATGAACCCATCGTCCCCGCGCGCGCGGAGCCTCCTCTATACTGGATTGATACTAGTTCGTGACAAATTAGTATTTGGGGTTTTTTGCCCAAAGCGACGAAAAGGTATATTCCAGGTCTTGCACTGAGCGAGGGCGAATCCCCAGACAAACTCAGTCCTACCACTTTTGCTCGTATTCTTCGACGACATGCGTGTCGGTGAGATTCAGATAGATGGCAGTGGTGGTAAGCCGGTCATGCCCGAGGATTTTCTGAATCGCAGCCAGTGAGATGTTCTTCTGAAGAGTCAGTGTCGCGAACGTGTGCCGCAACACATGCGGTGTCACATCTTGGGTGATTTTGGCCCGGTTGGCTACCCGTTTGACAATTTTCTGCACCTGCCGAGGTCCGACAAACCACCTTGCATGAAGGGCAAAGTAATGCTCCATCAAGGGTCGAAGGCGCCTGGACATGGGCACCACCCGATGTTTTGACCGTTTGCCGTACGGCCCCCCCTTGCCCTGTATCCGCAACGCTTTCTGCTACCAGAGTATGTGTTGTGATGTGAGACTGCAGAGCTCGGACACCCGAAGACCGGTGTCGATGAGCGTCCAAACAATGAGTTTCTCTTCGGTGGTTTCACAGGCGTGAGCCAGCGCATCGGCCTCCTGGGCTCGCAGAGGCTCCCTGACATACTGATAGGCCACGTTGGCCTCCCTCGTTTCCATGAGTTCGTCATCATACGAGGATAGTGTTGAGGGTCACTGTTATTATGCGACAGCAATTCGCGGACAGTAGCCCTGACATCTTTCGAACGAGAAGCTCGTCGGCATATTCCAGGGAGCGGTACAACTGAGCTGCCGGAAACGCTGGTAATCCGCGAAGAGATACCAGCGCCCCTCCTGCGTCTTTGCCTCCAGCCCTCGCAAGGTCTCGTACATGGTCACGTTCTGTCCGCACAGTCGAGCATCAAGCTGGGCAGGCCGTCCCAGGACCCGAATGGACCCATCCATGTGCGCTCTCTGCCGCCCGATCTCATACACGGCGTAGCTCTCAAGCCGGTCAAGAATATGAGCCGGTGCTTTCTCGGTGTACTATTGTAATCTGGTGATGGATGGCTTTCCGTCCAATGCTTTATGGCCGCGGACGCCATTGCGATACTGCACATATGAGGGTAGATCGTGGCGCAAGTGATCCAACAGCCACGCATCGTACTGCCCATAGAAGTCCCGCATATCATCCTGGAAGGCCCGCTCCAGTTTGCCGTTAGTTTGGGGATGTCGGACGGCGCTGTGGATGAGACGAATACCCAGCTTCCTGCAGAACGTCGTGATGAGCGTGCCCTTAAACGGTGAGCCATTGTCAGAGAGCATGGCCTTGGGGATCACCTGCCACTGCCGCATGGCGGCCATGAGCGCCCGGATCACGGTGCGTTGATCGTGGTCGAAGGCAAGATCGCAGAAGACGTACCCCCGCGAGTAGTCATCCTGCAGCGTGAGTTGGTGGGCAACCTGCTGGGTATCGGTGAGCGTGATTTTGTCCATGAAGTCAACATGCCAGAGGCTGTGGGGATGCTGGCGTTCATAGAACCGCCATACAGGCGAAGGTCGCCTCGGCGGAGCAGGATGGAGGGTATCGCGAATCTTGCGCTTGAGGCGCTTAATTGTGGATGTGCTGATCTCCAGCTGCTCACCATTGCGCAGATCCCACACGACGCGCTCTGGCCCCAGGTGCGGCCTTAGCTTGAGACAATATCGCGCCCGCTTCATGACCTGTGCCGCTATCCGTCGTGCCGGGGCTGAGGGGGGAGCGCGCTTCGGGAGCCGTGCCAGATGGTTACGAGCACGGATGCGCTGAATCGTGCGGGCACAGGGAGCATATGACCCAAGCTTTTTCTGTATCTGATAGGAGCTGTGAGTCGGGTGGCGTTGGCATACCACCACGACCTGCTGCTCCTGCGCATCACTGATCCGGTTGCCTGGTCGCTTGGGCCCGCGGGGATGATCCTGGAGTGCTTCGCGTATCGCGGTGAGCGCTCGCGTGCGCAATTTGTAGAGGTCGCTGCGGCAGATACCGAAGTTGGTCGACACGTCTGAGGCCTTCTCTCCCCTCAAGAGTGCCAGCACGGCCTGCAGGCGCTGTTCCTCTGGTGCAAGACCATAGGATGATGGCGTCATCATAGCAGTGACACATCCACCTCAAAAAGGTGTACAATCCGATTTCGCAGAACACCTGAAGAGCGAAATGGGCGCCGAGTTTTGACGGGTTTTTCGACCTCCAGTATACTCAAACCAAGGACTTATGCGTACTACATCTGCAAAAGCGAAATCATCTCCAGACCTCAAATCAGTCATCGCGGCCACCAAAAAATTGTGGCGGCAACACCATCTGACCTATGATCAGACCCACTATGTGGCCAAGGAAGTGCGCCGTGCCTTGGCCATCGAACGGCCCAAGACGAGAAAGAGAGTGGTCGCTCCGCTCTCTCGGGAAGAGGAGCGCCAGCTCATTGCCCATGCCTACCGCGTGCAGGGCACGCGAGGGCTGCTGATTAAGACGCTGTTCCAGACTGGCGCCCGGGTCTCGGAGTTTGTGAACATCAAAGCCGACGAGGTGTTCTTTGAGGAGCAGATGATGTTGATCGCCAAGGCCAAGGGCGGCAAGAGTCGGTATGTGCCGATTCTCCCACAGCTGGCCCAGGAGCTGAGAACCCATCTGGGCCATCGCACCACGGGGTATCTCTTCGAGACGGTCCAGAATACGCAGTATTCGCCGCGGCGCATTCAGCAGATTATCAAGGAGACGGCCACAGACGCGCTGATCACCAAGCGGGTCTACCCGCATCTGCTCCGCCACTCAGTGGCAACCACGCTGCTGGAACGGGGCATGCCCATCGAGCAGATCCAGAAATTTCTGGGGCACTCCAAGCTGGAGACGACGCAGATCTATGCCGAGTCATCGGCTGAGATGATCAAGGAGAGCTATCAGCGGGCGCTGGCGGGGTGAGCAGGTGCGCATGTCAGGAACGGTGCGACGTCCCACGCCCTTCGACCAGACGCGTGGCATGGAGCACGGCGCAGAGCGGTGCCCTCAGGAAGCGTCAATGGGCGGGAGGATATCCCCGGCTATTGTCATGCGCCGCTCGCACCCCGCCGTGGCGGGGTCAGGCTCACGAACCGAACAGACGGGCCGTCACGGTGGCGCCATGGCCACGACATGACCGCCCGTGGCAGGCCGCCGCACCACCCATGGAACGGATGTCATCGCCGGGGAGAGGGGCATGAAAAAAGAACTCCGCAGGTGGCCGCTCGTGATCGCGCTGACGCTGGTGTTCTCCATATTGGCGGTGCCTGTGAGCACTATGCCTTCGGGGACCGTGAGCGTCCACATTCTGGCCGTCAATGATTTCCATGGCCACCTCGTCGGCCCGAGTGGCACCATCACGGAGCCCGATGGTCGGAACATCCCGGCTGGGGGGGTGGCCTATCTATCGGCGCACATTCAGGCCCTGCGGGCCCAGTACCCCCACACCGTGGTGGTCTCTGCCGGCGACCTGATCGGCGCCAGCCCGTTGATTTCCGCGCTCTTCCATGACGAGCCAACCATTGAGGCCTTTAATGTGCTCGGTCTCGAGTACAACGCGGTCGGCAATCACGAGTTCGACGAAGGCGCCGCGGAATTGCTGCGGATGCAACACGGGGGGTGTCACCCTGTGGACGGTTGTCGGGATGGAGACGGGTTTGCGGGGGCCACGTTCCAGTTCCTGGCGGCCAATGTCGTCCGCCATGACACCGCCACGACCCTGTTCCCGGCGTATCAGGTGCGCAGTTTTGCCGGCGCCAAAGTGGCCTTTATCGGGATGACCCTCCAGGGCACGCCGACCATCGTGACGCCGTCCGGCGTGGCCGGTCTGACGTTTACGGATGAGGCCGAGACGGTCAATGCCCTGGTCCCGTCATTGAAGGCCCAGGGCATTGAAACGATCGTCGTGTTGATCCACGAGGGCGGCTTCCCCACGGGCACGTACAATGAGTGCCTGGGCCTTTCCGGTGCGATCGTGGATATTGTGCATCGCTTTGATCCCGCGGTCGATGTGGTCATCAGCGGTCATACCCATCAGGCGTACAACTGCCACCTCAATGGCATGCTCGTCACCAGCGCGTCCTCGTTCGGCCGAGTCGTGACCGATGTGGACCTGACCATTGACCGCGCCACCGGCGATGTGGTCCGCATGCAGGCGAACAATCGCATCGTGACCCGCGAGGTGCCCTCGGACACCCGGCTCACCGCGCTGGTGGACACATACCAGACCCTGGTGGCGCCGTTAGCCAACCGTGTGATTGGCTCCATTACGGCGGATCACACCCGCGATCCCACCCCAGCAGGCGAGTCCGCGTTGGGAGATGTGATTGCGGATGCGCAGTGGGCGGCCACCGCGGACCCGGCGGTTGGCGGGGCGGTGGTGGCGCTCATGAATCCGGGCGGTATCCGCGCCGATCTAGCCTACGCGCAAAGCGGGAGTGAAGGCGATGGTCACGTGACGTATGGGGAAGCCTTCACGGTGCAACCATTCGGCAATAGCTTGGTGACCATGACGTTGACCGGGCGGCAGCTGAAGACTGTGCTGGAGCAGCAGTTTCAGGGGTGCGGGACCCAGAATCGAGACCGCATGCTGCAGGTCTCGGCGGGATTGACCTACGCCTGGAGCCGGAGCGCTCCGACGTGCGGCAAGGTGGACCTCGCGAGTATCAAGATCAAGGGGGTGGCCATCGATCTCAATGCCACCTATCGGGTGACCGTCAATAGCTTCCTCGCCGACGGCGGTGATCACTTCCTCGCGCTCCGGGAAGGGACTGACCGCCTGGGCGGCGTCCAGGATTTGGATGCGTTCGAAGCGTACTTCCGGACGCACTCTCCCATCACCCCTGGTCCGCAGAATCGGATTACCGCCGTCCCGTAACGTGCATGCCCCATCCGTGAGCTCAGGTACGACCATGGGTGTCGGGCTCTTATCCGTGAATCGCTGTCGCACAGTGACAGTGACCCTCTACACCTTTCTATGCGGATGGCGAACTCGTCCTTGAAGCAAGCGAGGGTAACGGCGTATGAACACGACGGGAGTACGTCTGAAAATTCTGGGGGATGACGAAATCGAAGCGCTGTATGGACAGCCTCACTTTGCTGACGACGAACGCCTTGAGTATTTTACACTTGCGCCGACGGAAAAGGCGGCGCTCGAACAGTTCCACTCGATCAAGTCCCGGATATATTTCATTCTACAGCTTGGCTACTTCAAATCTCACCACATGTTTTTTGTGTTCGATCTTCTCGACGTTGAAGAGGACGCACAGTTTGTCCAGGGACAATATTTCCCCGATTTCCATCTCGATGATCTTGATATTACCAAGGTGACTCGATTGAGACAGCAGAGCGTGATTCTCGAACTCTTCCGTTACCGTACATGCGATGTTGGGCAGCGTCAGGCCTTGGCCCAAAGAGCACAACAAGCGGCCAGGATTTCAGCAAAGCCCGTCTTTGTCTTCCGAGAGCTCATGCACTATCTGAAAGAGCAACGCATCGTGGCGCCAGGCTACAGCTTTATGCAAGACACCGTCAGTCAGGCGCTGACGCACGAGCAGGAACGGTTGGCCGCCGTCATCTCTCATCGGCTCGATCGGTCTCATCGAGAGGCCCTCGACCGCCTCTTGGAGGACACGCCGGAGCTCTATGAAATCACACAGCTCAGACGGGAGCCAAAAGATTTCAGCGCCAGTGAAATCACACGTGAAATCCGTCGGGGTGAACAGATACGGGACTTGTACCACCTGGCCAAAAGCCTGTTGCCTGATCTGGGCATCTCACAGGAGAGCGTCAAATACTATGCTTCCTTAGTCGGCTACTACTCGGTCTATAAGCTCAAACGGTTCGAGGAGGCGACAGCCCACGTCTACCTCTTGTGCTTTGTGTATCACCGCTACCAGCGATTGCATGACCATTTGATGAGTAGCCTCATCCATCATGTCAGACGATACCATGAAGCTGCAAAGACGGTCGCCAAAGATCGCGTGTATGAGTCTCGCTCCGAGGGCAACGAGGACCTCGACCGGGCCGGGCAAGTGCTGAAACTTTTCACGGATGACGGTATTCCCCAGCAAACCCCCTTCCACCAAGTCCGGGCAAAGGCATTCAGTATTCTTGAGCGCGATAAAATCGACTTCGTCGCCGACCACATCACCACCACAGTGAAGTTCGATGAAACAGCCTTTCAATGGGAGCACATGGATGAACTAGCCCACCAGTTTAAACGCCATGTACGCCCCCTTCTGCTGGCGGTCGATTGGACGGCGTCAGCCGGGCACACCACTTTGATCGAAGCCGTGACGTTTCTGAAGGATGCCTTCCAGAAAGGACGGCCGCTCAGTCAATATCCTCCATACGCTTACCCCCTAAGCTTCATTCCCGACACTGCCAAACGCTATCTCTATACCCAAGGCGCGCATGGTCAGAGGCACGTGCTCCCAGACCGCTATGAGTTTCTGGACTATCGTCTCTTGCGCAACGGCTTGGAAGCGGGCGATGTCTTCTGCCGCGATAGCGTCCGCTTCCAGAGTTTCGAAGACGACCTAATCGATGACGACAGGTGGAAAGACAAGGAAAACCTGATTGCCAACACGGGCCTCCCGCTCCTCAAGCAGCCGATTCGGGAACACCTCGCCGCACTCGAAACGCAACTTGAAGACCGCCTCATCCAGGTCAATCAACGGATTGCCTCAGGTGACAATACACATTTTGAGATCAAAAAGCGCGGGTCACAAACCCGGTGGACCCTGCAGTATCCCCGTAGCGCTGAGCTGATCAACCATCCCTGCTTCGATGCACTCAAACAGGTCGACATCAGCAGCGTGCTGCATTTCGTCAATCGGCACTGTCGCTTTATGGAAGCCTTTGATCATGTCTTGGGGCGCTATGTCAAACAGGGGGTGGATGACCTCACCCTGACGGCTTGTCTCATTGCCTGGGGCACCAACCTGGGATTGGGTCGGATGGGGGAAGTCTCGGATATCGGGTATCAGGCGCTGTCGACAACCTCGGAGAATTTCATCCGCCTGGAAACTCTCAAAGCCGCCAACGATCGGGTCAGTAATGCAATCGCCGAGCTCCCCATCTTTGGGCATTATGATATCCGCGATGCCCTCCATTCCAGTAGCGATGGGCAGAAATTCGAAACTCGCATTCATACCATCAATGCCCGCCATTCACCCAAGTATTTCGGACTCAAAAAAGGCATTGTCTCGTATACTTTGGTGGCCAACCATGTCCCCATCAATGCAGAGATCATTTGTGCCAACGACCATGAAAGCCACTACGTGTTCGATATCTTGTTTAACAATACCACCGATATCCAACCCGAAATCCATTCTACTGATACACACGGCACCAACGAGGTCAACTTCGCCATCCTCAATATGTTTGGCTATCAGTTCGCGCCACGCTACCGGGATATTTATGACGAGGTCGGCGAAGCACTCTATGGATTCAAACACCCAAGCCAGTATGATGAGGACATGGTGCTCAAGCCCATCCGTAAACTAAGCCCTGAGCTCATCATCGAGGAGTGGGAGAATATTCAGCGGATTATGGTGTCGTTGGCCTTGAAGACGACCACGCAGAGCACCATCGTTCGCAAGCTGAGTGCCTTTGCTCGAAAAAACAAGACGCGGCGCGCCCTATGGGAATATGACAACATCTTCCGCAGCTTGTACCTGCTTGACTACATTGACTCACCGCCTCTCAGGCGCAATGTCCAGCAGGCTCTCAACCGGGGCGAGAGTTACCATCAGCTGCGCCGAGCCGTCTCGCACGCCAACTTCGGCAAGCTGCGGTTCAAGACAGAGCATGAGCAACAAATCTGGGGCGAATGTGCACGTCTGCTGACGAACTGCATCATCTACTACAATACAATGCTCTTATCCAGCCTCCTGGATTATAGGGAAGCAGCGGGGGACGTTCAGGAAGCAGCCTTGCTCAAGCACATTTCCCCGGTAGCTTGGCAGCACATCAATTTGTATGGGCGTTACGAGTTTTGCAACGGGCCGGAAACGATCAACATCAATGGGATTGTCCGGGAGTTAGCCTAGTTCCCAGTCTGGCAGGTTATGACCGGCTAAGTCTGAAATATACCTTTTCGTCGCTTTGGGCAAAAAATCCCAGTATGTAAAAGCGGTTTTAGTACTACAGTGGTAACAAGATCATTATGCCGCCACGGCCCCCACCAGCGCTTGACGACGCCTATAGTGGTAGTATGGGGCGGTGGCCTGGTGCCACCGACGCCATTGCGACCAACGCAGGATGTGACGGGCCGGCTGC
>JBKPCR010000511.1:0-15994 GCA_046727435.1 bacterium | reverse complement strand
CACGGCCCGCCACATCCTCGCCTGGTCGCAGTGGCGTCAGCACCATCAGCGCGTCGCCCAGTATGACCATGATAAACGTCGGGAGGCACTCGTTGGGGTCGTGGCTGCATCATGATCTTGTTACCACTGTAGTACTAGGCTGACCTCGGTTACACGCAGCTGATGATCAACCTCGGTGCCATCGCCCACCGCGGGAGGGAGATCGTCATAGCACAGACCCACGGCTCAGTGGGCGAATTGCCCGCTGAGAGAGGCCATCCTTGTTGACACTCCCTACAGCTTCACCATCCCCATCCAAAACATCGTATTGTTGCCGACGTCGACGTCGTACTTGCGCACGAAATCGAGCTTGCCGTCGTTGCCGATGCGGAACACTGAGAGGCACGCGGGCACCTGGTGCACATTCGCCCCCTCCCGCACCAGCAGCGGCCTAATGTGCGCTGCGACCAGCAGGCGCCCGCTCGGATCGATGTGGAACGTGCGGCAGTGGATGCCGTGCGTCTCGGTGTGATCGATCAGCGTTGGCTCGCCGGTCTCCTGGTTGATCATGTAGGTGGCGATGGTGTTTTCGCCGCCGATGAAGACTTTCTTGCCTTCGAACTCCGTCGTGGAATCGGCGCGATTGGCACCGTACACGAAGCGGCCGTTCGGGTGTACGTGCACGGTACCGGCCACCTGCCGTGACACGATATTGTTGGGCCGAGCCAGAGTCTCCTTCCTGAACAGCGGCACCATCGACAGGGTATCGCCGTCGAGCGTGAACATGTCCATCTTGTTCTCGCGCTCGAGCGACACATAGACCCACGGCTTGCTCGGATGGAAATCTAGATGCCGCGGTCCGAAGCCATAGCCGCCGTTGGGCGCGACGGAGACTTCGTTGGTGAGTAGTCCGTTCCTGAAGTTGAACACCTTGAGCGCGCCTGGGTCTTCGGGCTTTTCGCCCACGCGATCATTGCCGCGCGCTACGAGGATCGCCAGTCGGTTGTTGTCCGTCACGCGCACCTGATGCGCGAAGATCCCCGCGTCGATCGACCCCGGCTGCGGCACTTCCTCGCCGAGCGTCGCGTCGCGATTGATGCGGTAGACTCGGATGGCGCTCGGGTTGTTGAACGCGACGAGTACATACTCGGACGGTATATCGGTGGTCAGGTGAATCGGGCGTGAGGGTAGCGGAATCGGCTGGCCGTGCGGCGTCAGCGCGCCGGAGCCATCGAGACGAAAGGCGCTCACGTGATGCATGTCGCCGACTACCCCGCCCAGTCCGGGCGAGCTGTTGCTCGACGCCACATAGAGATACTGCCGCGACACATGCGGCCATGCGTATTGTACATTCGCCGGCAGCGTCACCGAGCTGCGCCTGCTCAACTCCGCGCCTGGCACATCAACATCATAATGCGTGAGCGTGGGCCCTACGCTGGCGTAGAGGGCAACCCTGTCGCACCGGTCTTAACTTAAGCCATCAATGGTCGCATTTACGCTATCATGGAGGCTTCCAGAGAGAGGAGGCCCCCTATGGCACACAAACAGACGACGCGCCGATCCTCCACAGATTTTCGGCGCCGCTCGCAAATTCCTATGCCAGCGGTAGAAGAGGTGGAACAACATCTGACCGCCTTGCTCAGTCCGTCTCTGCTCGCCCCGCGCCAGCTGGAGCGACGCGATCCCCGGCAACCGCAGCGGCTCATCCGCATGCGGCAGCGGCTGTTGACGCTGCCAGTGATGGTCGCTATTGTGGTGAGCCTGGTGTGGCGCCGGGTGCCCGCGGTAGCCGAGGTGCAGAAGGTCTTGGCCCGGGAAGGCCTGTTGTGGATACCGCCGTTGCACGTCAGTCCCCAAGCCATCACCAAACGGCTCGATGTGCTGCCGGCCGCGGTGATGGGGCAGCTCTTTGCCGAGGTGTGTACACGGTTGCAGGCCCAAGCCGCGCCCTCCGTGTGCCATCCGAGCTGGGCGCCAGTACGGGAGCACTTCCCGTTGATCGCCATCGTGGATGGCTCGACCTTGGAAGCCCTGCGTCAACGCACCCAGGTCTTGCGAGAGCGCGACGGCGTGATGCTCGCTGGCAAGACCCTGGCCATGGTGGAAGCCTTCAGCCATCGGCCGCTGTGGCAGCTCTATACTGAGGACGCCGCGGCCAATGACAAGCGGTTTGCCGCGGAGATCCTGGCGGCGCTTCCCGTGGGTGGCTTGTTGGTCGTTGACCTGGGATTTTTCAGCTTTCTGTGGTGCGATGACTTCGCGGGTTCGCAGAAGTTCTTTGTCACTCGGATGCGGGAGAAGACAGCATATCGCACCGTGCAGGTGCTGAGCGGTAGCCCATACTATCGGGACGAAATCCTTCACGTGGGCCAGTACCGCTCGAATCCCTGCACGTATCCACTGCGGATGGTCTCGGTGCTGTGGCAGGGCGCATGGTATCGCTATCTGACCCATGTGCTCGATCCCCAAGTGCTGTCGGCCCGCCAAGTCTGTGAGCTGTATCGGCGACGCTGGCGGATCGAGGATGCGTTTGCCTTGACCAAACGGCTCCTGGATTTGGCCTACGTGTGGACGGGCTCTACGAATGCGGTCCAGTGGCAGCTCTATGCGACGTTGGTGTTCTATGCGGTGCTGGTGACGATCTGCCAGCAGGTCGCCCAGGCGCTGGGTGAACCCTTGGAACGCATCTCGGTGGAGATGGTCTTTCGCGCCTTCTATCATTATAGCCGTGCGGTGCAGCGTGGTGAGTGTGACGACCTGGTGGCCTTTCTGGTCGAGCATGTGAAACTCCTCGGCCTTGTCAAACGGCGGCGCAAGCAGCACCGCGAGCGCCAGCAACTAGAGTCCATCATTTGGGGCGACCCTTAAGTTGAGACCGGTGACCCTGTCGCCCCCCCTCCCTGCGCCCATGAGAAGTCCGGCGCGACAGCAGCGGTTGCGAGTAGCGTCATAAACGTGCGACGATTGACCATGATCCTTCCCTCTCACTCCCAGGCACGGTTGTCCACCACCGTCTCATAAGTGGCACCAGGGGCGACGAGCTCAGGATAGCTCAGCATCCACTCGTAGGTGGCCTCAAAGCGTTCCCGCGTATACGGCACGGGTGGGCCGTAGAGCAGGCGCCAGGTCTGCAACTCATGCGGTTCGAGGAGGCCATGGGCTTCCTGGAGCAGATAGTGCGCATACTTCCCGGGGTTCCGATTGATCATCTCGGCAGCCCGTGCCTCGGCGCGGAACATGGCGGCGAGGGTGGGGCCGTCCAGCTCATCGCTGGCCGCCTCGCTGCGCGTTGAGTGGCTCTCCATCAGGATGCGGAATCCCTGCTTCTGGGCAATGCTAATCCAGGGCTCCATAAAGTTGCCAGCCGCCACCTCACCCTGGCGTACTGCCTCCAGGCGCTCCTGCATGGTGCCGGCGTGGACCACGCGGATATGCTCCTTCTTGATAAAGCCCTCGAGCATCTTGAGGGTGGTGAAATGTGACCCATTGAACGGGCTGACGGCTACTGGCGTGTTTTTGAGCTGCTCCGGCTCATAGATATGACTGTGCGGGGCGGTGATGATGGCCATCTTGGACATGGCGCTGCCCAAGGCGACGATTTTCGCCGGCCGCTGGCCACACTGAATGGCTTCCACGGTGCGCTTCATGACTCCCCACTCGCACATGCGGTACTGATCGACACCGCCGGTGTTGTAGAGGGCTTCCATGGTGCGGTCGAAGATCTCATGGCGCAACGCCTGGCGGTCGACGTTGACCTGAGCGGTGCCTGGGGTATTGACAATCATGACATCGAGCCCCTCGTCACGGAACAGGCCTTCATCTCTCGCCACGAGCACCGCCAAGTCATGGACGGCATTCATCATGGAAACCCGCACGGGCTTCAGGTCAGCTTGCGTCGTCATGATTGCTCCCCCTTTGCACCTCGAATGTTTGGCTAATTCTATCCGCTCTTGCACCCGTCGTCAAACCCCTGCCGGAACCATTTGAGTGCATGATGGCTCAGTCCCATTCCGCCGTTGGCTATAACGCTAGACTAGGGCGTTTTTGGCCCTGCTCTAGCCTGGATGTCGCCCAATGAATAGGCCCCTGCCCATCAATCCTTGGGGGTCAAAGGTTACTTCCAGACCGACTGCCACCAGCGCGGCATGCATGTCGTCGGTCGTGAAGAGCCCCATCTCATGATGTTCGACCACATGCTCGGTCCCCGCCGGTGTGCCGATTAAATAATGTAGGTCGAAGATGGACAGGTGTTCAGTGACCAAACTGGTATTGATGCGGGCGATCTTCAATTCGGGTTCATCGATGAATATGGCATGCACAGTGCCGGGGCGCCAAGTGTCGGGGGTGAACCAAGGCTCGATCGCTAAGAGTCCGCCGGCCTTGAGGTGTCTTGCCATGCATCCGACCGCTCGCGCGAGATTCTCCAGCGTCTTGACATACCCAATGGCACTGAACAGGCAGGTGACCAGGTCGAAGGTCTTTCCAAGGTGGAACGCCGTCATGTCACCGTGGTGCAAGCGGATGCCTGGAAGGCGTTGGCGTGCGATAGCGAGCAATTCAAGGGAGATGTCTAGGCCCTCGACGTTGTACCGATCCTTGAGATACTCGAGATGCCGACCCGTCCCACAGGCCACGTCAAGCAGGTGTATCCCCCCTGAACGCTGATGTTCGCGGAAAATCGCCATGAGGCGGTCGGCTTCGGCGGAGTAATCCTTGAATGCGTAGATCTTGTCATAGTACTGGGCCGTCTCTGTAAACATGGCTACTCCATCATACTGGAACGCACAATTCATCGCCGATGTTCGGCAAGGCATGGAGTTAGCCGGCCAACCGCGACGGGCAAATCTATCACCAATCTCTTGCACGGTCTGCTGTTAGAACAGCGGCATACAGGCTTGGCAGATTTCTGCGACATGGCGGTGATCGGTTCCACAGCAACCACCCAGCACGTTTAACTGCGGCAATTTCCCTTTCAGCTCGCGGTACTGTAGGCCGAGCTCTATGGGGTTACCGTCATCGAGTTCTGCCGCTTCATCTAGCTCAGCATGACTCTTGGTTGAGGCATTGGCTCTCAGACCGCGAATTCTGTCGAGCCACCGTTCGCCAGCCGCCAGCGTCCCGACAAAATGCGTCGGATGGGCGCAATTGATCATGTAATACACCGGGCCACGACCGGTGGCGTCGTCGACCTGTTCGATGGCATCCCGCAACGTTTGCCCGGTCGGCAAGCGGCCATCGGTTTCGACGGTAAACGAAATCACCACGGGCATCTCCGCTACCAGCGCCGCACGGGTGAGGCCGATGGCTTCGGCGGCATAAGACATGGTGATGGCCGTCACCAGGTCTGCCTCAGTATCACGAAACGTTTGCGCCTGCATGGTATGGTAGCGCTCGGCGGCCTCCGCGGTCATCAGTGCAGCCGGATTGTATCCATCGCCTCGTGGGCCAATACAGCCGCTGATAACTATCGGCGTGGTACCAAGTTCGTAGGCGTCGCGGATCTCCTGCAGCAAGGTAATCGCCTTGCGATTCAGCTCGGCCAGCGCTGTGGTGGAATAACCGAGCTTCCTGCCCCAATCCGGACTGGCACGCCACGTCGCGCTCTCCAGGATGCACCCGACACCATAGCGCCGGGCGATGTCGACATAGGTCCGGAAGTACTTTTGCAGCGCGGCATAGCCTTCATCGTGCTTCAGCAAATCGAAGGCAGCGAAGTAAGGCAACGTCAACCCTTCGTGAAAAATGAGAGTGGTTTCGATACCACCATCGGTGAGGAAAAGACCACCAGAGAGTTGGGGCAAATGATGTCGGTAGCGTGCCATGTCTTCTCTCCGTTGTTCGGTTCTGAGGCAGCAGCGTGCCGCTCACAGCACCGGACGTGGCGGAATGCCGTGCCCCAGTGCGGTGTGGACCATCTGCACCAGATGTACGATATCGAACACGGCCAACCCGGTGGCTGCTTGAATATCCGCGCGGTACGGCGGCATGTTGGTGCATTCAAGGACCATGGCGCCGACCTCGGGATGCTCGGCACAGAGCCGTTGTGCCACCCGGATGTGCTCCCGACGCGCGGCTTCGACGTCGAGGGTCATCTGATTGCCAAGGAGGACGCGGGTGAATTCTCGCTCAGTCTCCATGCCTGCGATGGCGACTGGCATCGCTGACGTGATCCCGACGCCCTCGAAATCGGCCGGCGTTAGCGACGGGGCATCGACGGTCATGATCCCCACCGCCTTCCCAGGAGGAAGCATGCGGTGCACCATCGGCACCAGCATCAGGCTGGAGGTGAAGACGGGTACCGTCACGGCCGCGGCGATCTCGCGTTGGAACTTGGCCAGAAAGCCGCAGTTAGTGGTGATGGCCTGCACGCCCTCCCGTTCCAGGAATTTAGCGCCATCGATGAAGGCCGGCAACAGCTCCCTCGCTCCTTGACGCACCACTAATTCTGGCGAAGCGCCTTGTACCCGATGGTAGCGGACGGGGAAGGGAAACGTCGCAGCGTTGCCCATGTCGCCGGGGATGCGCGGAAATCGCGTGTCGAGCATCAGGATGCCGACGCTGAAACCATAAAGGTTATAGCCCCCCTGCACCCGCATGTCGCCCCCTCCTCTGGTCATCTGGCATAGTGGTCGCGGGCCAATGGGGCTCGAACGTCACTGCCGGAAAACAGCACCGTCATGACGATTTCAACCGAATGGTTCAACGCCAAACCCTGGCAGCCAATGGCGGCGCGTGTCGGCTTGCCGCGTTCGCCGAACAGTTCGACCAGGAGGTCTGTGGCGCCGTTGATGACGCGAGGCTGGTTGCTAAAGCCTGGAGCCGAGTTGACGAAGCCGATCACCTGCACGATCTGTTGCACGCGGTCGAGATCCCCCAACGCATACTTGACGGCTGCCAGGCTGGCCAGAGCTGCATAGCGTGCAGCTTCGTAGCCCTGCTCAAGGGTCAAATCCTGGCCCAACACCCCAGGATTGAAGGGCTGGCCACCTCTTATCGGCGTCGTGCCCGAGAGGTAGAGGACGTTCTGCACGGCATAGTG
This sequence comes from bacterium, assembly GCA_046727435.1. Lineage (GTDB taxonomy): Bacteria > Tectomicrobia > Entotheonellia > J063 > CAVPRW01 > CAVPRW01. The sequence goes on along the minus strand of JBKPCR010000511.1, from coordinate 8,976 downwards.
CGAAATGAAGCGCGCTCCTGAGGCATTCCGGCGATACTGCTCATCGAGGTCCGGCAGCTCGAGTCCTAAGGCTTTCAGCTTGTCTTCAACGAGCACGGTGTGTTCCTCCCACAGCGATAGACTGCCGTCATTTGATCCCAGTCCCCATTGACCAGTCACCCAGACACTATCTTGCCATAAAGCCACCATCCACCACCAGCTCAGCGCCAGTCATGTAGGAAGACTCGTCGGAGGCCAGGAAGAGGGCGACGGAGGCGATCTCGCGCGGGTGCGCGATGCGACCGAGCGGGATACCGGTCTCGAATTCTTTCCGAAGCGCTTCGGTGAGATAGGGCGCTTGCAAGGGTGTATCGACGATGCCTGGATGGATGATGTTTGAGCGGATGTTGTCCTTAGCGAACTGGATGGCGAGCGATTTGTTGAGCGAGATCAACCCGCCTTTCGCGGCCGTGTAGGCATCCTGTGCACGGGTGAAACCGGCCAGCGCCGACACCGACCCCACCATGATGATCGATCCGCCACCTGCCTGTTGCAGGTGCGGGATGCCGTACTTTGTGACCCAGAAGACCGATTTCAGATTGATCGCGATGACTCGTTCCCAATGTGTGTCGTCGGTTTCCAGTACGGAGCGATCGCGGTCTTTCCACAGAACCCCAGCATTGTTATAGAGGATGTGCAGGGCTTTGTAGGCCTGAACGCCCTCCTCCACCAGACGTTTGACGTCGGCCTCAAGGGCCACATCACCGCTGACTGCGATCGCCTCGCCGCCAGCCGTCTGTACCAGCTGGACGGTCTCGTCAGCGGCCTGGCGGTTGATATCGGCGACGATGACGCGGGCCCCATGCTCGGCGAACAACAGCGAGGCCTCGCGTCCCATCCCCATGCCTGCGCCGGTGATCAGCGCAACCTTGCCAGATAACCGTGCCACTGATGGCATGCCCATTGTTTAGATCCGCTCAAAATTTCGCATCAGCTCCCAGTCGGTCACCGCACGATCAAAGGCCTCTTGCTCCAGAAGCGCCATGTGCAGATAGTGCTCGACCACTCGTGTGCCGAATGCTTCGCGGGCGGCCCCCGATTGCTCCAACGTGTCTATCGCCTCGCGCAAGGTCTTCGGCACCTGGGGAAGTGTGGCGTCGTCGTAGGCGTTGCCCTCATACAGCGCCGGTGGCTCTAGCTTATGCTGGATGCCGTAGAGTCCTGCCGCGATGGTCGCGGCGAAGGCCAGGTAGGGATTGGCATCGGCGCCCGGAATCCGATTTTCGACGCGGAAGCCTGGTCCTGCACCGCATATTCTGAAGCCGCACGTGCGGTTATCCCAGCCGGCGACGATCCGTGTCGGTGCAAAAGACGCCGCCTGGTAACGCTTGTAGGCGTTGACGGTTGAAGCATAGAAATAAGTGAGCTCGTGTGCCAGCGCTAATTGGCCGGCGAGCCAATGCTGGAACAAGGCTGTGCCGGTGCGACGGTTCTTCGCTTCGAAGAGCGGTCTTTTACCAGCGCTGTCCCAGAGCGAGGAGTGCAGGTGGCAGGACGACCCTGCGGCACCGACATCGTACTTGGCCATGAAGGTGAGCGAGCAGCCCTGCAAATGGGCGATCTCTTTCGCGCCATGCTTGTAGAGGGTGTGACGATCGGCCATCTCCAGCGCTTCAGCATAACGCAGGTTGATCTCCTCCTGCCCCTTGCCCCACTCTCCCTTGGAGGACTCCACCGGTACATTAGCCCCTTCCATACCGTTGCGGATGGCGCGGATGAGTGGCTCCTCCCGAGTAGTCTGGAGGATGTGATAATCTTCTAAATACCCGGAAACCGGCGTCAGTCCATGGTAACGCTTGGTTCGTGCTTCTTCGAAGGACTCTTTGAATAGGTAGAGCTCGAGCTCTGATCCGATCTTGACCGTATATCCTGCCGCGGCGGCGCGCTCGACCTGACGCCGCAGCACCCAGCGCGGCGCTTCCTCGATCGGCGCTCTCTCTTCCGTATACACATCGCAGAAGACCAAGGCAGTGTTCGGCAGCCAGGGAATGAGGCGCAGCGTGCCCATGTCCGGGACCATCTGCATATCCCCGTAGCCTTTCTCCCAGGAGGTCAACTTGAAGCCTGGGAGCGGCTCCATGTCGATATCTACGGTGAAGAGATAGATGCAGGCGTGTAAACCCTCACCCGCCACATGGTCGAGGAAATAGTGCCCCACGGCGCGCTTTCCCATGAGGCGCCCCTGCGCATCTGGGAACACCGTGAGCACCGTGTCCACGTCCCCCGCTCGGATCATCGCTTCTAGATCCTTGAAAGCCAGGTGCCCAACCACCAATTCCTCCTAAGCTTTTTCTCTCTCCTGCCGGGAGAGAGGCGGGATAAGAGCCACTTCGCAGCATTGCAACTCCCCTTACCCTAACCCTCGCCCGGAGGGAGAGGGAACTTGCAGGCTAACCTTCGTGGTCACGCGTGGCGCTTGCCAGGGAAGGGCAGGAGAGGGGGCCGTGCCATCGAACAATCGCATGCGGCGAGCGCTATCCGAGCCAGCGACGAAACCACGCCGCAGTGTTATCGATGGCCTGCTCCAGGGCCGAAGTCGGGCCCTCAAACGGGTGCTTCGTCCCGAACGTGTGTGTGCCACCTTCCACGAGCCCTAGCTCCGCCTGACCAGTTCTCATATAGCTGTGCAGTCGACGCGCCGCATCAACAGCGACGGACTCATCGGTAGTCCCATGGACGGTCAAGTACGGGATGGTTAATTGCGAGACCGCCAGATCCAAGCTGTAGCGCTCGCGGTTGGCTTGGATGTCTTCGAGATAGGCGTAGTTGACGAACATATCCTGCTTGGTACGTGCATTGACGAAGTTGTAGCGCCCGTCTTCTTTCCACTGCCGCAGTACCTCGTCCGAGTACCGGCCCAGAGCGGCCGGCGAGGCCCAGGTCACCAGACATTTGAGGCGTGGGTCAAGGGAGGCCTTGACGATAGCAGTACACCCACCGCGGCTGTGCCCCATAATGCCAATCCGTCGCGCATCGCCCTGCGTTCCTAGTAAGACACCCGAGGCGATCCCATCCAGCACCGCCTCAATATCGTCAAGCTCCTGGCTAATGGTATTCTGCGCGAATTTGTCCAGTTCGGTAAAATTCACTGGGTCAGTACCAATCCCGTTGCCAGAGAAATTCATGGTGACGACTGCACAGCCCTGCTCGCAGAGTTTGCGCGATGTATAGGGAAAAAACGCAAAGTCTTTGAAGCCCTTAAAGCCATGGCAAACGATGATAATCGGCCGTGCCCCTGCTCCTACTGGCCGTCGGATATCGACCGCAAACGATAGGCCACGTCGATTGGTCAGCAATACAGTATGTTCGATCATGATGTCTCTCTCCTCACGGCTGATGGCGTTCAAGCCACACCACATCGGCCAAATCTTGGGGGCGTCCCACAGCCCTCTTGTTCTGGATCAGATGCGAGCGTCCGAGCACGCCAATCGTCAACCCCTCGACCTCGATGATCTGACGGCCGGACCAAGCCTCGTCGAATTGCACGGCGTCGATCGAAGTCAGAATATCGATACGGCGTGGGGCAACGCCAATCTGCAAGACCAGATTGGGTGTTTTCAGGTCATCTTTCGTCAGTCCGGTCAGGGGGGCGCCAAATCGCCGCAATGCTCTCCAGACCCGTACCGCATTCTCCTCGGAACGCCGAATCCAGATATCCATATCACCGGTCGCTCGGGGGAGGCCATGAGCGGCTAGGGCATAGGCTCCCACCAGCAAGAATTCAGCGTCCTCGCTGGACAATGCGGACAACATGTCGCGGAAGTCGGGATTCAGCAAGAGACTCCCCCATGAAGGCCCATGCGTCGAGTGCGAGTTGCCACATCATACACAGGCGCTCCGATGGCGTGGTCTGGTTTAGCTCTCTCTCCTCTTCCTGATCAGGAATTCTGCGCACACGGACAACACGATCTCGCATGGCCAGTGTTACCTAGCGGAAAGTCGCTGTCACATCCGTCATAGGCATCAGAATAACGCCCGCACCGACCGATCGATCGGAATATCGATCAGCGATGGCCCAGAGCGGGACAACGCCTGCTGCAAGGCGGGGCCCACTTCCTTTGGCTTCGTCACGCGTTCGGCCGCCACACCCAATGATCCGGCCAGTGCGACGAAATCGATCTCGGGTTGGACCAGATCCATGCCCACGAATTTGCCCTGTTTGGCGGGTTCGCTGCGGAAGGCCAGCAAGCCGGATTTGAGAATACGGTATTGGGCGTTGTTGCAGATCACAAACACCACCGGCAGGTCATAGTGCGCCGCCGTCCATAAGCCCTGGATGGCGTACATGGCGCTGCCCTCGCCGATGAGGCCAACTACCGGGCGCCGCGGTAGCGCCAGCTTCACGCCCACGGCGGCAGGCAAGCCGAATCCGAGCCCTCCCCCTTTGGCCTGGAAGAAGCTGTTTTCGTCCTTGAGGTTCAGCCAGGCACGCAACGTGCCCCCAGCCGTGATAGATTCATTCACCACGACAGCATCGGCGGGAAGGGCATGGGCGACTTCGCGCATCAACACGAGGGGAGACATGGGGTCTTTGGCGTCATCTTCGGCGGTGCGAGACTCGAGACTTCTGCGTTCCTGCAGACGTAGCTCACGCTCGGCCTCCAGGCGCTGCCTAGCCGCATCGTGTTGCGTTACGGTCATACGCTGGCGCAGCACCGGCGTCAGTTGTGCCATAGCCACCTTTGGATCGGCAAGGATGCCGACCTTGACCGAATAGGTTTTCCCGACTTCCCACGGGTCGGAATCGATCTGCACGACAGCCATGCCATCGGGCAGCGGTCCCCTGGCCGTATACAAAAATGGTTGGAACAGATTCAAGCCGATCACCAGCACCACATCCGCCGGCTCCAGGGCTCGACGAATCCCTTGACTCAGACCTGGTAACACACCGGCGAAGAGCGGATGGCCGGATGGAAACGCGACAGAGTTCGCCTGCGGTTCGCCGTAGACCCGAGCACCAAGGGTTTCAGCCAGCTCGACGGCCTCTGCCAGCGCTCCCGACTTGGATACGCGGTCGCCGACGATGATCGTCGGGTTCTGCGCCGTACACAATACCTCGGCTGCCTGCGCAAGCAGCTCCGGAAGCGGCCCCGCGCGCAGGTCAGGCCGCGTGGTGGGAGAGAGATCGAGGTCGACCGATGCCTCCAATACATCCATGGGCAGCGACAGAAAAACTGGGCCAGTCGGGGGCGTCATGGCCACTTTGATGGCCCGGCGCACCGCTTGCGGCAGGTCTTCAGGGCGGGAGATTTCATAAGACCATTTGGTATAGGGCCGTGACATCTGCACGAGATCGCCCCACAACAAGGGCTCTTCCAATTGCATTCGCCGATCTTGCTGACCGGCTGTCACCAGAAGCGGGGTCCGTCCCATGTAGGCGGTGTAAATCAACCCTAGGGCATTGCCCAGACCAGGGGCGACGTGAAAATTACTCACCCCGATCTTCCCCGAGGCCTCGGCATAGCCTGCCGCCATGGCCAGAGCTACCCCCTCGTGCAACGACAGGATGTAACGGAGATCGTCGCGCTGGGCGAGCACATCCATCAACGGTAACTCGGTCGTCCCCGGGTTGCCGAAGATGTACTCGACACCCTCCTGGTGGAGCAGTTCTGCCAGCGCATGCTTTCCAGACGTCTCGGCCATGCTCTCTCCTCTGCAACCACAGATGGACACCGATGCACACTGATAAAAACGACCATCGGTGTGCATCGGTGTCCATCTGTGGTGAATCGCCTCTTCTTATAGCTTGCTGAGCTCCTCGCGCACGATCTTCGCCCCGGCCACCATAGCTTGCAGCTTTTGCACACAGATGCCACGGGGGCTCCAGCCGAAACCACAGTCTGGGTTGAGGTAGAGTTTCTCGGGTTTCACAAATTGCAGTAGCCGTCGAATGCGCGCCGCTACATCCTCGGGCGTCTCCGGGTGAAACGATTTCACGTCGATCACCCCTGCACCCAGTTCACGGCCATCATCCCACTGTTGCCACAGCTCGATTTCGGCGAGCTCGCGGCTGGCGAACTCAAGCACGAACTGATCGGTATGCGCCTCCAGCACACCCGGGAAGTAGTCCTGATAGCTGCGCTTGAAGCGGGCTCTGCCGAAGCGATTGCCGAAGCAGATATGAAACGCCAGCTTGGCCGTGACTCCCTGCGTCGCCATGTTGAAGAGGCGGGCCATCTCCTGACCGCTCACATTGCCGCGGGCGGGCTCATCGATCTGAATGAAATCGGCGCCGGCTTCCACCAATGCCTTCAACTCGTCGTTAATGACGTGGGCAAACTCTTCTGAGACCCCGACCACATCCTTATAGGCACTTCCCGGCCGCACACGCGAGCCGAAGGTGAGTGGTCCAGCACAGGTGGCTTTCGTGGCTCTGGTGGTGTGAGCCCTCAAGTACGCAAATTCTTGTACAATGCCCAAACCGCTCGGCAGCTTGATCTTGCCGACAGCCTCGTAGCGTGTCTGCTGGTCATACCCCCAGGGCCCTGCCTGCCGGGAGGACGGAATAGGGCGCAGGCCTTCGATGATACTGTAGTAGCTATCCACATAGCCGTCGAGGCGACGCACCTCGCCGTCTGTAATGATGTCGATCCCTGCCCGCTCCTGATCCAGAATGGCGATGTCGGCGGCGTCGTTGAACAGCTCCTCCAAATCGTACGGGCCCCATTTCCCCGCTTCATAGGCGGCTTTGCCCTCATGCCACCAACCCGGATGCCCATGTGAGCCGACCACCGTGGTCGGCAAAAGCGGCAGGTCCTTCATACCTTCGCCTCCTTCGCTGCCTGTCCGACGAAATTCAGTAAGCCCCCGGCGAGTAAAATATTCCGCAAGCGTGGCAGCAGGTTCATCTGGGTGATAATGGTGATCCCTTTGGAGATATTGAGAATGTCCAGCGTGCTGGCACCATCACGCACACGTTGACCAATGTCGCGAATTTCCAGCACATCTCCCGGCTCGATGGCGTCGTAATCGGCCTCATGGGCGAACGTCAGCGGCACCACCCCGAAGTTCACCAGATTGTCGTGGTGGATGCGGGCGAAGGATTTGGTCAGGATGGCCTTGACGCCGAGATACATCGGACACATCGCCGCATGTTCCCGGGAGCTGCCCTGACCATAGTTCTGGCCGGCGACGATGATCCCGCCCGCCTTCGCCTTGGCGCGCTCAACGAAGGTCGGGTCCGGGTAGTGGAAGACGAACTCGGCGATGGCCGGGATGTTTGAGCGCAATGGCAAGACCTGGGCGCCAGCCGGGAGAATGGTATCAGTGGAGATGTTATCGCCTAGCTTGATCAGGATCTCACCAACGATGGGGTCCGCCAACGGGCCGCGTGTCGGCAGGGGCTTGATATTGGGACCTCGGCGAATCTGCACCTGGACTGGATCGGGCGCGGGTGGCAGGATACCACTATCGTCAACGATGTAGCGTGTGGGGAGACGAAAGCGCTGCGGTGACCCAAGGTCGCGCGGATCGGTGATTTCGCCGGCGATGGCGGACGCGGCGCACACTGCTGGGCTGGCGAGATAGACTCGATTGTCGGTGCCACCGCTGCGGCCGGGGAAATTGCGGTTGAACGAACGTACCGACACCCCCCCCGAGGAGGGCACCTGACCCATACCAGCGCAAGGTCCACAGGCCGACTCCAGAATGCGTGCCCCAGCGGCGATCAGTTCAGCCAGAGCGCCGTTGCGAGCAATCATCTGGTATACTTGCTTCGACCCCGGGCTGACGACCAGGCTGACGCGTGGGTGCACCTTACGTCCCTTCAGGATTGCCGCCACCGCCATCAGATCGGCGTAAGACGAATTCGTGCAGCTCCCGACGGCCACCTGATCGACCGCTGTACCCGCCACCTGACGCACGGTACAGACGCGATCCGGGCTGTCTGGGCAGGCGATCAATGGTTCAACCCGCTCGAGATCGACCCGCACATGCTCATCGTAGGTGGCATCCGGATCGGGCTGTTGCGCTGAGAACGCCGCCTCCCGCCCCTGACGCTTGAGATAGGCCCGCGTCCGGCGATCGCTGGGGAAGATCGATGTGGTCGCTCCCAGCTCGGCGCCCATGTTGGCGATCGTGCCGCGCTCCGGCACTTCGAGGCTGGCGACGCCCGGGCCATAGTATTCCAGAATCCGGCCGATGCCGCCCTTGACGGTGAGGCGTTGCAGAATCTCGAAGATAATGTCCTTAGCAGTGACACCCGACGGTAAGCGGCCGAGCAGTTCGACTCCTAGCACTTTCGGCATGCGCAAGACATAGGGGCTGCCGGCCATGGCGACGGCCACATCCAGTCCGCCAGCGCCAATGGCCAGCATCCCCATACCGCCGCAGGTCGGCGTGTGACTATCGGTGCCGAGTAGCGTGTCACCGGGTGCTGCGAAGCGCTCGAGATGTACCTGATGACAGATGCCATTACCGGGACGTGAGTAGTAAATACCATACTGAGCCGCGATGTCCTGGAGATAGGCATGATCATCGGCGTTGCGAAAATCGGCCTGCAGTAGCTGGTGATCGACATAGCTCACCGACAGCTTGGTGCGTACACGCGGCACGCCCATGGCCTCGAATTGCAGGTAACACAACGTTCCGAGGGCATCCTGAGTCAGGGTTTGATCGATGTGCAGCGCAATCTCGGCCCCCGGCGTCATATCGCCGCTGACCAGGTGGGATGTGATAAGTTTATAGGTCAGGTTCATGGGACTCGATTCTCATCCCTCTCCTCCTGGGAGAGGGGCAGGGTGAGGGCACTCGTTTTTAGGCAAACCAGGGTTTGCCTTGAAGATAACTCTGCGGCACGTAAATGAAGCCATCCATGATACGCCGCGCGGTACGCTGCGTGGTGACGCTCTCCACGCGCCAATCGTCGCCTTCTGGGCGCACCTTGGCTCCCACCTCCATAATACCAGCGGGATGACCGATGCGCACCCGATCCGGCAG
>JBKPCR010000510.1:0-11598 GCA_046727435.1 bacterium | reverse complement strand
CGAGCGCCACGTTTGTCGTGGGCGGCCACGCGTATACGGTAACGGTCCAGTACCTCCCGGATACGGAACAGCGCTGTCTCCGTGCCGCGCTGTATGTGCTCGACCGGGCACGGAGACACCGTGCGGACCCCTAGCGCGGCGTCGCTCCCGTTGGCACTCGGTCTCGCAGCGGACACAGCGATGCCCCGGCAGTTGCAGCAGCGTCTGGCTGGTGCCCTGATCGTCGTGCCCCGCGGACAGAGCTTGCCGAGCAGCCCTCGTCACAACATGGGGTTTTTTGCAGGACCCTCCGAAAAGGTATATTTCAGCAATACGCCTCCAAAATGGCGCTGAGCACCACTCCGTAAGCGACTGATGTTTCAGCATGTATGCGACTATTTGAGAATCGGATATTGAGATATTGCATGAGACGCGAGAATCTACCGGTCTCAGAAGGTACTTTCTGAACCTAACAGTGATCGATTGAGATAGGCGTGTCTATGAAGAACGAAACCCCAGAATTTTCAGGGCATTGCGATCATTTGGGTGTTGCCCAATACAGAGTGCTCCTGCGAGCACTCCAATCGCCTATCCCCTGGAATATACCTTTTCGGGGGGTCCTGCAAAAAACCCCAAAATCTAAGCACTCTCGCCGCAGCGTGCCCAGCAGTCGCTCATAACGCGCATTGGCTTGGGGACTGGTAGTGCTACACAGGTAATGCTCGCGCCCTGATCCCGTGCTATTGTTGGTCAAAAACTGCCCCATAAGCAGGGAGGCCGACAGCCGCCATGGTGGTCCGAGACGCGTGTCCAGCATGTGGATCGACACAGTTCAAGAAAAACGGCCATATTCACAGCGGCAAGCAAAATCACCAGTGCAAAGCATGCGGACGCCAGTTTGTGGCCAGCGCCGAAGACCGCATCATGGCTGACGAACAGCGCAGGCTGATCGAGCACCTGCTCCGTGAGCGCATTTCCCTGCGCGGGACCTGTCGGGCGGTGGGCGTCAGTCCCACGTGGCTCCTACACTTGATGGTCGAGTGCTTTGCGGCCTGTCGGATTATTTACACGTTCAGCTGCCAGTCAGGCCAACAGCTGTGGAGATTCGACAGCTGGAAGCCGAAGCTGATGAGCTGTGGAGTTTTATGGAGAAGAAGGCGAACAAGCAATAGACACTTTCAATATTTATCACGAAGCATAGTGCCAAGGTCGGTACTGCAAGCGAAAGTTATGCAACCCACAACACGTTTCCATAACGGTATCGCGAATGCCATCCGTCAAGAGGCGTATTTTGTCTTTCACCATCCTGTAACGTCTCACCCCACCAATGGCGTGTTCAATACGGATTCTGATGGAGGAAATACGACGATTGGTCGCTTTCTCAGGCGGGGTGAGTTCCCCTCCACGCGGTGTCCTCTTCGGTTGGAAGATCGTGATGCCATGCAGGAAAAATCCCTGGAAGCCCTTATCTTGATATAGGCAACTGCCGGCTGGCAAGGTATAGCCTGCCAGCTCTGCCATGCTCTTATCAGAGGCTTTCCCTTCACAGGTATGGCTCAAGAAGCAAATGTGACAGGTCTCGTTGATCACGACGAGGTTTTTGAGCGTGTGGCATTTCTTCTTACCACTGTAATACTCTTGCTGCTCCTCTGGGTCTTTCGGACGCTGGATTGGTCGTTCGGTCGCATCGTGAAAAAAAGGGAGGAAGGAGCAGAGGCTTCGGTCGGTGGCGTCGTCAACATCGCGGCCAAGTCGTCGGCTGTACGGGCCGGAAGCAGCTCTTGGTCCGCCAAGGCTTGATTCAACACCGGATGCAGCAGATGAAACCACTTGTTCGCATTCGATTGGGACATCCCAAAGAGCTGTCCTTGCACCTCTTGGATGGGATTCTGCTTCAAGTAGGTCAGGATGAAGAGCAGCTTGTCGGCTGTCGTTGGTAGAGGACAGGTGTCATACGTACTGTAGCGGCGGCTCGTGCGGGGCTGCCCATCTATGGTGCGGTCCTGCATATAAGCCACCAATGCGTGCTCGAAATGGGGCAGTAGTGCCATAAATTCCGCTTCCGTCAAGCCGGTCATCGATCGCAAACTCCCGGCCCGTTGGGTGACGTCCTCATAGCTTGGCATAAGCACCTCCCACCCTCGATGAGTTATCTCGGGTAGATGGTACATCATAAACCTTGATACTGTCTAATGGCTCTGGATCGCGATGGATGCCACAACCCGTCAGATCATGGCGTTTCATGTGGGGGACCGCAGTCGTGACAGCGCCAAAGAGCTGTGGGCCAATATCCCCGAGGTCTACCGTGAACAGGCCACGTTTCATACGGACCAATATGACGCCTATAAAGGTGTGATTCCGGTGGAGCGGCATAGGGCCATCACGAAGAAAGCACGCAAAACCAATCACGTTGAACGCTTCAACAACACCTTGAGGCAGCGCGTTTCCCGTCTGGTGCGCGAGACGCTCTCGTTCTCCAAAAACCTGGCGAATCACATCGGCGCCATCAAGTTTTTCATCTGCCATTACAATCTCACAAGGGCCACAGCATTACCTGTATAGCACTACCCCCGTTTTGATGCGGCTCGACGGGGCGCCTGCAGGGGAGGTGACGGCAGGCATCGCCCCTCATTGGCGACGTCAGTCTGACGCAGTGGTCGACTCCGCACGGACCGGCCGGATCTGTATGGACAGCAACAGTGCCAAGGCTACGCCTGCGACCGCCAGGCCCAGGGACGTGCCGTAGCCCCAGCGGGCAGCCAACGCTCCGGCCAGCGCCGCGCCGATCACCCCAGCCAGCGCCGAGACTGCCTTAAAGATCCCCATCCCTTCCCCCTCCCCGACCGGGGAGAGGTGGGCCGTGAGTGCCGTGCTGCTGACGCTCAACAACGGCCAGGTGAGCACGACGACGGTAAAGATCGGCAGTGCTAACCACCGCTGGCCGTCGAGGGGCATCATGGCCAGTGCCAGCAAACTGCCAAAGGCCAACAAGCGCACCCCTAGAGCCGCTCGCAACACGCGCACCTGGCCGAGGCGCATCGACCAATGGCCGGCCTGTGGGTAGACCAGCAGCCGCAAGCCTCCCGCCACGGCGTAGGTCAGCGACGACAGCGCCGGGGGGATGGCGAAGACCTCCTGCATCAAGACGGGGTACAGCGAAAAGAGCGCGGTCGAGCCGATCATGGCGAGCAGCCAGGCCATCAGGAAGCGATGAAAGGGGGACCAGAGGGCGTGCGCCAGCTGACGCAGCGTCTGGAGAGTGGGCTGGTGTCCGTGGCCAGGCAAGGAAGCCAGCGCCACGTCGCCGTGCCGAGCTGGGCGAAGCCGCTCCGCCCTCGGAGTCGACGGAGCAAGCGGCGCCCGGGTCGTCAGCCAGGCGAGGACGACTGCCGTCGCCGTCAATCCAGCCGCCGCCAGCAACCCGCCACGGACGTGCGTCTGGCTCAACCCTCCCGCGAGCAAGAGACCCGCCACTCCCCCCGCGTCGTAAAACGCGTGGAGCCAACTGAGGCGCTCATCCCATTCTCCAGGTGGATAGACTCGCACCACGAACTGGGGAGCCAGGGTGGTGGCGGCCGTTGCGCCGATGCCGACGAGCACAGCCAGGCCTAACCAGGCTGCCGGCGTTATCGTCCATGGAAACGCCGCGAGGGCGGTGGCCGTGACCAGCAGCCCTCCGATCGCCAGCCCGCGCTGCCCGCCATAGCGATCCGCGAGCCCGCCCCAGAGGGGTGCCGCCAGCCCGCCCAGGTGGAAGGCGGCCATCACCACCCCGACATCCAAGGCGTCACCGGCGCGGCCGACCGCCAGGGGGATGAAGATCGGCACCAGCCCGCCCAGCGTGGCGCCCAGCAAGCCATAGGCCACGTACCACGGTTCCACCCAGCGGTGCCACGTCTGCCTGCGGTGGTTCACGTTCGTGTGCATGGTGGTGCGTTCCCGTCGCCACAAGCCGGCGACAGCGGTCCGGACGACATCCAGGGGACCAAGCGCAGCCGGTCGTGCGGCATGACCGCGCCGCCGCTGATGGCCCAGCGCTCAGGCCGATCGCGCGGGCCTGGTCCGGACGGATGGACGGGCCGAATCGCCTCGGCACGATCCGCGACCGCGGCATCGCCGCCCTCGCGATGCTCTCGTCCGCCCCCGCCGCCTGCTCCGGGGAGCGGCTGCCGGCCGCGGCGGGCATGAGTGGCCGCGCGCCCAGCCATGACGATCAATCCCGCCACGGGCTCGGCGTGGTCGCGACGGCTTGCTCAGCTGGTGCGTCCATCCGCCGCGGCAGCCGCGACGCCCTCATCACCGAAGGGCCGGCGACGCGCCGGCTTCAGGGGCGCTGGCCACGAGGGCCACCAGGAGCGCCAGCGAGCGGGGTTGCACCACGTAGGTGGCGTCCGGCACGGGCGGCAGGTCAGGCCCTGCACCGATGTCCTCCGGAGCGTCCCGAGACGTATCCACCCAGCGCTGCCACCCCTGGTGTGGCCCCTCCGTGCGCGGCGGCAGCTCGAAGGCCAGCGGCTCCCAATAGGCATTCAGCATCGCCTGCAAGAGGATTCGTCCCTCCGGGCCGAGGGCCGTGAAGGCCAGACTGTGCGCGTCCTCGCGCCAGTCCGGCGGGTCGAGCCTCACGCCGCGCGGGCGAATCTGCGCCCGGCGCAAGAGCTGGTTGAGACTCAGGTCCAGATCATGCGCGGGCACCAGACGCGCCAGCTGCAGGCGCTGGGCGATGAGCATCTTGACGAACCGATGCAGGTCCCGATGCGGCTCCAGGAGCGTCCAGTCCAGCCAACTGAGCTCGTTATCCTGGCAGTAGGCGTTGTTGTTGCCGCGCTGCGTGCGCCGCATCTCATCGCCCATGAGCAGCATCGGCACCCCGAGGGCTAGCAGGGTCAGGGTGAAGAAGTTTTTCACCTGCCGGGTCCGCAGCCGTTCGACGGACGGATCGGCGGTGGGACCCTCGACCCCACAGTTCCAGCTCAGATTCCACTTCGTGCCATCGCGGTTCGCCTCGCCGTTGGCCTCGTTGTGTTTGTGGGTGTAGGACACCAGATCGTTCAGGGTGAAGCCGTCGTGGCAGGTCACAAAGTTGATGCTCTGTTCGACCTCGCGCTCCTCGTGCCCGTAGAGGTCGGGGCTCCCGAACAGCCGCGCGGCCACCCGGCCGACGGTGCCGCTGTCGCCCTTCAGAAAACTGCGGACGTCGTCCCGGAACTGGCCGTTCCACTCCTTCCAGCTGTCGCCGACGAAGCTGCCGACCTGGTACAGGCCGGCGGCATCCCAGGCTTCGGCGATCAATTTGGTGCCCGCCAGGACCGGATCGGTTTCGATGTCCCAGAGAATGGGCGGGTTCGCCAGCGGCCGGCCCGCCTCGTCGCGGGAGAGGATCGAGGCCAGGTCGAACCGGAACCCGTCCACGTGCATCACCTCCACCCAGTACCGCAGGCTGTCCACGATCAACCGGCGCACGATAGGGTGGTTGGCGTTCAGCGTGTTGCCGGTGCCGGTGTAGTCGGCATAGCGCGACCGGTCGGGCTCCAGGAGGTAGTACATGTCGTTGGCCAGGCCCCGCCAGCACAGCGTCGGCCCTGCGTGATTGCCCTCGGCGGTGTGGTTGTACACCACGTCCAGGATGACCTCGAGCCCGGCGCGGTGCAGCGCCTTGACCATGTCGCGGAACTCGTCCAAGGGGCCCAGCGGGTCCTGGCGCGCGCTGTACCCCTGGTGGGGCGCGAAGAAGGACACCGGGCTGTAGCCCCAGTAGTTCACCAGGCCCGGCGGGGCGTCCTGGGGGTCGAACTGGAAGACCGGCAGGAGCTCCACCGCGGTCACCCCGAGGTCGGTGAGGTAGGGGATCTTCTCGATCAGGCCGGCATAGGTGCCGCGCGTCGCCGGCGCCACCCCGGAGCTGGGGTGCCGCGTGAAGCCGGCGACGTGCAGCTCGTAGATCACGGTATACGCGAACGGGCGTTGCAGGGGGGCATCCCCCTGCCAGTCATAGGCCTGCGGAGCCGCCACGGCGCTCTTCATGGCGACGGCCGTGTTCTCGCCCGGCTGCTGGGCCGCCCGGCGGCTGTAGCGCGAGGGCACGGCCACGGCCTGCCCGTAGGGGTCCAGGAGCACCCTGTCCGGGTCGAACCGGAGGCCGCGGGCGGGGTCGTATGGCCCGTGCACCCGATAGCCGTAGAGCTGCCCGGCCGTGAGACCCGGCACGAAGACGTGCCAGTAGTGGTAGGTGTGATGCCGCCGGGGATCGAGGCGGATGACACGGGCCGGCTGGGCCTCCTCCACGCCGTCGAACAGCAACAATTCCACCAGGGTGGCGCTCCTGGAGAACACGCTGAAGTTGACCCCCTCAGGGGAGAGGGTCGACCCGAGCGGAAAGCTTCTCCCGGGCCGGATGGTTGCATTGCGCAGCATGGCTTGCCATCCCTCCTGAGGTGGTGATGCCCGTCCGGATTATCTATGGTGTTGCCGTATTGCTCGTGCACCAGGTCGGCGGGGTCGCCACGCTTGCTCACCGCTGCCAGAGAATGTGCGCGGCCTCCAGCGGGACCGCGGCCTCGGGGTGATGCGGGATGAGCCGGGGCGTGTACTCGGCGGCCGGGCGCGACGCCGGCACCCGAGCGCTGTAGGTGTAGCCATTGCCGTCAGTGAGCCGCTCGCCACGGGTCATCACCTGCCGCAACGGGGCGGCCCCGTTCGGGGAGTTGGCGTACAGCTCGACCTGGACGGCGTCCGGGTCGAGGCCGCCGAGAGACACCGGGATCCGGAACACGTGCTGATCCGCGGTGGTCTCCACCTCCAGGTCGCCGAAGCGGACTTCCCCCCAGTGCTGCGCCAGAGCGCGCTGCCATTCGAGAATTTCCGCCCCCGGCTTCCCCTTCTCGGCCGCCCGCTGGCGATAGGTGGCAGCAGCGGGTAAGTAGAACTGCTCGGTATACTCGCGCACCGTACGGTTGGCATCGAAGCGCGCCGTCAACTGCGCCATGCTCTCCCGCATGCGCGCCACCCAGGCCGTGGGAATGCCATGGGCGTCGCGGCGGTAAAACGCCGGGACGACCTCCTGCTCGAGGAGCCTGAACAACGCCTCGGCTTCGGCGGCATCCCACGCCGGGTCATCGCCGTGTTCGCGGCCATCGCCCAGGGCCCAGCCCACCTCCGGGGCATACGCCTCCGCCCACCAGCCGTCCAGCTCCGAGAGGTTGAGGCCGCCGTTCACCAAGACCTTCATGCCGCTCGTGCCACTGGCCTCCCAGGGCCGTCGCGGGTTGTTGATCCAGACGTCGACGCCCTGGACGAGATGCGCGGCGAGCAGCATGTCGTAGTCGCTGAGGAACAGCACGTGGCGGCGGGCTTCAGGGCGCTGGCTGAAGCGCACCCACTCCTGCACCAGAGCTTGCCCGGCGCGGTCCTGGGGATGCGCCTTGCCGGCGACGATGAGCTGCACCGGGCGCTCGGGGTTGGTCAGGATGCGCAGCAGCCGCTCGGGGTCGTGCAGCAGCAGACCAGGGCGTTTATAGGTGGCGAAGCGGCGCGCGAACCCCAAGGTCAGCGCCTTGGGGTCGAACACCTGCTGCGCCTGCTCGACCTCCGCCATCGGCGCGGCGGCGATGGCGAGTTGCCTGGCGAACTGCTCCCGTGCGTAGCGCACGAGGTCCCGGCGCGCCGTGTTCCGCAGCTCCCAGAGCGTCGCGTCGGAGACCTCACGGATGCGCCCCGCGACAGTGTCGATCGTCCCCTGCTCCATGGCGCCTTGCAAGCGCTCGCGCCCGCACACCTCCGACCACAGTTGCTCCGCCGCCTCGGAAGCCCACGACTGGGCATGCACCCCGTTGGTGACGGACCCCACCGGCACGTCACCCTGGGGCCAGCGGGGGAAGAGGGGCTGGAACAGATACCGGCTCACCTGGCCGTGCAGGCGGCTGACGCCGTTGACAGCGTGGCTGCCGCGCATGGCGAGGTAGGCCATGTTGAACGGCTCCTGGGCGTCGTGGGGATGGGCACGGCCCAGCGCCAGCAACTCCTGCACGCTGATGTCCAGGTCATTCTGGGCGTAGGGCCCCAGCGTCTGTTCGATGAGGGCCGACGTGAACCGATCGAAACCCGCTTCGACGGGCGTGTGGGTGGTGAAGAGGTTGCCGGCGCGCGTGACCGCGAGGGCGACGTCGAAAGGCACGCCGTGGTCCTCCATGAAGCTCCGCGCCCGTTCCAACACGGCGAAGGCGGCGTGCCCTTCGTTGAGCTGGCAGACCTCGGGCTGCAACCCGAGGGTCCGCAGCAGGCGCCAGCCGCCGATGCCGAGCACGATCTCCTGGAGCAGGCGCAGCTCCGGGCCGCCGCCGTAGAGCTCGCTGGTGATGCCCCGCAGGGCCGGGGGATTCGCCGGGTCGTTCGTGTCGAACAGGTAGAGGGTGGCGCGGCCCACCTGCACCTGCCAGGCGCGGATCCAGGCCTTATAGCCGGGCAGCACGACCTCGAGCCGCACCCACTCGCCGTCGGGATCGCGCACCGGCGTGATGGGCAATTGGCCCGGGTCGTTATACGGGTAGATCGCCCTCTGGGCTCCCTGCGCATCGAGCACCTGACGGAAGTAGCCCTGCTGGTACAGGAGCCCCACGCCGATCACCGGCACACCCAGATCGCTGGCCGACTTGAGCTGGTCGCCAGCGACGTTCCCAAGTCCCCCCGAGTAGATGGGCAGCGCTTCGCTGAGCATGAACTCCATGCTGAAATACGCCACACTCGTCAGCGGGGCATCGGCATGCTGGCGCTGGAACCACGTCGGCGCCTGCAAATATTGCCGCCGGGCGCGCACTAGCGCCGCGGCCTTTTGACGGAACTTGGGGTCGGCCGCCAGCGTCTTGAGCTTGGCATGCGACACGGCCTGCAGCACGGCCCAGGGGTTGAGCGTCAGCCGCCAGAGCTCGGGATCGAGCTGTCCCCACAACTCGTCGGCGGAATGTTCCCAGGTGCCACGCAGATCCAAGGCCAATTCGATCAGGTATTCAATGCCCTTGGGCTCTGTCGGGAGGTTGAAACTCAGGGGGTGTGCCATGTCTACGTCTCCTTCAAGGGATCTCTCATCCACTCAATGCGCCTTCACGGCGACAGACACCTTCGCGATCAGGGCTTGGGCCTCATCTTGGATCCGCCGTAAATGGTCGGGATCCCGAAAGCTCTCGGCGTAGATTTTATAGACGTCTTCAGTCCCGGAGGGGCGGGCGGCAAACCAGCCATTGGCGGTGATCACCTTGACGCCCCCGATGGCGCTGCCGTTGCCGGGTGCCTCGGTGAGCATGGCCAGGATCGGCTCGCCCGCCAGCTCTGAGGCCTGAATCTGTTGCGGTGACAACTGCTGTAACACTTCCTTCTGCTCGGGTGTCGCCGGGGCGTCGAGGCGCTCATAGACCGGCTCGCCGAACTCTCGGGTGAGGTCGTGGTACAGTTCACCCGGATCACGGCCGGTGATGGCCAGCATCTCCGCCGCCAGCAGGCCCAGGATGATGCCGTCTTTGTCCGTGGTCCACACCGACCCGTCGAAGCGCAAGAATGACGCGCCCGCACTCTCCTCCCCGGCGAAGCCGACGGAGCCGCCGAGCAGGCCGTAGACGAACCACTTAAACCCCACGGGCACTTCGAGCAGGCGGCGGCCGAGCCGAGCGGTGACGCGGTCAATCAGGCTGCTGCTGACCACGGTTTTGCCGACCGCCGCGCCCGGCCGCCAGTTGGGACGATGGCTGAACAGATACGAGATGGCCACAGCCAGATAGTGATTGGGATTCAGCAAGCCGGCGCTGCGGGTGACGATGCCGTGGCGGTCGTGGTCAGTGTCATTGCCGAACGCCAAGTCGAAGCGATCCTTCAGGGCGATGAGACCCGCCATGGCAGACGGCGACGAACAATCCATGCGGATCCTGCCGTCCCAGTCCAGGGTCATGAAGCGGAAGGTGGGGTCGACCGTATCGTTAACCACCTGCACGTCGAGGCCGTAGCGCTCGATGATCGGGGCCCAGTATGCCACGCCGGCCCCGCCCAACGGATCGACGCCGATGCGGAGCTTGGCGCGGCGGATCGCTGCCATGTCGACCACGGCACCGAGGTCGCCGACATACGAGGCGATGTAATCGTAGCTGTGTGTGGTCGAGGAGGCGCGGGCGGGCGCGTAGGGCATGCGTGACACGCCGCGCAGGTCTTCGACCAGCAACTGATTGGCCTCCTGTTCGATCCAGGTGGTGACGGGTGTCTCCGCCGGCCCCCCGTGGGGAGGATTGTACTTGAAGCCGCCGTCCTCGGGCGGATTATGGGACGGGGTGATGACGATGCCGTCCGCCAGGCCGCTCGTGCGCCCACGGTTGTACGTGAGGATGGCGTGGGAGACGGCCGGGGTTGGTGTGTAGCCGCCCTGGCTGTCGATCATCACCTCGACGCCGTTCCCCGCCAGCACCTCCAGCGCGGTCGCGAAGGCCGGCTCGGAGAGGGCGTGGGTGTCCATGCCCAGGAAGAGCGGCCCGTCGATGTGGTGCTGCCGCCGATAGCGACAGATCCCCTGTGTGATGGCGAGAATGTGCGCCTCGTTGAAGGCACACGCGAAGGCCGAGCCACGATGGCCGGAGGTGCCGAACGCCACGCGCTGCTCGGGCACGGCGGGATCGGGATGCTCGGTGTAATACGCCGTCACCAGCCTGGGGATGTTGACCAACATCGACGGCTGGGCGGGTGTTCCTGCCAACGGATGGATGGACATGATTCCCTCCTGTCGATTATGACCACTGCTCGTGAATCGCCTCGTCCTGTTACAACTCTAGCAGGGGGTTGAGCATGGGCGATCTGGCCCCCGCACGGCCGCATCCAACTACGACGCCAGCGCCCCGGCGATGGCCGCTTGTAACGTCGCCAGGCCTGCGGCGACGTCCGGGCCGAGATGGGCACGCAGGACGCGACGGTCACGTTCCGCCAGCACTTGAAAATCGCCACGGGCTTGCGCCGCCTTGACCACGCCAAAGGTGTATTGCTGGCCGGGGACGGGCAGCTCGACAGCGTCGTCGCAAGTGATCTGCAGGAAGACGCCGATGTTCGGCCCGCCCTTATAGGCCTGGCCCGTCGAGTGCAAAAAGCGCGGGCCGAAGCCCAGGCACGTGGCCACATGCCTGGCGTCGCGCACCGCCAGCCGCATCGCCTGCAACAGCCGCTCGTGCACCTCGTTCATCTCGATGTAGGCCAGGAGCGCAAAATAATCACCGGTGCCTAATCGGCTCAGATGCGCCGTGAGATACCCTGCGAGAGTGCGCTCCCCTCCCAGCGTCGGCGCCAAAGCCGCGGTATTCTTCTCATCGGTGAACAGCATGATGCTGTCAGCTGTGAAGATGGGGGTCTCTGTGGGCAGCGCCCCGGTCGTCTCATACGCGGCGGTCAATTTGCGGGTGGCCACCTTGCTCGCTTCGACGTCCGGCTGGTTGAACGGATTGATGCCGATGATGGAGCCGGCGACCGCTGTGGCGATTTCCCAGCGGAACATCTCCGCCCCGAGGTGATACGGGTCCGCCAGGTTGATGCGTACGACCGGTTGTCCCGCCGTGGCAAGCGCCTCCACCGCTGCATCCTGTGCCGCATCCGGCGCTGAAT
>JBKPCR010000509.1:0-7414 GCA_046727435.1 bacterium | reverse complement strand
CCAGGAGTACGGCGAGTACATCTCGACCACGTACCTTGGGCAGTTCGATAAACTCGCCATGGGGCCCATCACCCCATTCCTGGAGGTCGATGATTTTCTGTATGGCGTGTTCTATCCGGGCCAGCCCAACAATCGCGGCCACGTCAACGATCCCGCGCTCAATGAAATGCTCATCGCACAACGGCGGGAGTTGGACCCCGAGAAGCGCAAGCGCATCGTCGATGACATCCAGCGCTACCTGGCCGACAAGGCATACTATGTCTATGTCCCCCTGGGGCTCGCCTATCACATCCACCAACCGTACCTGAAGGGCTTTGCGCCGAAAATCGGGCATACCATGGTGCACCGCGTGATCGCAGCATGGATAGATAAATGAAACAGTGCTGAGTGGAAAGTCCTGAGTGCTGCGTGCGGACACGACTCCATCCTCAGCACTCGGCCCTCAGCCCTCAGCACTCTTTTTGAGGATTCTCCATGCGTGAATATCTCCTCAAACGCGTGCTGTTGATGGTGCCTACGCTCTTCCTCGTGACGATCCTGGTCTTTCTCCTGATGCGGCTGATCCCTGGTGATGTGGTCCTGCAGATGCTGGAGGGCTATGCCTATGCCGACTCCGTGGAGGCGTTGCGACGGGAGCTGGGCCTCGACAAGCCGATGCACATCCAGTATCTGGAATGGATGAGTGGCCTCCTGCGGGGTGATCTGGGTCATTCTCTGTGGACCAAGGAAAGTATTGTGGCGGAATTTGCTCGGCGCTTCCCGGTGACCTTGGAGCTGGCGCTCCTGACCATCATTGTCTCGGTCACGTTCGGTGTCGGTGTGGGGGTGCTGTCGGCCGTACGGCAAGAGAGTTGGCTTGATTACGCCGGTCGCGTAGTGGCCATTATGGCGCTGGCGATGCCGTACTTCTGGCTGGCGATCCTGGTGGTGGTGCTCCCGGCCATTTATTTTCGCTGGACGCCGCTCTGGACCTATGTACCGTTGACCACCAATCCACTGGAGAACCTCAAGATTCTGATCTTCCCCGCTCTCGTGTTCGGCGTCTCGCGAGCAGGGCCGATCATGCGCATCATGCGCTCATCCATGCTGGAGGTGCAGCGCCAGGATTACATTCGCACCGCCTGGGCGAAAGGCTTACCGGAGCGTGGGGTCATCTTCAAGCATGCCATTAAGAACGCTTTGATCCCAGTAGTGAGCATCCTAGGCCTGCAGATCCACTTCTATCTCGGGGGATCAGCGATCATCGAATTGATTTTCCGGCTGCCAGGCATGGGGGCCTTTTTCTTCGAGGCCTTGATTCGACGGGATTACCCAGTGGTGCAGAGCATTAACCTGATTATGGCCATGTTCACGCTGCTACTGAATCTCATCGTGGACTTCAGTTACGCATATTTGGATCCCCGCATCCGGTATCGCTAGTATCTTTCACGCCCATGGGTCATACGGGCCGGGATAAACAGCTAGACGGTCCCTTTCCCTCGACAAGAAGGTGAGGGGGAGAGTGGGAGCCAGACATTGAGGGAGGTGGAGATGGCGCACGGGGTCGCGGCGGAGGATGTAGGGGTCAGCCCCCAGAAGACTGGAGAACTCGTGCGGTCCCCATTTCTCGAGATTTGGCTACGGATGGTCCGCGAGAAGCCCCTGGGCTTGATCGGAGCCTTTATTGTCATTGCTCTCCTCGGCGTGGCCATCTTCGCGGACATCCTGGCTCCGTATGGCTATGCGCAGACGAGCCTGCTCCATCGCTTTCGGGGATCGAGCATGGAGCACTGGCTGGGAACCGACCAACTGGGCCGGGATCTGCTCAGTCGCATTATCTACGGCACACGCGTGTCACTGAGTGTATCCCTGGGGGCTGCCGGCCTGGGGGTACTGCTGGCCACGCTCATCGGTGTGACCTCCGCCTTCTCTGGGGGCCGCTATGACCTTTGCGTGCAGCGTTTTGTTGACGCTTGGGAATCCCTCCCGGGTCTGCTCCTGTTGCTCACCATTATGTCGCTGTTGGGTCCCGGGCTTTTCAATGTCACAGCCGTGCTGGGGTTAAGCTTTGGTATTCAAAATTCTCGCATCATCCGTGGTGCCGCGCTGTCGGTGAAGGAAAACGCCTATATCGAAGCGGCCCAGGCGTTTGGTAGCAGTAATCTGCGGATCATGCTGCTGCACTTGCTGCCTAATGTGGCGGCGATCATCATCGTAGTGGCGACGATTGGTCTGGGCAATCTGATCCTCATCGAAGCCTCCCTGAGCTTCCTCGGGTTTGGGGTGCCACCGCCGCATCCAACCTGGGGTGGCATGCTGAGCCTGCAGGGGCTGAGCTACATGTATCAGGCGCCTTGGCTAGCCATCTGGCCCGGGGTGGCCCTGAGCGCCGCGGTGTTCGGCTTCAATATGTTCGGCGACGCCCTGCGGGACCTGCTCGACCCTCGGCTCCGAGGTGGGCAATAGCTCTCCTGAGCTACATCTCACGACTTGGCGGGTTATTGCCTACGAAGAAGGGCAAGGAAGATAGGGGACAAATGGCTAGGCCTGTTCCGAGGGACTAGCGTTTCGTCTCCTCGAGCAACAACGCGCTTCTGTCAGTTCAGTGGGTCTCCAGAAAAAGCTCTAACGCCCGACGGGCAATCATGCCTCGATTCGCCTTGAGCCCAGTCTGGACCTCGAGTCGGTCGATATAGCGATCCAGCTGAGCCAACAGGTCGACCGAGATGCGGAGGTTGACGATGGTCGAGGGGGCCCCTTTTGGGCGACCGGCCTTTTTCTGCGGGGTGTGATCTGCCCTAGGCTGCTGCCCACTCCCCGCCTGGGGGTGCCTGGTGGGTCGCGGAGTAGGTGTCATAGTGTGTGCCTCCGTGCAGGGGTGTTGGGTCTCGGCAAATCCATTATACTACGTGAAATCTTTTATGTAGTATAAAATATTCAGGAGACCCATTCTGCAGCGTTTGGAGGAGAGGGGCACGTCCATGCGAGTCCCCAAGCGCACGAGCCCGAGGCGCGCAGGAGGCTCTCCGCAGAGACAGGACGCCCCCCATGGTGCCGCTTGTTGGTGTACCCGAGACGATCCGTTGCGGTCTGGCTCCCTATCGTGACGTGTTTTGCCGTGCTGATGGCGTTGACCATGTCAGTCGGTATGTGACGGGCCTGATCCTGAGTCCGAATAAACCGTTGCAAGGGATCTATCATGTGCAGGTGTGGGAACCAGACCCACCGCGCAGCCGTCGGGCCATGCATGAAGCGGTGTTTGAGGCCGGCTGGGAGGCTGAGGCCCTGATGCCACGCCACCGCGAGGTGGTGGCGGGTGCCCATCGTGGCCGCGGACGGGAGGTGATCAGCCTGGACTGGACGTATGCCCATCACGAGCGCGGGCGGAAGATGTGGGCAGTGCACCAAGCGTGGGACCATGTCGAGCCCCGTCTGGCCTCTTATCAGACGGTAGTCACGGCGGTGGTGGCCAATCGTGGGCGCCTCGATGGTATCGAGGTGGTCGTGCAGCAGCCTGATCGGCACGACGCAGAGATGGCGTACTTGCAAGAGACGGGGCAAGCACGCTACACGCAGCTGGAGACGGCGCGCGGGCGCCTGTTGGAGCTGTTGCACTAGCGGATGCACCGTCTGGAGTATAAGAAGCGGACAGAGATCGCGCGGGAGATCGTCACACAGCTTGAACAGGAAGGCCACTTTCCCCAAGCCCACTATGCCTTTGACAACGGGGTATTGAACCTGGAGTTGACGCGCTGCCTCGAGCACGCCGGCAAACACTGGGTCAGTGAGCTGGAAAGCTCCCGGCATATCCAGTGGCAGGGCCAGTGGCGACGGGTGGATGCCGTCGCAGCAGCGCTGCGGTACGCACATCCCGAAAGTTTTCGGCTCATGCGGGTGCGCTGTCGCAATGGGGAGACGAAGGCGTTTTGGGCCTTTACGAAAGTGGTGCGTCTCAAACGCTATGGGCGCAAGCGCCTGGTGATTGGGCATGCGAGCGAGGCGCTCTGTGATGCACCCCGCTGTCTGCTGACCGATGCGCTGCACTAGGAAAGTGGCAGCGTGATCGAGACGTGGAGTTATCGGTGGACCTCAGAAATCTTTCATGAGTTCGGCAAGCAGGTGTGTGGTTTGGAGACGGCTCAGGTGCGCAAGGAGGAAGCGGTAAAGCGCCACTTCCGGTTGAGTGGCGTAGCGCAGTCGCTGCTCCAGCAGGCACCGGCTTCAGGGTCGGCAACGGAAAGGTTTACGTTCGCACAGGGAGCCACAACCATCGGACAGAAGGTTCGTACGATAGCTCGGGAGGCATTGCAGAGTCTGCTGAAGCTCGTCGAGCAGTTGCTCGCCCAAGGCCAAAGCTGTGAGCACATTTTGGAGGTCTTGATGCCAGTGTAATACGTAACCACAAGAACCGCTAACCTACCAAGTCGTGACATCTATGGCCCCGCATGCGGTGATGCTGGCAGTCGATGCCATGTGCCATCACCTCAAAAGAACTCCTGACACCTGATGAAGGGATAGCGGCGGCCCAGGTTCCGAGAGGCATGCAAGCCGCTCAAGCTGGTGTTTGAGCCGAGGGAGAAACCTCTCATCGATGACCCGGACCACCTGGTGCTTTCTGGGACTTGGCGTGCTTTTGCTGCTCGTCGCCTGGAGTTTCCGGGATTACGTTACACTGTGGCGTGGACACTGGCATCCATTGCCACTGCAACCATCGCTGTCATCGGAAGGGCATAATGGCGACTGGACCATGTGGCGTGGCAATGCTCAACGTACTGGTGAGCAAGCACAGCCTGGCCCAGCACCAAGCGGGCAGGTACAGTGGCAGTTCGTCAACGGGGCGGGCTTCAACTCTTCGCCCATCGCTGCGGGCGATAGCCTGTATGTTGGCGATATAAAGGGACGGCTGTACCGTCTACACCGCAGCAATGGAGAGGTCATCTGGCAACTCCCGGAGTTGGGGCCGCTAGACTCGTCACCTGCCCTGGCGGGAGAATTGCTCTATATTGGCCTGCGTGATGGCCGGCTGCTGGCCATTCAAGTCGTCGATGGAGCCATCCGTTGGAGCGTTGAGACGGGCAATCCAATCTATGCCTCGCCGCTGGTGCATCAGGGTATCCTCTACATCGGCTCCGCAGATGGCTATGTGTATGCTCTCGATGCCGTCAGTGGCATGGAGCGGTGGCGCGCTCCTACGGAGGGATGGATTCATTCTTCTCCAGCGCTGCTGGATGATCTCATCTATGTGGGTTCGAACGATGGTGCCTTGTACTTTATCGATCGCCGCAGTGGCGTCACGCGCTGGCACTACCGCACACCACGGGCGATCCGGGCTACCCCAGCTGTTGCCGAGGGATTGGTGTTCTTTGGCGGTGAGGATCGCTGGTTTCGGGCGCTCGATGCCCACACGCTGGGCGGGCGATGGACATATGACTGGCGCTGGGTGCACACGACGCTCTTCATCTGGGGCATTACCGGTCCACCACCACCTCTGCCAGGCTCCCGGTGGCAGTATCGTGCCAACGGCCCCATAGTGGCCTCGGCAGCTGTAGCCCATGACCTCGTCTATGTGGCCTCGGAGCGCGGCACGCTTACAGCGCTTGAGCTGCACACGGGGACGCCGCGCTGGTCTTTTGCGGCGCGTAAGGCGATCTCTGCCTCACCGGTAGTGGCCGGTGACGTGCTCTATGTGGCCTCGGACGACCAAACGCTGACCGCCCTGGATGCACGCCGTGGGACGCTGCACTGGCAGTTTACGGCGGGTGGTTCCATCCATGCTACCCCCGCCGTCGGTAACGGGCGAGTGTATGTGGCAGCGATGGACGGGGTCGTCTACGCCTTGCGCTGAGAGGCCTGCCTCCGACGGGGTGCTGAGTTTCCAATGTTCTATTGCTCCCACAGCGGTTTTAGATCCTCGGCGTTGAATGGATTCTGATTTGCTTGCAAGGTTCGGATCCAGTCTTGACGTTGGCGAATCCGTTCTTCGGGTTGGCCATTGTTCGGACCCCAGTCGAGATATCGGCGAAAGTCCTCGACGGCGCCTGGATAATCACCGGTCAGGGCGCGAGCCAAGCCACGGCTATCGCGATTGCCACCGTCGTCGGGAGCCAGGGCAACTGCCCGCTCACAGGCCGTTAGCACGTCAGTGGCAAAGCCTCCGAGACTTCCAAACCAGCAAAGATAGTTCCAGGAATGTGCGTCTATCTCCAGGTTTGGATCGTTTTCCTGCGCCGCCGAAAATTTGGCTATCGCCTGTCTGATGTCACCTTGCCTGGCCAACTCCCGGCCTTTGTCGACCAGCTCTTGGGCCGCCCATCGCCGCGCTTCTGTCTCCGGATCAAGCTTTAGGGTTGGGTCATACTCAACGGCTTGTCTAAAAGTACCGGCTGCCTTATCGACCTCACCGACTCGGGCCAACTCCCGACCTTTGGCTACTAACCTTTGAGCCGCCAGGCGTCGTGCTTCTGTCTCCGGATCAAGCTTTAGGGTTGGGTCATACTCAACGGCTTTTTTAAAAGCACTGGCTGCCTTGTCGACCTCACCCCTTTGCGCTAACTCTTGACCTTTGGCCACCAGCGCTTGGGCCGCCAGGCGCCGTGCTTCTGTCTCCAGATCAAGCTTCAGGGTCGGGTCATACTCAAGGGCTTGTCTGAATGCACCTACCGCCTTGTCGACCTCATCCCTTTGGGCAAACTTCCGGCCTTTGTCGACCAGCGTTTGGGCCGCCAGGCGCCGTGCTTCTGTTTCCGGATCAAGCTTCAGGGTCGGGTCATACTCAAGGGCTTGTCTGAATGCACCTACCGCCTTGTCGACCTCACCGGCTCGGGCTAATTCCTGGCCTTTGTCGACCAGCCCTGGAGCCGCCAGGCGCTGTGCCACTTTTCGTAGGGCGTCGTCCGAAACACTATCTCCTTTTAGAGCTGTAGTGAGTTTCCCAACCCCAATTTCAAAGTCACCAGTTTTTATCTGTTCCCGAAACCATTTTAGAGCACTTGGATGTATCGGACGCTCAGGGCATGTCCTTCTGTAAGGTATGTCGCCGAAGTGTAGCTTCCAATCGTCGTGACGCAAGTTACCGTCAGACAATCGACAGCCTATCCGAATCAAATCTTTGATTACCATGGACCATAGGCGCACCGTCTTGTCAGCACTCGCCGTTGCCAGCACCTTCCCATTGGGGCTAAAGGCCACGCCCAGGACCGAGTCTGTGTGGCCCTGCAGGATGCGCGGCTCCGCCTTGGGATTGTCGAGTGCCCACAGGCCTACCGTGTCGTCGGCGCTCGCTGTTGCTAACACCTGTCCATCAGGGCTGAAGGCCACGCCCAGGACCGAGTCTTTGTGACCCCGCAGGATGCGCGGCTCCGCCTCGGGATTGTCGAGCGCCCACAGGCGGACCGTCTTGTCAGCACTCGCCGTCGCCAGCACCTTCCCATCCGGG